>NZ_JAEUPY010000094.1 GCF_016790065.1 Steroidobacter sp.
GCCGCAGCTCGTCGACCTGGGTGGCAATTGGGTCAACCGAAACACCGTGGGCTCGCATCAACGCTGTATTGCCGAGTGCCAACGAATGCCCTTCCGATTGGCCGCGCACCCCCTGCCCTGTGATTGACTCGAAGTTGTCGACGGTCGCCGGCTTCGCAGCACGCGCTTCAGCACCGGCTACTACCGCGCGCGCCAGGGGATGCTCGCTGGTGCGATCCAGTCCCGCCGCCCAGCTCAGAACCTGCACTTCGCTGTAGCCATTCACGGCAATGGTGCGATCAAACGTCGGTTTGCCAACGGTAATCGTGCCGGTTTTGTCGAGCACCAGCGTATCGACATGGCGCAGGTTCTCGATTGCCTGCGCGTCTCGGAAGAGCACGCCAAGCTGCGCGCCGCGACCGCTTGCGACCATGATCGAGATAGGCGTGGCAAGTCCCAGCGCACAAGGACAGGCGATGATCAATACGGCCACTGCATTGACGAGCGCGTAGGCAAGCCGCGGCTCCGGCCCGACCAGCCACCACGCGACGAAAGTCACGACCGCGATGACGATGACGGCCGGTACGAACCATGCAGCGACGCGATCAGCCAACCGCTGCAGCGGTGCGCGCGAACGCTGCGCCTGAGCCACCATCGTGACGATCTGCGACAGTAGGCTGTCAGCGCCAACCCGCTCGGCCACGACCACAAGTGTGCCGGTCTGATTGATCGTAGCCCCGGCGACACGGTCGCCCGGCGATTTCTCGACGGGCATCGGCTCGCCCGTCAGCATGGATTCATCGACGCTCGATCGCCCTTCGTCCACTCGACCATCGACTGGAATCTTCTCGCCCGGACGAACTCGCAGCCGCTCGCCAGCGTGCACGTGACCGAGCGGCACGTCCTCCTCGGTGCCGTCATCGTTCACTCGACGCGCCGTTTTCGGCGCGAGCCCCAATAGCTGACGGATCGCGGCACTCGTTCGTCCTCGCGCCCGCAGCTCCAGCCACTCCCCGAGCAGCACCAGAGCAATGATCGCGGCCGCGACTTCAAAGTAAACACCCACCATCCCATGCTCATCGCGCATCTCGCCCGGAAACGCCTGCGGCAGGAAAGTGGCGACGATGCTGTAGAGGAATGCCACTGCCACGCCCAAGCCAATCAGCGTGTACATGTTTGGCGAGCGATTCACGACGCCCATCCAGCCCCGGCGGTAGTAGTCCAAAGCTGTCCAGAGCACCACGGGCGCCGAGAGGACGAGCTCCACACCGCGGAGCCACTGAGCAACCGCGTTCGAGAGATGCAGATCGAGCATGTGCGGCAGCATCGCGATCATCACGACCGGCGCCGTGAGCGCGAGCGCGAGCCAGAACTTGCTTCGAACGCGGCGAAGCTCGGTATCGTCCTCCTCCTCAGATGGCATCTCCGGCTCAAGCGCCATTCCGCAGATAGGGCAGTCGCCGGGACCCACTTGCCGCACTTCCGGATGCATCGGACAGGTGTAGATCGTTCCTGGCGTAACGTCTATACCAGCGGGTGCCGCTCTGGGCTGAGGCGCATGAACGTGCGGCTTCTTCGCCGCGTCCAGGTAACGACTGGGATCAGCTACAAACTTTGCGCGGCAACCGGAGGAGCAAAACACGTAACTCTGACCCGCATGGTTCGCAGCGTGTGGCGAATCATTCGATACCGTCATCCCACAGACTGGATCAATTGATGTCGCGGCGTCGGCCGAGGCTCCGGACGTCGCATTGGTGCTGCTGCAGCAGGCGTGCTCTTTGTGAGAGTGGCCGTGAGATCCGAGCGACGCACTTTGAGACCGCTCTTGCTTTGCTGGCTTTGTCGAGCAGCAGGAGTCCACGTGCTTATTGTTCGTTTCGTGCGCGTGCGTGTGTGCATGCGAATGAGGATGATGTTTCATGCTCGTGTCCTGAGTTATTCCGAAGGTGGCAAGCGACCCAGATCATCTAGAATGGGACACTCTGGGCGCGAGTCGCCGTGGCAGTGAGCGGCGAGCTTCGCGAGCGCCGTCCGAATCGATGTCAGCTCCTCGATCTTGCTGTCCAGTTCGGCAATGTGCTTGGACGCAAGGCGCTTCACTTCCTTGCTGGCGCGGCGCTGGTTGCGCCATAGGCCCAACAGATTCGAGATCTCCTCGATGGAGAAACCAAGATCACGGGCGCGCCGAATGAAACGCAGCGTATGGATGTCTGTCCCCGTGTAGACCCGGTAGTCGCCCGCGGTTCGAGCCGCTTTGGGAATCAGCTCGAGCGCTTCGTAGTGCCGAATCATCTTCGGCGTAACGCCCGAAAGCTCGGCGGCACGGCCGATGCTGTGATAACCGCGCTCTTTGGCCTCAGTCAACTCGACGGGAGCTCTCGCACCCATGGTGGCCTCACTGCCTACGAATGTGATTGACATGGCGGAATGATGAACCTTGCCACTATGGCAAGGTCAAGCGCCATCGCGTTGGCCCCGCCGTTGTGACGGCTCGCATGCAGACTGTGTTCCCCGTTGAGCCGCAACGCACGGCGTGGGCGATTCTCCGTCACGACCGCCCAAGCTCCCCCTCAGGGCTATCCGAACCCGCTCCCGCGCTTCCCCGCAGACCCAACGCCTTCGGTCGTCCGCATAATGCCTCCACCGTACAATAGAGGAGGCGCCTCGTGGATATGCAGCCCGGGAGCGGATCGCCTCGATCAGTGCTCATCGTCGCACGCTGGATCCTGTCGTGCTTAGCCAGCGCTTCCAGGTTGAGAATCTCCCGCCAATAGTCTTCTACGCTTTCAACGATGGAGAAAAATCAATGAACCGCCGGATCGTTATCGCCTTCGCCACTGGTGCAATGTTACTCGGAGGAACGGCGCGCTCTGCTCAGGAGCAAAAGGACAGCAAGCCCCCGATGCACATGCATAAGACGGACATGGATCATCGCGGCGATAGAGAAGTCGCCACGGAATTCAACAGCGAAGCGACCCAGCTCCGCGCAAAGGCGGAGTCACATCGCAAGCTCGCCAAGCTCTATCATGGCCGCACGCCGCCCAAGGGCTCGGCGAACTACGAGAACGTCGCCAAGCACTGCGAGCAGCTCGCACAGCTCTATGAGAACGCTGCGAAGGAAGCCGAAGGCGTCGCGGCTGAATTGAACAAGTAGTCCGCTCCAAGCCGGGGATCGTAGCGCCGGCCCCGCCGCTCAACTTCTAGCGGAGCATGCTCTCGCTATAACTGCCCGACAAAATCTCGCGGCACGCATCGAACCTGGACCTGGAGCGCACTCCAGATTTTCTCTGAGGACTCGCCCGACGGGACTTACTGCGTGCCAAAAATATTGGATTGCCGAACCATGGACATCCACGTTATCGCGGCGTAGAACCTGCACGGGCGACTGCGATTACGACCACACGGGGGACAGGGCGATGTGCGCGAGAGCGGGCATTCCGCCGAAACCAGTCATATACGTCGTAGACGACGACGAGGGCGTGCGTCGAGCCCTTTCCACTCTGCTTAGAACGATTGGTTACAGCACCGTGGCCTTTGCCAGCCCGACCGAATTTCTCTCCGAATACGATCCGAATCGGCCATCCTGCGTGCTGCTCGATGTGCACATGCCTGGGATGAGCGGATTGGAAGTGCAAGAACACCTTATTCGTTCCGGTTCGATGTTATCTGTGATCTTCATGACCGGACACGGCGATGTGCGGATGGCAGTACAAGCCATGAAGAATGGCGCCGTCGGCTTTCTGGAAAAGCCGTTCAACAATGACGAGTTGCTCGACCTGCTCAAGTTTCACTGCAAATGGGTGTCTAGGACCGACGAGCTATTCCTGCCCACTTCAATAAAGCCAGTTCTGCGCCACTGATGCAGTGTGGAACCGCGGGTTCCTGCGCTCAGATGTCGTCAGGCGGTCAGATCCCGAAATCATCGAAGAAGACCCGGTCAGCGGGCACGCCCAGGGTCGTCAGCATGGCCCTAGTAGCTGCTAGCATCGCTGGCGGCCCACACAAATAATACTCACATTCCCTCGGATCGGAGTGGCGACTCAAATATTCGTCGTAGACTACTTGGTGGATATATCCCCGTGCTTCGCTCCCCTCGTCCTCGCGCGCAACATCGGACAGCGCGACACGCCATGAAAAGTTGCCAAACTCGCCCGCAAGCTGCTCGAAGTCTCGTCGATAAAACAGCTCGCGGCGAGTCCTTGCCCCATACAGTAGCTGATACGCGCAGCACTCGCGCGGTTCCTCAACAGGTCAACGATGATGGACCGAAGAGGCGCCATGCCGGCGCCACCGCCGATGAAGATCTTCTCTCGTGTGCTGCCGGTGTCACAGAACAGCCCGTAGGGGCCTCGCACCTGAATTCGATCGCCGGCACGACGGGAGAACAGGTAGGTTGAGCCGCGTCCCCAGGGCGCGTCGGGACCATCATCGGACGGTGGCATGGCTCGGACGTTGATCCTAAGTTCGTCACTCATTTCAGCCGGCGCATTCGCCATCGAATAGGAGCGTCGGACAACGGCTTCACCCCCCGATGAACGACCCGCCATCCGATGAATCCATTCCGATGCGAAGTGCTGCGGTATCTGAAAGGAGCCAATGCTCACCG
>NZ_JAEUPY010000096.1 GCF_016790065.1 Steroidobacter sp.
AAGGCCTGGCGAGCATGGTCGAGTTCCAGGGCACTCGCTGGTTCAGCGACAAGTTTCGCGAGGCGCACCCCAGCGTGGTCGATGAGATCAGCGCGATCTTCGGTGCGAACGATGTCGAGTGCTACAGCTCGACGTGCATCATGATGGGCGATGCGGATCTGCGTCCGCTACTGCCATCGATCACGGTGCCTGTCGCAATCGTCGTGGGTGAAGATGACTACGCAACGCCCGTGTCGATGTCCCGCCAGCTGCACGAAGCCATCGCCGGCTCGACTTTGAAAATCATTCCGCGCGCGCGACACCTTACCCCCATCGAGGTGCCTCAGGAGATTTGTGCCCAGCTCCTGGCGCTTCTCGAACGCAAGGCAGCGGCTGCGTCGCTGGCGCCAGAAGAAAGCTAGACGCTATCTATCAGCGTCAGCTCAACTAACGACCCAGCGCTGCATACACAGTCGAAGCAACTCGCGATCCACCGGCTTCGACAGATAGTCGGACATGCCGGCCGCGAAGCAGCGCTCGCGGTCACCAACCAAGGCGTTGGCCGTCATCGCGATGATGGGAATTGCAGATGCGGTCCCTTGCTCGGCGGAGCGAATGGCGCGCGCGGCGTCAAAGCCATCCATCTCAGGCATCTGACAGTCCATCAGAATCGCCGCAAACGATCCGTTGCGCCAGGCATCGATACACTCGACACCACTGCCGACCAAGTGCACGCGATAGCCCATCCGCTCGAGCAAGCGCTGCGCGACCTTCTGATTCACTGCATTGTCTTCGGCGACCAGAATCGTGGCCTGCGGTCCATTCGCCAGCACCGGCGCCACGGGTAGCGCAGTCTCGCGTGGTTCGACGACGACTGCGCATTTTTCGCAGGGAATGTTCAAGGTAAAGATCGAGCCGCGCCCAAGCTCGCTGCGTGCCTCGATCGATCCGCCCATGAGTTCGGCCAGTCGTCGTGCAATCGACAAGCCCAAACCGGTGCCGCCGAAACGGCGCGTGGTCGAGCCATCGGCTTGCATGAACGGTTGAAACAAACGTTCGAGCGCGTCCGGCGCGATGCCGATGCCGGTATCGCTGACGGCCAGCGACAGCATGGCGGTCTGCTCGGTCTGTTCCGCAGCGGTCATCGAGATGACGACGCTGCCTCGGGTGGTGAACTTCAACGCATTGCTGACCAGATTCAGCAGTATCTGCCGTAGCCGTGTGGAATCGCCGAGCACCGCTGCGGGCACATCGGCAGCCAATTGCAGCTCGAACGCAACGCTCTTGTGCGGCCGTTGCAACGCCATCTCTCGATGCAAATCGCTGACGACCCGACGCACATCGATGGGAATCTTTTCCAGATCCAGTCGGCCGGCTTCGATCTTGGAGAAGTCCAGAATGTCGTTGATGATGGTGAGCAGCAGCGCGGCACTTTGTCGCACGCTCTGTGCGTACTCGCGCTGAGTAGGTTCGAGCGCAGTATCGAGCAGCAACTCGGCCATGCCGACGATGCCGTTCATGGGCGTGCGAATCTCGTGACTCATGTTCGCGAGGAATTCGCCTTTCGCTTGGTCGGCGGCCATGACGCGTTGAGCGAGCGCTTGCAACTCTACGTTGCGTTCGTAGAGTTCGCGACTCTTCTGCTCCAGCAGTCGCTCGGCCTCCTCTCTCGCTTGACGCTCTCTGCGCCAGCGCCGCTCGACCGCGTCAGTCATCGCTCAGACAGCCTTGCTGAGCGTGAAGCGCGTTGCGGCCGGTTCGGGAACGTTGTCCTGCCTCTGCAGGCTCACCGGTTCGCGATAGTGAGCGATGGCCGCCACCAACAAGCCTTCGGCCAGATCGGCGAAGCCTCGCGAGGAACGGTAGTCGAGCTCCATCACGCCCGGCGCGATCGTGCGTGCACTGAACGACGGCAACTCGGCATCGGGATACAGCTTGCGAACTTCCACATGGATGTGGCGATCGATGCTTTCGATGAACGCATACAGCGAGCCGGCCTGCTGGAAGAACGCGGGATAGCCGATCAAGAACCGGCCGAGCAGATGACCGCCGAATGCTTTCAGCAGCACCGGCACCGGCGTGCCGGACAGACGCGACAACGTGGTGACTAGCGCCACCATCTCCCGATGATCGTAAGTGCCCACGGAGGTGTAGGCACCGCCAGAGGCGAGCTGACTCTCATCGAACATCCGATCCACCATGTCGATGCCCATCTGGCGCTCGACGAAGTCGGTAAATTCAGTAAACACCACGCCTTTCATATTGATCCTGCCGCAACTGTATTTGGCGGCAGTTTGTCAGCCCGCAGCGAACGTCGACTGTGATGGCTCCGGCAGTTCTGTTGCCAATACAACTGTTGAACGCTATCGATCACTGCCTCGGCACAGCTGCATGAGGCGCTCCCTCAAGCCACTGACGCAATATCGTCGCTCGAACTCATGTGCAAATCCTATCGGCAAAATATTCCAACGTGACAGGGCCACTATCGCCTCGTAGGCACAGCTACCTACCCACCTTACGGCCTCGCTTAAGGGCTTGAGTATGCTCAACAGGCGCTACTGGTTGGCCTCAGGCGGTTTGCAAACGTTCGGCGGCGCCCCATGGGGGCACGTCCGATAGTTGCGGGGCCCCGCTTCCAGCAAACTGTCTCCCGTCGAGTAAGGGCATACCCGTCGAAAGACGGCGACGCAAAGC
>NZ_JAEUPY010000102.1 GCF_016790065.1 Steroidobacter sp.
ACGCTCACGCCATACATCGGCCAGACGTATCACGAACGCGGCGTTTACTTCGCCTCGCATGGGCTGCCGTTCCTGACGGTCGACGTTCGCGGGCGTGGTAACTCGGAAGGTACGTTCCGTCCGTTCATTCAGGAAGCCAACGATGGCTACGACGTGGTGGAGTGGTTGGCAAAACAACCTTACTGCAACGGCAAGGTAGCCATGTGGGGCGGTTCGTATGCGGGCTATGACCAGTGGGCCACCGCCAAGGAGCGGCCACCGCATCTAGCGACGATCGTGCCGGCGGCCTCGGTGTATCCGGGCTTCGATTTCCCGATGTTCGGCAACATGCCGTATCCCTACGCCTTGCAGTGGCTCACCTTCACTGCAGGCCGTACCTCGCAGGCCGCGATCTCCGGCGATTCGGCATTCTGGACGGCGCTCAATCGCGAGTGGTTCGAGTCGGGCCGGCCGTTGCGCGAGCTCGATCAGATGCTGGGCACCCCGTCGCCGATTTTTCAGGAATGGTTACAACATCCACGGCTCGACGCCTACTGGGATGCTCACGTGCCGACGGTCGAGCAATACCGGAGCCTGCAACTGCCGATCCTGACGATCACCGGCAGCCACGACGGCGATCAACCTGGAGCGTTGCGGTTCTACCGCGAACATATGAGATATGCGACGCCGGAGGAGCAGGCACGGCACTATCTCGTCATCGGTCCTTGGGATCATGCGGGAACGCGCACGCCGACGGCCGAGACGGGCGGGCTGAAGTTCGGTCCGGCGGCGCTGCTGGATCTGCCCAAGCTGCATCTCGAGTGGTACGCGTGGACCCTGCAGAGTGGGGCCAAGCCGGACTTCCTGCGGGATCGCGTGGCTTATTACGTGATGGGTGCTGACCAGTGGCGCTACGCGCCGACGCTCGACGCGGTCACGGCCAAATCTCAACTGTTGTTCCTCGATTCGACTCGAGGTGCCGCGGATGTGTTCGCGTCGGGCAGTTTGCGGCGAGAGCAGGGCAAGGGTGGCAGCCCCGATACCTATATCTACGATCCGCGCGACACCAGCTCAGCGCAGATTGAAGCGGCCGATACCGACATCGGCGGATTGGTGGATCAGCGACTGGTTTACGCAAGTAGCGGCAAGCAGTTGGTGTATCACAGCGAGCCGTTCACCCAGGACACCGAGATTAGTGGCTTCTTCAAGCTATCGGCCTGGATCGCCATCGACCGCCCCGATACCGATTTCAGTGTCTCGATCTCTGAGATCCGGCAGGATGGCTCGAGCATCGCGTTATCCCGCGATCAGATGCGTGCACGGTTTCGCGAGGGCTTGCGGGAGCAAAAGCTGGTGACGACGCGAGCCCCGCTGCGGTATGACTTCGACTCGTTCCGCTTCGTGTCCCGCCAGGTGCTCCGGGGCAGCCGGCTGCGGTTGGTGATCGAGCCGGTCAATTCCCTGTCCAGCGAAAAGAACTACAACACCGGCGGGGTGGTTGCGGCCGAGTCCATGCAGGACGCCCAGCCGGTGACGGTGACCCTGTTTCACGACCGGGCCTACCCAAGCGCGCTGTATGTACCCCTGGGAAGGCCGGAATGAGCGAATTTCAGCTTGGCTAGGCCAAATCGCAGTACCAGAATCGGACCTTCGACTGTCTCACTAGGTATGCGGCCTCCTGATGGCGCCGCCGGGAGCTGAATGGGCTTGAACTCACCAGACTCGTCGTCAGCGGACTCGCCCGAGGCGGCGGCTTCGCCCGCGGCCCGGCGTCAGGCCCTCGGTCGGTTGATCGACGAGCACAACGGCGCGCTGCATGCCTTTTTAATGAGCCGCATTCGCGACGAGCAGGAAGCCCGAGACGTCGCTCAGGAAGCCTACGTGCGTTTACTACAGCTCGATCAACCGGAGGCCATCAGCTTCCTGCGGGCC
>NZ_JAEUPY010000076.1 GCF_016790065.1 Steroidobacter sp.
GATCACTGTGAATGATCCCAGTCGACACGAACGCCGGGCACAGGATGGTGACGCCGAGCGCGGCATTCTGCGACTGCAACTCCTGATGCAACACTTCGCTCAGCACGACGACACCGTGTTTGCTCACACAATAAGCCGCCAGATCGGGCACAGATAAAAAGCCCGCCGCGGAAGCCGTGTTCACAATTCGTCCTTCTTCACCCTGACGTAACATCTTCGGAACGAACGCGGCGACACCGTTGATCACGCCGTTCAAATTCACATCCAACATCCAGCGCCAGTCCTCAGCGCGCGTTTCTAACAACGGCCGTGCTAACACCACGCCGGCGTTATTGAACAGCACATGCACTGCGCCGAATGTTTCAAACGCCAGAGCACTGAGCGCCTCTAGATCGCCGGCCATGCGCACGTCCGTTCGGGCGGACACACAGGGCGTAACAGCCGACAGTTCGCTGACGGCCGCGGCCAGCCCGACCGCATCGATATCTGCCAACACCAGCTTCATGCCGGCCCGGGCACAACCCCGGGCAATCTCGAGACCAAAGCCGCTCGCCGCGCCGGTAATGACCGCCACCCGGCCGGAAAACTCGAACGGCGCAGGCTCGTGGGCGTAGGAATTCATAGGACTTCGGCTAGTGGAAGGGTAGAAAATCCCAAGCATTTCAATCGCAAAGCGGCCCCCAGTCTTGCGCCCAACAGCCACCCGACAGTTGCTCGAAAAATAACCAAGCATGCGCTTGATTGGGCGGCCTGGATTGCTACACTCAGCCCCACGCACGAGGCCGTAGCCCGAGCCGGGCGGGTCCGAGCGATACATATATAAGTAGTAGAGCTGTTGGATTCAGGGGGCGCCATGCCGCAGACGACCGACTCTCGACCCGCCGCGACCGATCGCGATCAGCGTTTCGCGCGTGGCTCCTTCAACGGCCGCATGGCCATGACCATCACTCCCGAGCGCGTGGTGTATGCCGGATTCCTGGGAGCCATTTCCCAGCGAACGCTCGGCTCGCTCACCATCTACATCGCCCGGGACATACCGTTCACCATCACCATTGGCGACGAGCCGCCGCGCCAGGCTTATTGGGCCGCCGTGCCGCCGAACGTGCCGCATGTCATCCAATCGAACGACCGCGTCGTGTGGGACGTGCTCATCGAACCGGAATGCGTCGACATCGAAGACTTCCTACGGCAATTTCCTCAGCTGCTATCAGCGCCGACCGAAAGTTATCTGCGCATCCGTGGCGCATTCGAACGCTGGATCGACGGCGTGGAAACATTTGCACCGTCCGCCGAAGCCATCGATCGATTTTTCTTCGGCCAGCCGCTGAAAGCCCGCCGGCTCGATGAGCGCATCAAGTGCGCCGTCGAACAGATCCGCGCGCACTCGTGCGAGCAATACTTTGCAGCCGAATGCGCTCGCCTCACCGGCCTGTCGTTCTCGCGTTTCGTGCATCTGTTCAAAGAGCAGATCGGCATGACCTTCCGCACCTTCTGCGCCTGGAAACGTGCGCGAGCCTTGCTGCCCTATGTGACCAGCGCCAGCAATCTCACCGAGCTGGCACTGAAGATGGGTTATCCCGATTCCACGCACTTCAGCCATTCCATCCGCCGCATCTACGGGTTGCGGCCCAGGGATATCCTGGCGGGATCGCGACGCCTGACGCTGCAGTTCGATGCACCGAGCACTGCCGAACCTTCGGCCAGCGAGCTCGATGCTGACTGGCGAGAGCCGCCGCGTAGGAATGCTGGATTCGTACACCGGCAGAGCGCGTTACGCAGTCATGGCTGATCTAGCCGCCAACAACTTCAGCCAGCCGCCGGTGCCGGACTACGCACGGCCCGACGAGACTGTGCTGATGCGCAATCGGATCTTGAGCGCGGCGGCTCATCTGTTCACCACTCGCGGCTTCCACGGCACGACCACTCGAGCCATCTCCGAAATCGTCGGCATCCTGTCGGGCAGTTTGTTTCATCACTTCAAATCCAAGCGCCAGATGCTGTTTGAAGTGATGCATCAGGCGGCGCAGTCGTTGTGTGTACGCGCTGAAGCGGTCGTCGCCGCCGCACCCGATGCGCGCGCCAAGTTGCAGGCAATGATTCGCCTGCAACTGGATTGCCTGCTGAACGAACAGACCAAGGACTTCTACGCCGTGTTGCTGTTCGAATGGCGCGAAATGGATGCCGCGGAAAAGGCGCCGCTGACGGAACTACGCAAACGCTACTTCGACGTGTGGCATTCGGTGCTGGAAGACTGCGAAAGCCAGGGCCTGTTGCGAGCCGAAACCAAGGCCACGCAGTTCATGCTTCACGGCGCCATCAACTGGGCGACCACTTGGTACAAGCCGGAGGGCCGGCTCAGCCTGGACGACTATGCGCTGCTGCTCGAAGAGATGGTGTTGGCTGCACGTTGCAATACGGCCTCGGGCAAAAACAAATCGGCCGTCCTTGGCCCAGGGGGATCGAGGTCGTAGCGCGCGAAATCAGTGATGCCGCCGGCCCGTAGCACTTCTTCGTCGATGAAGAAATTGCCGCTGACCTCCCGCGCCGGGCGCGTAAGAATGTAGTGCGCGGCATCGGCGACAATTTCCGGCGAGCGGCTGCGCATCTGGCCGTCCGGATCGAATACGTTGCTGACCGCTGCTGTCGCAACGGTCGTCAAAGGCCACAGTGCGTTGACGGCAATTCCCCACGGTCGAAACTCCTCAGCATGGGCCAGCGTGCATAGGCTCATGCCGATCTTCGCCAACGTATAGGCCGCGTGCGGCGCGAACCACCGAGCGTCGAGCTCCAATGGCGGCGCCAGATTCAGCACGTGCGCATTACTGGCCATGCGCAAGTACGGCAACGCCAGCTTGGTACAAAGAAATGTGCCTCGCGCATTCACCGCATGCATCAAATCGAAACGACGCATCGACACACTGGCCGTATCCGCCAACGCCACAGCGCTGGCGTTGTTGATCAGAATATCGATGCCGCCGAAATGCTCAGCGGCGTCATGCATGGCCACCGCCACCGCCTGCTCATCTCGGATATCCAGCTGCAGCGGCAACGCTCTACCACCCGCAGCTTCGACTGAGCGTGCCGCCGTCAGGATGGTCCCTTCCAGCGTCTGATGCGGATCCACCGTCTTGGCCGCGATGACTACGTTCGCGCCATCGCGGGCTGCTCGTAGCGCGATGGCGCGACCAATGCCCCGGCTCGCTCCCGTAATAAACAGCGTCTTCCCAGCCAGACTTCCCGATTGCAAGACCATGGGCACCAATCAACTCAGAAGTTGTAACGAGCGGCGATACCGTACATGCGCGGCGGCCCTGGCAGCAGGTAGTCGTAGCCGAACGAGCCCTGCAGATTCAAGCCATAGGTGTAGAACTCTTCGTTCAACAAGTTCGTGCCCCACAGCCGCACCGACAGGTTGTCGCGCTCCCAAGCCAGATTCGCCGCCACCTGAGTCAACGCCGACTGTTGCAAGTAGCTGTTGCCGGCTTTGGCGTTGAACGGCGAGAACCATTGCCGCGTCGTGTAACTCACCGACGGCGAGAACTTCACCGAGCCCGCTGCGATCTCTCCGATCGTCCAATCGATACCTGCATTCGCGGTAAAGCGCGGTGCGAACGGTAGATCGTTGTCGTCGAGCACCGTCCCGGAGAGCGACAGCGTCTCGTACTTGGCATCGAGATAGCCCAACGCCAGGCGTGCCGAGACCGAACTGCTGACATCCGCCTGCAGGTCGAGTTCAGCGCCCTTCACGCTCGACTTGCCGGCGTTACGCAGGAAGCCCACCGCTCCGACCACTTCGTTGATCTGCTGATCTTTGTAGTCGTAATAGAACACTGCCGCGGTAGCCGACACGCGAGAATCGAAGAACCGCCCCTTGGCGCCGACTTCGTAAGCATCCACCTCTTCCGGCTTGGTCAGATAGATCTGATCCGGACTGAAATAGCCCTGGCCGCTATACGTGCCGGCGCGATAACCGTGGTTCAAGCTCACATAAAACATGTGACCCGCGTCGGTCAGATAGTTGAGCGCGATTCGATACGACTCGGCACCGGCATCGGCCTTCTTATCCGGCAACGGCGCGTTAGCCGAGCCCACCGTGTAGGCGACCGGAGCGTAGTTGATGTCGCCCAAATAGGCCCAACCGTCGCGATACTCCGCATCGTCCCAGGTATAGCGTCCGCCGAGCGTCAAGGTCAGATGATCGGTGAGCCGATAGTCGCCCTGTGCGAACACCGCTGTTGAGGCGCGTTCCTGGACGAAGTGCTGCACGATCGACAACGCCGACGCCGGACCCGCAAAGAAGAAGAATCCGTACTTGTTGTCGGTGCTGTTGCGATCGGTGCCGTAGTACGCGCCGGTCTGGAAGTTCAAGCGCTCGCCGCCGTAAGCAAAGCGCAGCTCTTGGTTGAACCATTTGAAGTCGCTGTGATAGCGCGTGTCGAGCAAGCTCACCGGCGAACTGGCTCCGTCCTGACCGAACGTCAGCGAGGCGTCGCCATAAGAACTCAGCGACGTGAGATCCCACTGATCGTTCAAGTTGTAGCGCAAGGTGAACACCGCGCCCTTCTGATCGGTCTTGTTGTGATCCATACGGAACGACTCGACCGTCCAGAAGCCCAACCCTTCGCGGCTGTAGCCGGTAAATGGATTGGTGAGATTGGCGCCGGTGCCTCGCTGCCACACCGCGGCCTGCGTCGGATCACCGCCAGAGGCCGACAGCTTCAGATCCATATCCAACGCTTCATTCGGGTGAAAGCGCAGAGCGACGCGACCCGCCAGCGACTCGGTGCTGTTACCGTCATCCTGGCCGGGATACAGATTCTTGATGAAGCCGTCTGCGTCCTTGTAGTTCACCGACACACGCACGCCGAATTTATCTTCGACCGGCGTGGTTTCGAAGGCCATCTGCGCACGCACGTCATTGAAACGTCCGTAGCCCAGATCCACGAAGCCTTGCGTTGCGCCGAGCCCGGGGCGTTTGGTGATGAAGTTGATGGCACCGCCGGTGGTGTTACGGCCGAACAATGTGCCCTGCGGCCCCTTGACCACCTCGATGCGCTCCAGGTCGTACAACTGCATGGCATGCGTAGACCGGAACGGCAGGTATTCATCGTCCACATACACGCCCACCGGCGAAGCCTGGTTGGTGTTGTATTCGTTGCCGACGCTGATACCGCGTAAGGAGAAGTTGGGCTGCGCATCGCCGAAGCCGCTATTCACTTGCAGGTTCGGCACCACCGAGGACAGGCTGCTGGTGTGCGTGATGCCCTGACTCTGTAGATCGTCGGCGGTCAACGCCGCGATGGCCAGCGGCACTTCGAGCAATGATTGCTCGCGCCGCTGCGCTGTAACCATGACCTCTTCCAGATTGGCCGACGCTGCGGGTTTCGCAGCCGCGTCCTGAGCAGCCGCCTGATGCGCGGCTGCGGTTGATAGGGCAATGACAACCGCCGAGCAGATTCGCCGATTCACGCTCATATCCCCCACTCGAATGTTTATGACTTTGTCGGTTGTCGAATCCGCTGCGTGCAGATTTACAACTTAGTTCAGCCTAGCGGGGCCGCTCGTCGCCGGGCTTGTGTCGAGCGGCTGACTTGCGTACATCGGTCGTCGATTTGCGCCGGACCCGATATTTGTCCAACAGCGCGCCGGGCATGTAGGACAGCTTGGAGCGCCGAAACCCGGGGTTGCCGAGGTCTTGTTCGAAGTTGAACCATGCCGTGGCACCGCCTTGACGGCGGCTCAGGTCATGAAACATGAAGGGATAGATGCCGTCGAAGCTGACCCGCCCCTTGGCAAAGCGCACCGCCTGCACGCCGGGATTGAGCATTTCTGTGAGCACGAAGCCTGCCGGCGCGCCGTCGGCGTAGTAGATAAAACCCGGCAGCGGCGCCACCTCGCCGACACCAGCCAACGCCTGTTCGCACGGTCCGCCATCGGCCTGTAGCCGGGTAAATCCTTTGTCCTCGCACCAGCCGTCGAGCACAGCCAATGCATCGTCAACCGTCGCCGGGGAAATGGCCGCAGTCGTTATCACATGACTGGACTGCAAATTACGCAGCGCGGTGCGCTTGCCTCGCAGCTCGTGATGTTCGTACGCAACGAATTGTTCGATGGGAAACAGATAATCGGCGTCATCGCGCAGCGCGTGGCATTCGAAGCGGGTGCTATCCAAACGCGCCGCCCACTCCGCTGGTACTGGGAATAAACATTGGGTCGTGCCGAGCAGTTCTTCGAGCACCTCGCCGGCAACCGTAGTGATATCGAATAAAGGCAGCAGATGCGCGGTACCGTCGTACGCGGTGCCGGCAATGCACGGATACTCACCAGGGAGATAGCGGTAGTCGTGGGCTCGCTGGAACAGAAATAGATTGCTGAAGGTGTAGTCCGATATCGCTCGCTCTGCCAGCGGCGCCCTCAGTGCGGCCAGGCGAGGCTCGATCTCATGCCGCAACGCCGGCGATAACAGTTGCGCGGCGCCGACTGCCTCGAGCGTCGCCATTACGCGATGGCGGCATCCAGCACGACGCGCGTGCCCGGCGCTGGCCCGTCGGCCGGCGGACCCGCGAAGCACTGGGCAATCCGCATCCATTCAACGGCAGTCGACCCCGCCAACGCGAGCGAGGTATCGAGATAGTGGCGACGTTGCGTCACCACCAAACAAAAGTCATCAGCAGGGCCTCGCACACAATTGCTCGGGGACGGCTCGTTCCAAGACCACAGCTCACAACCAGGAACGAAGAGCTCGACACGCGGCGCTGGCCCAGGGACCGGCAGGCCGCGATTGACGAACGTCCAATCGAACGTCACCACACCAAGATGCGCGATGTGTCGCAACCTCGCGCTGGCTGGCCGTGAAAGACGCAGGACGTCGTAAACATCCTGCCCATGGGCCCAAGTTTCCATGAGCCGCGCGGTAGCAAACGATCGTGCGCTCATGTCCGGGCCGAACCAAGGCAGACGCGCTTTCGGCTCCAACCTCTCCAGTATCGCCGTCAGCTGCACGAACTGACTACGCCAGTACTCCGTCAGCCGCGCTCCGGACCAGCCACTGAATCTCACCCGTGCGATCTGGCTGATCTCGTGCCCTCTCGCCATGGTGGCCTCGATCTGTCGCTGCTGTTCGCGAAACTCTGCGCTGTCGGTGGTGGCCAGCAACGCCAGTTCATCGAACAAACACAAGTGCGCGATTTCATCGTAGGGCGTCCAACCATAGAACGCCGAAGGCAGCGCCCATTGCTCCGGGCTCAAACGCTCCACTAGCGCCGCCAGCGCTCGATACTCCGACAGCAGATCGAAGCACAGTGCCTTCATGCCGCGAACACCGAACGCTCATGCGACAGCTCGCGGAATCCGTGCACACCGTGATAGCGGCCGATGCCGCTCTCGTTGACGCCACCGAACGGCAACTTCGGCTCGAACCAATGCAACGCCCAGCCATTGATGGTGACGCCACCAGATGACGTGTTCTGCAAGATCGTGTCGGTGAAGCCGCGGTCGTTACTGAATACGTACAGCGCGAGCGGTTTGCCACCGCTTTGCACGGCCTCGCAAACCTCCAGCGGATCGGAATACGTCATGACTGGCAGGATAGGCCCGAATATTTCCTCCTGCAGCACCTTGGCATTCGCGGGCACGTCGACCAGCACGGTCGGATGCACAGTCCGATCGCTCGCTTCCACCTTGCCGCCGAACGCAACCTTCGCGCCCTTACCGACGGCATCATCCAGATAGCCCGAGAGCCGGTGCAGATTGCGCTCATCGACGATCTTGCCGAACGCCGCTTTGTTGAGTTCACCATCGGCGTAGAAAGTATTGCGCACCGCCGCCTCGAGTTGAGTCACGAAGGCGTCACGCAGTTCGCGCGGCACCCAAGCGACGTCGGGGCACAGGCACACCTGGCCGGAGTTGTAACAGCGAGCGACCGCGATGGTGGCAGCGGCCTGGGCAAGATCGGTGGTTGCATCGATCACCACCGGACATTTGCCGCCCAGCTCAAGCGTGACCGACGCGAGATGCTTCGCGGCGGCAGCCATGACCGCACGGCCAACCTTCGGACTGCCGGTGAAGAACACATGATCGACAGGCAACTCCAATAGCTGGTTGGCGAGATCTACGCCGCCCTCGAACACTGCAACTACGCTCTCATCGAAACAGTCACGAATGATCTTCGCGCAGATGCGACTGGTGTTGGGCGTCAGCTCATTCGGCTTGGCAATGGCGCAGTTGCCCGCCGCCAAAATCGGCACTAGCGGCTCAAACAGCAGCTGAAAAGGAAAATTCCAAGGAGCGAACAACAAGCACACGCCACGGGCTTCGTAAACGATGCGCGCCTTCGCGCCACCGAACTGCGGGCCCGTTTCCACGTCGACCGGCGTCATCCACTCATCGAGATGTGCCAACGCGTCGTCGATGTCGGCGATCACGCTGCCAATCTCACCGGCCGCTTCCGCCGCCGGCTTACGCAGATCCGCAGCCAACGCGGCCAGAATTTCGCTCTCATGCCCAGAGACCGATTCACGCAGACGACGCAACAGACCTTTGCGCTCTTCGGCACTGGACAGCTTGAGTCGCCACTTGTTTCGACGCTGCAAGTCGAAGACGCGCTGAATGGCGGCGGCAGAGGTTTCAGGCATCGCAGTTGCTCCAACTAAAGAGAGATCAGCCGATCTGACGCGTATGCCCGACCCAGTAAGGTTCACGCAGCACGCGCTTCAGTACCTTGCCGCTGGGATTGCGAGGCAGCGCTGCGATGAAATCCACCGAGGTGGGACATTTGTAATGCGCCAGACGAGCGCGGGTGAATTCGATGATGTCGGCGGCCGTCGCTTGCAGCGTCGGTTTGAGGACCACGCAAGCTTTTACGGTCTCGCCCCATTTCTGATCGGGCACGCCGATGACGGCAACTTCCGCCACCGCCGGATGCGCAGCCACGACGCTTTCGACTTCCGCGGGATAAACATTCTCGCCGCCAGTAATCACCATGTCCTTGATGCGATCGTGCAGGAACAAATAGCCGTCGCGCAGATAACCAGCGTCGCCCGAACGCAGCCAGCCGCCGCTATCGTCGCGGCCTTCCGGAAACACCGCCGCAGTCGCGTCGGCATTGCCGAAGTAACGTTTCATGTTCTGCGGCGAACGAATCCAGACTTCGCCGACGTCACCTTCCGAGCAAGCGTTACCGCTCACTGGATCGACGACTCGCAACGAAATATGCGGACCGGGCCTGCCGACCGAGCGCAGCAGCTGCGAACGCCCCTCGCCGGGGGTGTGATCCTCAGCCGACAGCAACGTCACCGTGCCGCTGCATTCGGTCATGCCGAAGACTTGCAGGAAGCCGCAGCCAAATCGCTCCACACAGCGACGTAACAAAGGTTCATCGATGGGCGAGCCGCCATAGGCGATGCTTCGGAGCGTGGACAGGTCGGTGGTCTGAATCTCCGGCAGTTCGACCATGCTTCTCAACATGGCCGGTACGGCAAAGGCATCCGTCACACGATGTTGAGCAATCGCGGCCAGATACTCGCGTGGCTCGAACTGCGGATAGAACACAGCGACGCCGCCGAGATACAGCATCCACACGGCGTTCACTAAACCGGAGACATGAAACGTCGGCAGCACGTTGAGATGCACCGTGTCGCCTTTCCTGTAACCGAAGGGTCCGGTCCAAGCGTGGCACTGAATCAGGATGCCGCGATGAGATAGATCGACGGCTTTTGGCAACCCCGTCGTACCCGAGGAAAACAAGCGCGCCGCGCTGTCATCGAGATCTGGTTGCGCGCCGGGATCCAACGCCTCGAAGCCAGCCGCCCAACCAGAGAACGAGGTCGCCGGATCGTCACCTTCGGTGGTCAAGCGACGGCGCACGCTAGGCATCGCGACTTCGCTCAGCACCGGTCCCATGAACTCATCGGCCACGAGCACCTTGGGATGAGCCACACCGATCACATACTCCAGCTCGCGGGGCGAGAGCCGCCAGTTCAGCGGCGCCAGCACTGCATCGAGTTTGCTGGCAGCAAGCAGCAGAATGACGCACTCAGCGCCGTGCTTGGTCAGCGACGCTACGACGTCGCCAGCACCTATGCCCTCAGCCGACAAACCCTGCGCCACCCGATTGGAGATTTCATCCAACTCGGCGTACGTCCAACGCCGCGCCGGAGCGACAAAGGCACAACGATTCTCCAACCGCCGAGCCTGATGACGAATCAAATCGGCGAGCGACCGGAAATGTGGCCGCAGATAGTCAGCCACTTCCCCGCTCACGTCGCCGCCTGCAAGTGACGGCATGACGGAACTCACCTCAGTGAACGCTCGCTGGCTTGATATGCACCGGCGTGCGGCCGTTCAACTCGACCGACAACGTTGCCTTGCCCTGCGCGTCGGCGGTCAGCGAACTGACGGTAGCGCCAGAAACGGTGTACGTCGCATTCGGCCGCAACCGTTCCAATCCGAGTCGCTGCGCACCCGCGCCTCGGCCCGGATACAGCACCAGTTCCAAATCTTCGCCATGGCTGAACGCCTTGGAAACCAGCACTTCCGGATAGCTCGCCGTCGCAAGCAGCGGCCCCTTGAGCGCAGACGCCGGCGGCCCTTTGGCGAACGAGTTGCGGAAGTCGCCGGTGCGCATCAACCGACCTTCGACGCCCCACACGTTGGCGAGACAGGATCCGCGGCGATAAGTGAGCACACCGTCTTCCATCACCGGACCGCAGTCTTGCTCCATGGAGCGTAACGCGGCCTCTGCGAGTTCATCGTCACCGAACTCGCGTGCACTCATCATCACCGCCACGTAGGCGAACAACACGCCGGGCTTGTAGTGACCAGGATCCATCTTGTCCAGGAAAGGCATCTGATCCATCGGAAACGACAGTCGCGACTGACCTTCGGCATCTTTGGCCAAACAGAATCCCAGCTCTTTACGACCGATGGCCCACAGCCGTCGCGCCAGCGGTGGCGAGAACACATTGGCAAAGAACGCGAAGCCCGCTTCGCCGGAATAGAACGGCATCTCCAATCCGGTCCACTTCGAACGCAAGCCGACGATGGACCCCTTCAGATCGGTGAACTCGGTTTTCAGCATGCCCATCCAACCGGGCAGCACTTTGCGTACATAGCTCGAACCGAAAGCCGCGTCATGCACTGCTAGCGCCGACATGCCGTACATGTTGCAAATGGGATAGACCCAGTTGGGCTCGCACGGAAACAGCGTGAACGGATTGCGATCGAAATTATCGGACACCGCTTTGACCATGCTGTGCAGGTCGTGCGGATACACCTTGCGATCGTTGAGTCGGAACGTGAGGCTGCCAGGCTGCGCGTAGCGCTGATCGCCGGTGTTCAGCGTGTACGAGCCGACATGCATCGCGAACCAACCCGACAACATGATGTTGTCGCGGACCACCGGATCATGCTGGGTGAAATTGAAATGGCCCCACATCGACTCGTACACCCAGTAGTCCCAAACCCTGGGCACTAGATATTTCTCGATCAGATTGCGTTGTGCCTGGGCCAGATAGCCGTGGAAGTTCGGTGTGTAATGCGCTTGCATCAGACCCAGCGCAAAGCCCATGTGATTAATTTGGTAACGAATCGCAGCGGGCTGGAACTGGTCGATGATGGTGAAGCCTTTGAACTGATCGATAGGCTGCAGCGCGCGTTCCAGCACATAGCGCACGGCCGCGATTTGATCCGGTGTAAGCTCGCGCTCGCCCGCCACCGGCTCAGCGGATGCCAGCTGCCGCACCTCAGTGAGTGACGAATCGAAATACGTCTGGCGCAGCTTGAACATTTCCCGGTCTTTGGCCCGACGCTTGGCGCCGCGGTACTGGAACACCAGAAAGATTGCGAATGCCGACGCAGGCACGACATAGAGCGCCGGTGCCCAGATCGCCTCCCCGGCCAGCGCACCCGCTATTGCCGCCGTGCCGAGCCACACGGTCAGCGGCGCAATCACCATGCCCGCCCAGAACCAAGCGACCACCGACACCCAGAACACGGCGAGCGTGAGTGGAAAAAGCAACATCCACCAGCCGCCCAATGCCACAAAGCCCGCGCCCGGCGCGAACAGGCCCAAGCCCGCCGTCTGCCAGCTCGGCGACATCTGCAGCCAGGTCGGCAACAGCCCGAGAATGCAGACCAGCGCGTACAGCACCGCGTTCCGTCGATGGCGGCCGGCCGTAACTGGCCCCTTTGCACCACTTTGCAGGATTTCGTCGCGACCCGATTCGATTGTCGTCGTACTCATGCATCGCCCCCTAGACCGACGCCGCGGCAGGCGCCGCGGTCAACGTTTATTGATCTTCAACCGAGACTAGCGTGAGCACCCGTTGATGCACTTGCGCTCACTGGCTGATCAGGCCGGAAAGCGAATCACCGGCTTGATGGTGGTGCCACGCTCCGAGTCCTCGGCCGCCTCATTGATGTGCTCGAACGAATAGAACTTGGCGAGCCGGTCGAACGGAAACTTACCGGCCTGCCACAGCTCGATCAGCCGCGGAATGAAAATGTCCGGCACGCTTTCGCCCTCGATGGCACCACGCAGGGTCTTGCCGTTCAGCAGGCTCGAGATGTCCACGCTGACAGTCGCACCTGCCGGAGCCACGCCCAGCACCACGACGGTCCCGGTGCCATTCAAGGCATCGAACGCCTGCGTCATGACGGCGGGAATGCCCGTGGCCTCCACAGCAAAATCCGCGCCCGCGCCGCCCGTCGCGGCTTTCACCTGCTCAACCGCGTTACCGGCCTTTGCGTTTACAACATGTGTCGCGCCCAGCTCACGCGCCAGTTGTAGTCGGCTGTCCTGCATGTCGATCGCGATGATTCGCGAGCAGCCCGCCACTGCCGCGGCCATTACCGCCGACAAGCCCACAGCGCCGGCACCGAACACGGCGATTGAGCTGCCCGCGCTGGGACGCAAGCAATTGAGCACCGCGCCCGCGCCGGTTTGGATACCGCAGCCAAGCGGTGCCAACACCTCCAGCGGCAGATCCTTATCCACTTTGACGATATTCCGCACGTGGGTGAGCGCGTGGGTGGCAAACGAGGATTGGTAGAAGAAACAACCGGTCATCGGCTGCCCGTCCTTGCTGTGTGTACAACTGCCGTCCGGCCGGCGCGTACCTACGTTGTACGCCAGGAACTGCGCGCAGTAGGCCGGACGCCCGGCGAGGCAGTTGCCACACTGGCCGCACGAGCCGTAACTGAGGACGACATGATCGCCCGGCTTCACCTTGGTAACGCCGCGGCCCACCGCCGTCACGACCCCGGCCCCTTCGTGTCCCAGGACCGCCGGTAGCGGCAACGGAATATGCTGGTCGCGCACGGCAAGGTCGGTATGACACATGCCCGAGGCGACGATCTTGATCTGCACTTCGTCCGCGGCTGGCTCGGCCAGTTCGACACGCTCCAGGTTGAACGCGCCGCCCTTCTCCCGGATCACCGCTGCCTGAATATCCATCGACATCCCCCTGGTAGTCGCCGCCTCACGGGCGGGCTCGATGTTTCACAATAGAGGCTTACATCGCGGAGAACTTGTGTGGAGTGGCTAATGCCACTGGCGGCCAGCGCACGCAAGACGGGGATTCGCGCGCTGCCTAAGCTGCGGGTGGTTCGATAGCCCAGGAGCCGCCCCTGCCCGATCGTCATTCACGCGTGTGGTTGTTGCTCGTACCGGTCGCGCTACTGCTCGGCGCCGGGCTGGCAATGAAGCTGCGCCATTCAGCGCCGGCTGTCATTCCTGCCTCTTTCGCGGGGTTGATAGATCAAGACGGGGCCACGGCCGACGACCGTCGGTTCGCCGGGCGCTATCTGCTGGTCTCCTTCGGCTTCACGTTCTGCCCCGATGTCTGCCCCACCACGTTGGTCGCTGTCCATGGCGCGCTAGAAAAGCTAGGCAACGACGCGACCCAAGTGGCGCCGGTGTTTGTCACGGTCGATCCCGAGCGAGACACCGCGCAGCGGCTGAAAACATACGTCGCATCGTTCGACCCGCGCATCCACGCGTTCACCGGCGCACCGGACGCCATCGCCAAGGTCGCCGAGCAATTCCACGTTCGGTATGAGAAACATCTAGTGCCTGGCGCCTCCGGCTATACCGTCGATCACACGGCGCTGCTATATATTCTCGACTCCGAGCGTCGGCTCGTGGCCAGCATCCCGGAAACCAGCCCTCAGTTGAGCGAGAAAATCGTGACAGCCCTCCAGCAGGCGTGGCGTAAATGAAGTTGCCGGTACGCTCGCACCGGTTGTTTGTAAACGGTATCCACCTGCGCGCTGTGCTCGCCGGCGACGGACCGCTCGTAGTGCTGGTACACGGGTTTCCCGAGTCTTGGTACTCGTGGCGGCACCAGATCCAACCCATCGCGAGCCGTGGTTATCGAGTCTGCGCCATCGACGTCCGCGGCTACGGCAGATCCGAGCGTCCGCACGACATCGCCGCTTACGCGCTGAGTGAACTGATCGAGGACGTGGCCGGCATCGTGACATTGCTCGGCGACGGCAAACCCGCGGTTCTGATCGGCCATGATTGGGGCGCGCCGATCGTGTGGCACACCGCGCTGGTACGACCTGAGAAGGTGCGTGCGGTTGCGGGACTGTCAGTGCCTTTCATGGGCATTCCACCGCGACCGCTCGATCAAATGCTCGATGAGCGCTACACGCAACGGCAACGTTTCCACTATCAGGTGTACTTCGCGCAGGAAGGCGTCGCGGACGCTGCGTTTGAAACAGACATCCGCTCGACGCTGCGTCGAATCTACTACTCTGCGTCGGGCGACGCGCCGCCTGGCTCGTGGTCCAACAAGTCATTCGGCGCAGCGCTGCTCGATGGTGTGCCGGATCCGCAGCCCTTCCCGTCGTGGCTAACACCGCGCGATATCGACTATCTGGTGCGTGAGTTCGAGCGCTCAGGCTTTCGTGGGCCGCTCAACCGCTATCGCAATCACCGTCGCGATTTCGAGTTTCTGCAGCCGTACCGCGAACGCAAGATCGAGCAACCGTGCCTGTACATCGGCGGCACACGAGACTTGGTGTTATCGATGGTTCCGGGCGGCGATCCCGGCGCGGTGATGCGCGCGAATGCCTCGGACGTGCGCGGCGTTCATATGATCGACGGCTGCGGCCATTGGACTCAGCAGGAACGCCCCGCCGAAACCACCCGGTATCTACTCGACTGGCTGGACGAAATCGACCGCTGAACTCAACTCAGCTTACTGGCGAGTTCCGCCGGCACCTGCACTTCGAAATCGAGCAGCATCTGCGCCATGCCCTTGCCGAGCGGGTCCATGCGCAGCGACGCCGGCCCGCCACCGTCCAGCGCCTCATCGAGCACGAAGTTGCAGGCCTGAATCCCCGGCAGCAAATATCGGCGCACCTCGCCTTTGACCAGATGCGCGAAATAGTCACTGACACTTTGCGAGGTCAGCTGCGCAAGAATCAGCGGCAGGAACTCCGGCTTGCGCGCAATGACTCCGATGTTGCTTCTGTCACCTTTGTCGCCGCTGCGTGCGCAGGCAATCGCTGCTAGCGGCAGCGTGACGGCATTCGTCGCGGCGCTGTTCTCGGCGATTGATACATCAGCGAGAGGTGCCGGCGCTGTTGAGTCGACATGCACAGGCGCAGGCAGCGTAATCGATTGGCCATCGACCAGCACTCGCACCTCGACCGCGGTCTTAGGCACGAGACAATTGAACTGTTTGATGAGCGGCGACGCGCCAGGGCGACCACCAGGCGGCATGGTTGTGCCAGGCGACCACGATGTGCCCGACGGTGCGATCTCTCGAGCGAACAGCTCTAAAGCCTGCTTCGACTCGTGTGTCACAGTGACGCGCATCATCACTTCGCGCGGCCGTCGCACGCGAGCGTGCGGCCCATACATCGTTTCGGCGCCAATGACCTCGACTAGGGTTGCCGTGTAGTCCGCGATGCCCGCACGCGCGAACATAGCCCGCGTTCTCGCCAGAATCGCCTCGCCGGTACGGCGCGCTTTCGCATCGGCATCGATACCGATGATGATCATGGTGCCCGAGGCGCGGAACCCATCGCGATAAGTGGCCGACACCTTGTAGCTACTCGTCGGCGCGTATCCTCGCGCGCCGGACACCAGCACACGCTCCGCCGATTCCTGCACGATACGGACTTGAGAGAAATCGCAGATCACGTCCGGCAGCAGATAAGCCGCGGGATCGCCGATCTCGTACAGCAGTTGTTCGGCCACCGCTAACCGCTCGATCAAGCCGCCAGTGCCGGGCGGCTTAGTCACCGCAAACGAACCGTCGCTGCGACACTCGATCACGGGATAGCCGATGTCGCTCCAATCCGGGACGCGCTGCCAATCAGTATGCAAGCCCCCGGTCGCCTGACAGCCGCACTCGATGATGTGACCCGCGAGGCTGCCCGCTGCGAGCAAGTCGTAATCCGTCGCGGACCAACCGAACTCGACCATCAATGGGGCAAGCGTCAGCGCACTGTCCACGCAGCGGCCAGTGATAACGATATCCGCGCCCTCCTCCAATGCGCGGGCGATAGGCAACGCGCCGAGATACGCATTCGCGCTGAGCGTGCGTGGCGGCACTTTCACCGGTGTGACGCCATCGAGATCGGTCGCCGGCAGATCGCCGAAACGCTCGTTCAGATCGTCGCCTTCCACCACGGCCACGCGGACGCTCACGCCCAACTCATCGGCCAGTTTAGACAGTGCCGCGGCACACGCCTGCGGATTGATGCCGCCAGCATTCGCGAGCACCTTGATGCGACGATCCACCACGGTTTTCAGAATGCTCCGCATGGCGACCTGCACGAAGTCGGTCGCGTAGCCGAGACTCGCGTCCTTGGCGCGCGCCGCTGCCAGAATCGCCATCGTTGTTTCGGCGAGATAATCGAATACGAGATAGTCGACTTCAGCGCGTTCCGCGAGTTGGATGGGACCGCAGGCACTGTCGCCCCAAAACGCGGAGGCACCGCCGATGCGCACGATCTTGTGAGAGGTGGAAGCTGACACGGCGCGACTCATCGTCCGGTCCACACCGGCGCGCGGCGTTCATTGAATGACGCCAAGCCTTCGCGCGCGTCCTGCGTCCCGGCGGCCAGCGCGATCTGGCTCTCCGCGAACGCGAGCGCTTGGGCGAACGACATGTCCTCCATCGACTGAAACGCGTACAGCCCACGACGTATCGCCGTCGGCGAGCCGGCGATGAGGCTGTTGGCCAGTGCTTCAACCTTTGCATCGAGCTCGGCGGCCGGCACGACGTAGTTCACCAGACCGGCAGCGCGCGCGGTATGTGCGTCGAAACGCTCACCTGTCAAACACCACTCCCGTAGCACGCGCGCCGGCACCAACGGCTGCAGCAGCGCTATCACTTGCATAGGAAACAAACCGATCCGCACCTCCGGCAACCCGAATACCGCGTGATCAGCCGCGACTGCGAGGTCCGCCAATCCCAACAATCCCATGCCACCGGCCATGCACGCGCCGTTAACCCGCGCGATGGTCGGCAACGTGGCCCGGCGCGCGAGGCGTGCGAGATCCGCGTAGTCGATAGTTGGCTTCGATAAGTCGAAAGCGAAATTCTTGCCTGGCGCAAGATCGGCGCCGGCGCAGAATGCCTTATCGCCGGTACCGCTCAGGACGATGACACGAGCTTGCGAGTCGGCATGCGCGGCCTCGTAGCCGGCTGCAATCGCCGCGATCACGTCGCTGTTGAGAGCGTTGCGTCGATCCGGGCGATCGATGGTGATTGCGTAGATCGCGCCGCGCCGCTCGCATCGAACTCCACTGTCGCTCACACCCGTTCCTCCACGGAAGCTCCGGCCGTGACGCCAACCTCTGGCTCCACACTCAGCTCGGCAATGACTCGATGCGCCATGACCTGCTCGTGCAATTCAGCGCGCAGTGCCACCAATCGACCGCTGACTGGCGCACGATGCGTGTGCTCCATCTTCATTGCCTCAAGCGTGAAGACCGCCTGGCCGGCGACCAATACATCTCCCACGGCCGCGTGCACGGCGACGATACGGCCGGTCATCGACGCGCGCACCTTGCCGTCGGCGCCCGCGCCGCCGCGAGTTGCCGACGTCAATTTGCGATCCGCCGCGCGATACACTGAGCCGCGATACAACAGCAGCAACTCGGACTCATCGCTCGCATAGACCAGCGATTCGACGATCCCTTCACAGCAGACCCGCGCCTTCGCCTCGCCCAGGTTTTCAATAGACACCTGGAACGTGCGCGACCCACGCGTCACTTCGTACTGATCCGCACCGGTCTGACGAACGGTCGCGCTGATCAAGTTGTCGTTCATCTCAAAGCGTGCGCTGACGGGTAACTTTGGCGCCAGCGCCGACCGCCGGACATGCGATACGGACCGCGGGTGAGTCACTACTTGCAACATCACGGCGGTCAGCGCAGCTGCCCGCGCGGTGCTTTCCGCGTCAACGACGAACAGCGACTCGCCCTCGCCGTCGATGAAGTCCGTCGTGGCCTCGCCCGCGATGAACACCGGATGCCGTAAACAACTCGCGAGGAATGTCTGATTGGTCGGCATGCCTAGTGCAACCACGTCTTCCAACGCCGTCACCAGACTTCTGCGCGCGTCCTCTCGCGTCGCGCCGCCACCGATCAGCTTAGCGATCATCGAGTCGTACTCGGCAGGCACGACCGCGCCCGACTCGAGCGCATGTTCCGCGCGCACGCCTGCAGGCATTTGCCACAGCTGCATGCGACCACTCTGCGGCGCGAAGGAGTTGTTGGGGTCTTCACTACACAAGCGGACTTCAATGGCGTGCCCGGAGAAACGCACGTCCTGTTGTTTGACCGGCAGGCGCTCGCCCGCCGCGACCCGCAGCTGCAGTTCGACGAGATCCAAGCCGGTGATGTACTCCGTCACCGGATGCTCCACTTGCAGCCGAGTGTTCATTTCCATGAAATAGAACTGACCCGACGCATCGAGCAGGTACTCGACCGTGCCAGCGCCCTCGTAGTCGATGGCCTTGGCAGCAAGCACGGCCGCCGCGCCCATCCGCTCGCGCAATTCAGGCGTAACGGCCGGCGATGGCGCTTCCTCGATCAGCTTCTGGTGGCGCCGCTGCACGGAGCAGTCACGCTCACCGAGATGGATGGCGTTGCCGTGACGGTCAGCGAAAACCTGGACCTCCACGTGCCGCGGCGACAAGATCGCCTTCTCTAACAACACGCGAGCATCACCGAACGCATTACCCGCCTCAGAGCGCGCGCTGCGCAGTGCGGCCGAGAACTCCGCGGCCGACGTGACTCGCCGGATGCCGCGACCGCCACCGCCGGCAGTGGCTTTGATCATCACTGGATAGCCGATAGCCTCCGCTTCGCGCAGCAGTTTCGATTCGTCCTGCTCGTCGCCCTGGTAGCCCGGAATGCACGGCACGCCGGCTCGCTGCATCAGATGCTTCGCCGTGGCCTTGTTGCCCATGGCATCGATGGCCTCGGCGGACGGGCCGATGAACACCAGCTTCGCCTCGCGGCACGCGGCAGCGAAGCGGGCATTCTCCGCGAGGAAGCCATACCCCGGATGGATCGCGTCGGCACCCACGCGATGGGCCGCTTCGATGATGCGAGGAATATTCAGATAAGACTCAGCCGGTGCCGCCGCACCGATATGCACCGCCTGATCCGCTTCGCGAACATGGCGCGCGCCCTCGTCCGCCGACGAGTAAACCGCAACGACGCGGTAACCCAGCGTGCGCGCCGTCCGCATGATGCGGAGTGCGATCTCGCCGCGATTGGCGATCAGAATCTTGCGAAAGGGTGTGGCTTGCATCGGGCTGCGCATCTAGGGACGTGCCACCGAGAACTGCATGGACTGCGGCTGCTTGCGCTCGCTGTCGCGGCACACCGAAAGCGCGAAGGCCAGAATCTGCCGCGTGTCGCGCGGATCGATCACTCCGTCGTCGAGCACGTGCGCACTGGTGGTGAACACATCCATCTGTCCCTCGAAATTCGACATGATCTTGCGTTCCAGCTGCTCGAGCTGCGTCGGATTCTCATCCTTGCCGCTGCGCTTGAGCGCTTGTCGCGTCACGATGGTCATAGTGCGCGCCGCTTGCTCGCCGCCCATCACTGCCGTCTTTGCATTCGGCCAAGAGAAGCAAAACCGCGGATGGAAACCGCGGCCACACATGCCGTAGTTGCCGGCGCCGAAGGAGGCGCCACAGTACAAGGTGATCTGCGGCACGGTGGCATTGGTCACGGCCTGAATCATTTTCGAGCCGTGCTTGATGATGCCCGCCTCCTCGTGCATGCGGCCGACCAGGAAACCTGTGGTGTTTTGCAGATACAGGATCGGTGTGCGCGATTGGCAGCACGCCTGAATGAAGTGCGTTGCCTTCGCGGCGCCGGCCGCGTCGATCGGGCCGTTGTTGGTGATAATGCCAACGCTGTATCCCTCGATACGCGCGTGACCGCATATCGTCGCCGAGCCGTAACGCTCGCCGAAATCCAGCAGGTCAGAATCATCGACGATGCGCGCGATGATCTCTCGCATGTCCACCGGACGTTTGGTATCCAGCGGCATGATGCCGAGCAACTCATCGGCGTTATAGCGCGGCACCTTACCCTCGCGCGCATCAGACGGTAGGTCGCGATTCCAGTCGAGCTTACCGACGATGTCACGTGCTATGCGAACGGCATCGCGATCATCCTCGGCGAGATAGTCACCCAGGCCGGAAACCGTGGTGTGCATCTCGGCGCCACCCAACTCTTCTTCCGTCGCGACTTCGCCCGTGGCCGCAAGTAACAACGGCGGCCCCGCAAGAAACGCACGCGACCGCCCGCGCACCATCACGATGTAATCCGACAGGCCGGTCTGATATGCACCGCCCGCAGTCGACGAGCCGTGAGTAATAGTCACTACCGGCAGACCCGCAGCAGACATTCGCGCGAGATTGCGAAACAAATTGCCACCGCGCACGAACTCTTCGACGCGATAGGCCAGCAAGTTGGCACCCGCGCTTTCAACCAGCTGCACGTACGGCAGTCGGTTCTCCAACGCGATCTCTTGCATGCGCAGTTGCTTATCGAGCCCGCGCGGCTGCAAAGCGCCCGCGTCGATGCCGCTATCGTTCACCACGATCATGCAGCGTGTGCCACTCACGAACCCGATACCCGCGATGATGCCGCCGCCCGGCACGCTCTTCTCAGGATCAGGATTGTCGAGTTTGTAACCCGTCAGCGTGCATAGCTCGAGAAACGGCGCGCCCGGATCCAGCAGCAGCGCCAGGCGTTCACGCGGTAGTAATTGCTTGCGCTTCTCAAACCGCGGTCGGGAAGCTTCCGACGCTGCACGCGAGCGCTCCTCCACGCGTCGCAGGCGCGCCAGTTGATCGAGCATCGCCGCTCGCGTCTCGCGGAACGCGTCGGTGCCGGTCGCTATTGAGGATTCGATCTGAGCCATAGGTCCACAGCAGCGTCATCTGGCGGGTGCCTCGTGACAGTGCTGAGGAGCATAGCGGCGCCGGGAAAGGCGATGCTTGTGGGTAACGGCTGGCCGCGCGCTAGCGCGCGACAGATGGGAGCGTAAGGGCCGCGGTCTGCTGGGGAGATCGGCACATGGCATCGTCCTCGCCATATAACTTGCTGGCGGGCATGAAGAATTCAACGACTGGTTGAATGTGATGGCGGTGCTTCGCCAGCAAGCCGTCCGGACCTGGGAGGGCGATGGCGAGGAAGGTCAGTTCACCGACCACAGCCGCAGCCAGGATGCTTCGACCGGCGGTGGTGGCAAGGATGGCTCGGCCTCGGTCGGCCCAGGTCGGCCTTGGTGCCGGCGCCTGTTCGGATTCATCTTCGTACCACTCCACTACCCTCAGGCCCAGCATTCGCCGGACCTTGCGGTTCATGGCGAACAGCTGGGAGAGGATGGAGAGGATTAGGACGCAGCAGCCCATGGCCGGACAATACGCCGGCGAGGGGGCGCCGGGCTAGAGGGCGAGCACACTTCATATTCGGCAAACGATCTCACTCATCGCACTGTCATTTGGGTTGTAGTTCGGATCGTTCGGAACGAACGCCTCGTCCAGAGCACGAACGCTCATCATCTCCGAAACAATCCAAAGCTTGCCGAACCCAAACCCACCCGAAGCACTGGCGCCGCGAACTTGGATGCCACGAAGCACCGGAGCGCCATCACGCTTCGACAGGCCGTAACAATACGGCGCGACCACACGCAGGTGGCCGTGATAACGAAACTCCAGCAGCGCGCGCTTTTGGATGGCTTCGCAGATGAGGTTGTTTAGAGGCATCCCGACGACTCTGGAAAAAAGACAGATCTGAAGCAAGGAGGCGTTGGTACTGACACCGACCACACAGGGGCAATCGAGACGACTATTAACTTACTTGAAGAGAGGACGTCTGACAGACGCGGCCAGCCTAACCATAATAATCAATAGCTTAGCATCAGCATCTTGGGTAAGAATCAGACCATATCTACATAAATGGTGCTATTATTACCCACCATGAAAACCCGCAACCTTGACGCCGCCCTTCAGACGTTCCGCGACGAGGGCGGCACGCTCCGCACTCGCGATCTAATCTCGCTCGGCGTGCACACCGACGCGCTGTACGCTCTGCGTGAGAGCGGTCAGCTCGTCGAACTGGGCCGCGGACTTTATCGCCTCAGCGAAATGGACGAGGCCGAGCACCCTGATCTCGCCGTGGTCGCTGCGCGAGCTCCCAACGCGGCGGTCTGCCTGATCAGCGCCCTCTCGTATCACGAGATCACCACGCAGATTCCATCTTCCGTGCATCTAGCCGTGCCTCGAGGAAATTATCACG
>NZ_JAEUPY010000200.1 GCF_016790065.1 Steroidobacter sp.
TTCATTCGCGACCGGCGTGATAGTTTTTCGGTGCGCGTGCCGGCGGGGCCCATGGGTATCGCGGTATTTGCGATCAAGTCGTATCGAGTGTTTCTGGATTCTTCGGTGACATCGAAGAGTGATGCGGAAATCGCTCGCGCCATTCTCGATGCCGCGCGTAGTTTCGACTCCGGCGCGGCTCAGTAGTAGCACACTAGACCCTTACTTCAGGCTGGCGAGATAAGCGCGCCAGCCACCGAACGCGGTGATGTCTCGTGCGCCTTGCAAGCCGATGGGCTCGCAGATGAAGCCTTTCACCACGCGGCCGTCTTCGAGTTCCAACGAGCCGATGCCGAGAGGCGCGGGAATCTCAGCTCCGAACGATCCGAACCGTTCGAGCGGGACGTCCCAAAGTTCGACTTCGATGGGCGCGCCGGCAGCTGCTTTCACCAGCCCAGGTTTAGGTGGCGTCGTGTTCGCGAGCGCGTACAGCTGATAGGTCGCAGCGGTACGGCAGCGTTCGACGAAGACAGCATCACGCGACGTCAGCTGATGATTGAGCGGCATGCCGCTGAGATGCGCGCCCACGACAGCGAGTCGCACGGTAGCGGCTCCAGCGGGATTCGCACCAACGGTTCGCGAATGCTCCGTTGCTGCGGCTATTGCTTCGTTGATGCGCGTGCCGACGACTGCGAGTCGCTCAGTCGTTACAGCCGTCGCTGCGTTCAGATTTGCCAGGGCGGTTTCGCGTAGTTTGGTCGCAGCGGGTTTTGTTTCTTGCGCAATGCTCGACAGTGAGCGGCTGGTAGCGCCGAGCGGCAGCGAGGCGTGTCGTTGCCAGCGTTTGCCGAGATCGGCTAGACGAGCATCCTGCCAGGCTGGAGCAAGCAACGTGATGCCGGCGGGCAAGCCGTCGTCGCGAAAGCCGGCAGGCAACGCTAAAGCCGAAAGATCGGCGAGATTGGTGAAGTTGGTATACGTGCCCAAGCGAGAGTTCAGCTCTATCGGCTTCTCCGTAACCTGAGCGATGGTGTAGATCGACGGCGTCGTCGGCACCAGCAGCGCCGTGAATCCTTGTAGCGATTCGTCGATCCGGCGGGCGAGAGCAGCACGCCGATATTCATAGTTGAACGCATCGACCGCCGTGAACTTGCTGGCGTTGGCGAGAATGGACAACAACACCGGCTGGAATGCCGTTGGATCGCGTTCCAGCAGCGACTCGGCGACAGCATAGCGTTCCGCCACCCAAGGCCCTTCGTAAAGCAAAGCAGCCAGCTCGCTGAACGGCGAGAAGTCGATAGCTGTGATTGAAGCGCCAAGAGACCGCCAGCTCTCGACAGCAGCGGCGAACGCAGCTTGCGCTTGAGCATCCCCGAAGAACTCCAGCTTGTCGGGAACGGCCAATCGCAACGTTGCTGCCCCGGTAACCGTAGTAGGGAACGGTCGCGAGTACGCATCGCTGGCATCGTAGCCACCCGCAATACCGGCAATCTCCTCCGCGTCTTCAACAGTCAGCGCGAACACTGAAACGCAATCGAGCGTGCGACACGCCGGCACGACACCAGTCGTACTCAACCACCCTCGCGTGGGTTTCAATCCGACGATATTGTTGAACGAAGCCGGAACGCGTCCCGATCCTGCAGTGTCAGTGCCGAGAGAAAACGGCACGAGCCCGCGAGCCACCACGGATGCGGAACCAGCGCTCGACCCCCCACTGATGTATTCGCTACGAAACGCATTACTCACGGCGCCGTAAGGTGAGCGAGTGCCAACCAAGCCGGTGGCAAACTGATCCAAGTTGGTCTTGCCGACCAAGATCGCACCGGCCTCACGCAATCGCCGAATGACGGTTGCGTCCTCGCGTGCGGTGTAACCGAAGGCTGGGCAAGCTGCAGTGGTCAGCCAGCCGGCGGCATCGATGTTGTCTTTGGCGGCGAACGGAATGCCATAAAGGGGCAGCCGAGACAGATCCCCACCTAGAGAAGCCAGTCGAGCGGCGAGGCTCTGCAGCTGCGTGTGCAGCTTCGCTTCATCGACTCGCGTGATCCACGCGGTATCCGGCGGGTCGACTGCAACGCTGCTGTAAACATCGCTCAATTGCAGCTGGCCGCTGCGATAAGCGGCTCGCCAATCGGCCAGCGTCCATGCCGTTCTTACCGGCGCAGTCATGGGCATAGGCTCCCCGAAACCCCGAGTGGGGCTCGGATGCTATCATCCGGCCCATGCAACGAGATCTCGACAAGATGCGCCGGCGGCCGTTCTTTTTCCCGCTGGTGTTGCCGGTACTGTTGTTCATCGCTTTGGTGGCGGCGGCGGCCTGGTTGTTCGATGCCCGTGCCACCACGGTGGTGTTCGTCGTCCGTCATGCCGAGGTGGAGGCGGGCAACGATCCCGATCCGCCGCTCAGCATCGAGGGTCGCGAGCGTGCGGCTCGCCTGGCGACCACGCTGTCCAAGGCCCGCCCGGTGCGAGGCCTGGATGTGATTTTTGCCTCGGAATTTCGTCGTGCGCACCAGACAGTGACGCCCTTGTCCGAGACCTTGGCGTTGCCGGTGAACGTCGTACCTTCGGCCACCTGGTCGGAGCTGGCCAAGCGCATCACCCGCGATCATCGCGGCGAATATGTGCTGGTCGCCGGCAACACCAACAACATCCCGCAGCTGGTGCAGGCGTTGAGCGGCGAGAGCGTGACCCTGGGCGAAGAGGAGTACGGCACCATGTTCGTGGTGTTCGTGCCCCAGGTGTCCAAAACCAAAGTGGTGAGGATGCGGTACTAGCGCTTGCTACCTGCAAGTCCAGTGCTACAATTCGCGCCCTTCGGTGGGCCCGTAGCTCAGCTGGGAGAGCGCCTCGTTCGCAATGAGGAGGTCAGGAGTTCGATCCTCCTCGGGTCCACCAACTTCTCCCGCCCGTTTTAATACCAAGCCGGAACAATAACTTACGGCTCACGGACGCGAAAGGCTATTCATGCCCGCCAGACTTGCGTTGCTTGCCGCGCTGATCCTGTCTTTTGGCCTGACGGTTCGCGCCGCCGAACCGGCACCCGCCGCAGCCGCTGAACCCGCCGCCGATCCGATCGCGTCACGCGCGGTGATGACCGGCGAACAAGTGGTGCAGATCCTGGACGAAACCGTCGATTGGTATCGCACGCTCGGCACCCAGCAGCAGGCCGCCACCCAGCCCAGCGATTTGCTGATTCTGTACGCCAATCGCCAGACCGCCGACAAGGTGATGGCGTTGGCCTTCGAGATCGCGCGTGCCAATGCGGAGTTGATCAGCAGCGAAGCCAGCGCCGCGCAGGAGCATGAGGACGAAGCCAGCGCCGAAACTCAATCGTTCAAGCGCATCCGGCAGCGGCTGGAAGAACAGCGCACCGAATTGCAGACCGAGATCGAAGCCGTGCGACGGCAGATCGCTGCGGCGTCAGCCTCGGACAAAGCCGACCTGCAAGCCAAGCTGTCGGTCCTGCAAGGCGAGCTGGATCTGATCAATGCCCGTCGCAACTTGTTTGCGAACATGACCCAGTACGCCACCGAGAACGCCGGTGCCAATTCGTTGAAGGCGCACATCGACGCCATCGCTGCGTCGATACCCTCGTCGAGCGCGACCCCAACGACGACCACGACCACGACGACCACGGCCGCCGCAGGTAGCACTTCGGTCACTTCGGCAGTCAGCGCGTCGCTGAGCCAGTTCGGCATTTGGGATTTGACCGCGACGGTGGTGCGCTTGAACGCCAAGGCGCAGACCATCGAGACGGTCGACCGGCGCACCGCCGAGCTGCAAGACGTCTTCACACAGATTCGAGCCAAGCCACTGGAGCAGCTGAAAGCGCTGAGCGCGCGTGGCGATGCGTTGGCGGTAGTAGCGGATTCGGAGGATCGCGCCAGTCTGAAGAAGGTGCGCGATCAGTACGACACGCTCGCTTGGTTGTTCCAGCAAACCTCGTCAATCGTGACGCCGCTGAGCAAGGCCGAAGTGTTGCTGACCCAGTATCGAAACAATCTGGACAACTGGCGGGATGCGACTCAACGTCAGTATCGAGACGCCTGGCGTGCGCTCGGCTGGCGGTTGGTGATATTCGCAGGCCTGCTGGCGTTGGTGTTTACGGCGGCGGAGTTGTGGCGTCGTGCGGTGTTCCGTTACGTCACGGA
>NZ_JAEUPY010000122.1 GCF_016790065.1 Steroidobacter sp.
GCTGGTGTGGGCCGGATCGATGCTATAGGCCCCGGCCGGCACATTCACCGGCTCCTCCGCCGGCGCTGGCGGTGCCGCCGCCGCTTGCGCCGCCGGTTCTTTCGCCGCATCTTGCTTGGGCGAGCACGCGGCCAACGCCGCCAGTAAGCTGAGTGCGAGTAGTCGTTTCATCCGTCATCCCTCTGCAGTGAGCCGTGGCGGCGTGCGTTGTGTGTTCTAAGGACGTGCCACAGGCTCGCCAGCCGACATCAGCTGCTGAGTAATTTCTCGAGAGCACTGATGGCGTCGCGGCCATAACGCGCTGTCAAACGTAACAATAGCTCCCGATTCAGGGTTGCGTTAGCCGCCGCCAGCGCATAGCGCGCATCGGCAATATCTTGGGGGCCGCCGGCAAAGACTTTCATCGCGATGAAATCTTCGACCCCTACAACCCGTAACGCCGCGCGCTGAAAAGTCACTTCAATCGCGCGTTCGAATGCTTCTTTTTCCAAGCCGCGCAGGCCCACCAACAAGTCGACGCGATTGCCGAATGAATCGCTCAATGCCAGCACTGCGGCAATCGGGTCGTCCAAATCGCCACGGCGCAAATCCGTTGCAAACCCAGAGTCTCGAAAGCGAGTTTGCAACTGTCCGAGCTGCTGAGTAGTAATGGACAGCACCGCGTCAGCATCCATACTTGCGCGCAGCACGCCGTGCACCGAAGCCGCCATGGCACCGATGACGGCGTAATCGACCTGCTCACATCCCAATACATCGACTACGTCGAGTAATAGCAGTGCAGACTCACCGGAGCGACTGGTTCTCATGCGAGCTTCGGTCGCACCGTTTCGCGGGCTTGTTGTCCAGCCTGATAAAGCTCCATCATCAAGCGGCTGTGGGTAAGGAATGCGTCCAGACGCTGCTCCGGGGTCAGCCGCTGGGTAGCGGCCAATAGGCCTGGGTCGACTTGCTGGCCGCGCCGCTGCTGCGTGAGCTTGGAGTCCATGAGTCGATTCTAACCAGCGGCGAACTCGGCGCCAGGGGGTCTGCCTCCAAATCCGCCGGGAGTGCGAATGAACCCGATGAGCTTGCGGTAAAGGGGTTCCCATGATCAGGCTTGCATTGCTGGTGTCCGCGCTGTTGATGACCGGCTGTGCCTCGCACGAGGGGCGGCCGAGCAATGCCCGAATCGGTTCGGTACGGCCGGTGGACGTGACCGTGACCCGGGATTTCGTCTACACCCCAGCGGGCTGGCCGCAGCAGCTCAAGGCCGATTTGTACAAGCCGGCCGGCAACGGACCGTTCCCCGGCGTGATCATGATTCATGGCGGCGGCTGGGAAGGCCGGTCGCGAGCGGACATGGATAGCATTTCCCAGCGCGTGGCCGAGCGCGGTTATGTAGTGCTGAACATGTCGTACCGCTTCGCCCCGCAATGGCATTTCCCGGCCCAGCTCCAGGACGTGCAGCAGGCGATCCTCTGGCTGCGAGCGCATGCCTCGGATTTGAACGTGCTGAAGAATCGCATCGGCACCTGGGGTTACTCGGCGGGCGCGCATCTGGCGGCGCTGGCCGGCGTTACCAGCCCGAGCGACAAATGGTTCGTGGAAGGTTCGCGCGTTCAGGCAGTGGTGGCCGGCGGCACACCGGTCGATCTTCGCTATTACAAAGACGGCCCGCTCACCAACGGCCTCACCGGCGTGTCCTATAACGACAATCCCGGCCTGTGGCGGGAAGCTTCGCCGCTGGCGCTGGTCAGCAGCGACGATCCGCCGATGTTCCTGTATCACGGCACGTTCGATTTCACTGTGGGCGACAACAACGCGCACGCCATGTACGAGGCGTTGAACGCCAACGGCATCCCGGCCGAGCTGTATCTGATGCGCGGGCTGGAACACATGAGCACCTTCATCGTCGACAAGCCGGTGGACAACGGCATCGACTTTCTCGACCTGTACCTGCGCCAGAGCAAGCCGAGGGTGGTGGAACAGCCGGAGCAGCCCCGCCGCATCCTGCGCTGACGTCACCGCTGCGCGGGCCGCCAGCACTGAAGCGAATTCTGGGCTACCATCGCGCCCATGTCCGGGCGCAGAACAAGCATCAACGACGTCGCCAAAGCGGCCGGCGTCGCGATCAAAACTGTCTCACGGGTTCTGAACAACGAACCCAACGTTCGGGAAGAAACCCGCGCGCAGGTGCTCGCGGCCGTCAAACGGCTGAACTATCACCCCAGCCTGTCGGCCCGCAGCCTGGCCAGCCGGCGCTCCTATCTGGTCGGCCTGGTTTACGACAATCCCAGCGCCAACTACACCATCGAAGTGCAGCGGGGCGCGTTGGCGCGTTGTCGCGAGGCCAAGTTCCTGCTGTTGTTGCATGAAGTGGCCGGCCGCACCGAAGAGGTGATGCAGGACATCCTGACCTTCGCCAACCAGACCCATCTCGACGGCCTGATCGTGGCACCGCCGCTGAGCGAATCGGCCGAACTGATTCGCGCGCTCGACGCCCAAGCGCTGCCGTTCGTGCGCATCGCCCCGAACGAAATCAAACATCGCTCGCCGTATGTGGATATCGACGACGAAGCCGCGGCCCGCGAGATGACCGAATATCTGATCGGGCTCGGTCATCGCAGCATCGGTTTCATCATCGGCCGGCCCGGCCATTTCGCCAGCGGCGAACGGTTGCGCGGTTACAAGGCGGCGCTGAAGAACCACAAGATTCCGTATGTGCCCGAATACGTGCGCCAGGGCGATTTCCTGTTCGACTCCGGCCTGGAAATGACGCGTCAGTTGTTGGCGCTGCCGAAGCGGCCGACGGCAATTTTCGCAGGCAACGACGACATGGCCGCGGGTGCGCTCATGGCGGCTCACGAAATGGGCGTGGCCGTGCCCCAGCAACTGTCGATTGCCGGATTCGACGATGCAGCCATTGCTCGCACGGTGTGGCCGCCGCTCACCACCATCTGCCAGCCGACGTATCAATTGGCCTATCGCGCGGCCGATCTGCTGCTGGAAATGTTGTTGTCGGGAACCACCCCCAAGCCGGCGCGACTGGCGCACACCTTGGTGCGGCGGGATTCGACCGCCGTGGCGCCCAACTCCAGAACCCCAAATTCGAGATCTCAGTAACGCGCACCGTTCGCACAAGCGACTATCATTTGCCCAGGCCAGTCCACGGATTCACGGATCGCTCGATGCAGAGCCGGGCAGCTGAATTGCTGATTATGATCGCGCTCGCCGCGATATCCGACGTTGCCTGTGCCCAGGCACCAGACACCACGCACGACGATCCACCGCCGACACTGACTCCAGATCGTGTGTATGCGCTGGACGCGTCGATGGAGCGCGTCCTGCAAGACTTCGCCCTGCCCGGCCTGGCCATCGGCATCGTCGAAGACGGCCAACCCGTTTACATGCGCGGCTTCGGCGTACGCGACACGCGAACCGACGAGCCCGTCAACGCGCACACGTTGTTTCATGTCGAGTCGATCACCAGAACGCTGACCGCCACCGCAGTCATGCAGCTAGCAGAGCGCGGCCAACTCGGCCTCAGCGACTCGCTTGCCGATTCACCCGTGACTGTCACTCAGTTGTTGACGCGCGAAGACTCAGCCTTCGACGCCTTGGGCGCCATCATCGAAACAGCGTCACAACAAAAGTATCTGCAGTACATGCAGACACGCGTGTTGAACGCAGCAGGCATGGGCGAAAGCACGTTCGGTGTGCCTATCACTGGCACCAATGTCGCCTGGCCACACACCGGCACGGTGTTCGTTCGTCGCGCGCAACGCTATCCCTGGGACGAAGACACGATGCCGAGCGTCGGGTTGAGCGCCAGCATCGCCGATCTAACGCGCTGGGCCGCCGTACAAGTGAGTCACGATCCTGCATTGCTCGCCGCCAATTCCTACGGCGAGTTGATCAAACATCAACGCGATCTTGGTCGCGACGGCCTGGCGATGGCGCTGGGTTGGCAACTGGAACGTCGCGGCGACGATTGGCTGCCGCGCCAAGCTGCGAAAGGCCGCGGTTTCTCGGCGTTACTGACGCTCTATCCGTCGCAGCAACGAGCCATCGTGATCCTGTCCAACGGCGAAACCCTGCCAGGCAAAGAGATTCGCAACGTCATCGAATCGGTGCTGGCCGGCGAGGCGTGGCTGCCGCCTCAACCTTCGTTGTTATTGCGCACTGATTTCCAATGGAGCCTGGGCGGCTTGCTGGCCATGTCGTTGTTGTTGTTCGCCGTGAGCGTGCACTACCGACGGCGACGGCTGCCAGCCTGAGCGATCCAAACGATGTAGCGCGGCCCGCGGCGGCAATGTCTCAGGCGTTCTGAGCGCCGACACCAATCCACAACGCTGCAGTCCCAGCAGCAACCACCAACCCGGATCCCATTCTCCCGGTAACAATCCAAGCCGCGCTGATCCGGGAAAGGCGTGATGATTGTTGTGCCAGCTCTCGCCCATGCTGAACAACGCAGCGATGGGCACATTCCTGCCTTGCACGCCGGCACCGCGCACTTCCCAAGTCATCGGCCCCTGACGATGCGCAAAATGACCGACGAGCCAGTGCCCTGTGACTGAAACGGCCACGCGCGCACAAACACCCCACACCACCCAACTCCAGCCACCGATGCAATAAAACAGTAGCGCCCAGGGCAGCTGTTGCCACATCCAAGTGCGCTCCATCCAGTAGTAACAACGGTCGCTGGCCAGCGTCGACTCGAGCTGAAACTTCGGCCCGTGCGTCAGTTGTAAATCACAATGCAACTGCCACCACCCGTCCCGCCAGAACCCACGACCATGACGCAGATAGTCGTGACAGTGCCCGCGTCGTTGTGCCCAATCGCGCAGGTCATGCTGACGAATCATGCCGATGGGGCCGGCCATGCCGACCAGCACGCCGAGATACACACAGACATACTCCAGCCACTTGGGACACTCGAAGCTGTTGTGAATCAGCCGTCGATGCATGCCCACCGAATGCCCGGCACACAACGTGATCGCAGTGCTGATTAGAAATAGCAGGAACGCGCCAGGAGTAAACGTTAGCGGTCCGAACACCAGTGCCGCGGCTGACATGCCGCCAATCCAAAGCGACTTGCTGGCACGCCAACGCACGACGCCCGCCGACGCGTCGGTATCGCCGGTATCGACGATGCGTTCCGAGCCGACGTTCCAGTCCATGCTCACGCGCCCGTCACCTCTGCGCGCCGTTCATAGACACCGAGCAACACTTCTTCGAGATTGCCGAGCACCAAACGCGCGACCGCGTCGGCGTACCAATTGAAACGCGTGCTCACTCTGTAGTGCATGCTGAGCGTCAGCCGTGTCTTCGCACCTTCCGGCTGCAACGAGTACGAGATGGAGTCGATATCGAAGTAGCTGCCGCCCATCACCACATGTTGATCGAACGCGCCGGGCGGAAATGAATCCGGATAGAAACGCTGGGTCCAGCGCACGTACTCGTGCTCGCGACGCTCGGCCTCGATCTGATCGAAGTGCACATGCTTGCCCATCGAAATGCGCCGGACCGGCTGGCCGTCGACAGCATCGCTGAGTGCTGAAATCGGCGGCGGCACGCCGATGCGAAATGCGAGGCCGTCCTCGACTTCGTCACGACGAATGTCACGCACATTCATCAGGTGATCCCAGACGGCTTCGCGCGGCGCTTCAACGGCGACACTGCGCTCAATAGTGCGCAGTCGCACTGGCAAATCGGCGGTTGGTTCGATCGCACCCAGAATCAGCGGCAACACTGCGACGCTATAGACAGCCTGCTTAGGCCAGTTCGTCAAACGACACACGGCGCCCATCACCAGCGCGCCTATGCAGCCAATCGCCACGAACAGCGGCAAGATGATGATGACGCAGATCAGTCCTTCGAGCATGGTGGCCATGGTGCCGATGACGAACAGCGCATTCGCCGCGCAGCCGACCAGCATGTAATAGCCCCAACTGCGACGAGACAGTCGCTCGGCGAGATAGACGGTGACGGCACTGACCGCCAGCGGTGCGATGAAAATGAACGAACCCATCATCGCGCCGTACGGCCCGTCCGGGCCGCCGCTATAAAACAGACGCAACACCACGCCGACCAGGGCACCGGCCACGATGGGCCACCACTTGGGAAAAGGCAGTTTTTCCTGCTTCTCGGCCTCGGTCACTGACTGCATTCGCGCTCCGTGTCGTACGGCCGGAGCTTGCCCGCGCGCAGCGGGGTTCTCAAGTCTCGGAAGGCGGCGAATCCAACGAAGCCAGTGAAATGCGTGACGCCACACACAACATACGCGTGGCCGCCAGCTCGAGCGCTTCGAGGTGGGTCTTGAGATAGTCCAGTTCCTGTTGCAAACCGGCGTGCGCGGTCATGGCCTCGCGCAGCGGCTCGGGCCGATCCAGGAAATGCTGAGTGAGCGATTCATCGTCGAAGCGAAGTACCGCGATGCTCGTGCGCGCCATCGCACCCCGCTGCTGTTCCCAGGCCGGGCCGAACTTGTCGCTATCGATGGGGATGGGCGCGAAGGTCATCGCAGCCCACTGTTGCGGGGTGGCGGAATCGGCGGCCATGAGCGTTCTCCTGACGGAGGGACCGACTCAGATGCCGCACCAACCCTTGTTGAGTTTCAATCTGGGGGACTGCAAAGGCGCGCGCCCTGTGAATTCCAGCGCGCGCCTTCGAGTCTCACCCTGCGCTACTCACAGTACTCATCACAGTACTCAGGGAGTCACTGACTGCACGATCGGGTCAAGGAACGGCGCCAACACCGCGTAGTCGCCATTCCAATTGTCGTCGTTCCACACTCGCGAGCCGTTCGACGAATTGGCTGCGGCTTGCGCACCCGCGCGCACCACGACCAGATCCAGACTCGGAATGACGACGATCAAGCTGTCGCCGAGTCCCCATGCCCAGTACGCGTCACGCGGCACGTTCGGCAACAGTCCGG
>NZ_JAEUPY010000144.1 GCF_016790065.1 Steroidobacter sp.
CGAACGACTTCTGCTCCAGGTCGTACAGGTAAATGCGCGTGGGCTTGATGCGATCGTGTAAATAGCCGACGCCGCCGTCTTCCTTGAAGCGCGCTCTATCGACCAGCCACGGACCGGAAATCTCTTTACCGCTGGCATCCTTGCGCAGCGGCAGTTCTTCTCGATACAACACCGCAATACGTCGCGAATCGGGCGACCAGATGTAGTCGCCGATTCCACCGGGAATATCAGTTGCTCGCCGTGCCTCGCCGGATGACGTGCGATCCAACAGCCATAGCTGACTGCCACGCGCCGCGCCGTCGCCAGCGCGCAGAAAACTGATCCAACGACCATCGGGGCTCCAACGAGGCGTACTCGCGGATTCGGTGGCTCGCGTCAGGCGAACCGGCTCGCCACCGTCCCAACGCGTCAGCCAGAGGCCAGTGCGCCGACCGTCGCTTGCCACATCGACGCTGTCGACGGAGTACAGCACCCACTGACCGTCCGGCGACAACTGCACATTGGCAACGTTTTCGATTCGGTCCAGATCGTCGATTCGATAAGGACGCGCAGCCGCGTCGAGCGCGGCCAAAGAAAGCAGCGCGCCCACGATGAAACCGTGAAAATTCATTGATCGCACCTTGGCGGAGGGAACGGCGGAGTCGCTACCAATCGCGACCCCGCCGCGCGCGTTCAGAAGCGCTTGCTGAGCGACAGCCGGTACTCTCTCAGGCGCGGATCGCCGAACGGGCTGTAGTAGCTGCTGGAGCTGTAGAAAACATCCAGCGGTGGCACCTTGTCGAAGACATTGTTGACGCCGAATTGCAGCGTCACACCCGACAGCAGCGACGAGCTGGCGTCCTCATCCCAACCATAGGTGAACACTACGTCGTGATAGCTCTGACTCGGAATCGTCCGCGAACCTTGCGCCTGGACATACGCAGTCACGCCACCCACAGCGTACTGCTCGTAGGAACCGAAGTAGCTCATGGTCCAGTCGACCTTCCAGGCATCCTTGCTCCAGCCGATACCGAAGTTGCCCTTGCGCTCCAGCGGACCGTCGTAAGCAATCTGGTTGGTGACATCCTGCAACGGCGCGACGATGGACGCCTGCCGCTCGAAGTAACGAATCAGCGTGCCGCTGGCCGACAGTCGCAGCGTGCCCCAGTCCATCACCGGCACCTGATAATCCAAGCTCAGATCGAAACCTTCGGTCTGTAATCGATTGGCACCGAGCAGACTGAAATCCACCAAGGTGATTCTGCCGACACCGTACGGGTCGCCCGGCAGCGCGGCAGCACGCTGCACTCGATTCGGGAATTGATTGGCCAACGTGACGATCTGTTGTGCCGTGGGCCGGGTTGCGACGTTCTCCAGCTCCAGGCGATACCATTCCAGGTTGGCGCGCAGGCCTTCGAGAAACGGCGGCGTCCACACCACACCCAGGCTCCAGCTGGTCGATTCTTGCGGTTTGATGTCCGGATTGCCGCCGGAAATGAACTGCGTCGCGACCAACTCGTTACCCCGCAACGGATCGATGACGTTGACCGTCGCGCTCGGCCCGCGAGTGTCGGTGCCACCCAGGGTCGGCGCCAGGAACTGACTGTAGTCCGGCGGCAGGAAGCCGGTTGCGTAGCTGGCACGGAACATCAACTGTTCGATGGGTTTGTAGCGCAGACCGATGGTCGGATTGGTGGAGCTGTACTCCACCGACTCGTCGACCACTGCGGCGCCCGGCGTCTCGATATATGTAGTGCCGGTCTTCACATCGAAGCGCTCGGTGCGGGCCGACAGTTGCAAATCCAGCTCGTGCACCAGTGGCACTCGATTCGCCTTGGAGATCAAGGGAATCTTCATTTCGGCATAGGCGCTCAACACCTGCTGCGACTTGGGCAGGTATTGCCGATTCAAATTCGAACTCGGAAAGTTGGCGAAATTCCACAGATACGACGCGTGCCGCATGCTTTCCTCTCGGTACTCCAGCCCGAGCGACAGCATCGGACTACCCGCCGGCAGATGACCCAACGGTCCAGTCACTCGCAACGCGACGTTATCGAGCTGCGAGGGCGATGTGCCGAGGTAATTGCCGCCGTAGTAATTCAGGTCGACGGGATTGGCCAGCGTGTCCAGAAACGGATTGATCGCGCCGCTGGTAATGCCCTGCGGAATGGTGTCGAAGAACAGGCCGAAGCTACCGAAGACGGCTTTGTTGCGAGTCCAGGTGTAGTCGCTTTCCAGCTGCCAGTCCTTGGGTAAGTCCACGATCACGCCGCCGGTGACGCGCGTGATTTCGTTACTGACATGCATCTCCCGCTCGTCGGCGACCGACGGTGGCCGCGTGACCCAGACGCTTTGTTGAAAAGGATTGGATGGGTTC
>NZ_JAEUPY010000149.1 GCF_016790065.1 Steroidobacter sp.
GAGTCGATACGGATCGTGGACGAGCCTGGCAAGGTGCTGACAAAGTCCGCACCAACCAGAAAGCTTGGAGTGCTGAAGCCCGGGTTGCAAGCTCGATTCAGCACCGGGTCGAGAATGCCGAGCGCCGCATGCACCGTCAGCGAGTAACCGTTGGCGGTGCGCAGCCGGGCGGTTCTCACTTCGCCCGCGGCATTCCTGGCCTCGCCCCACAGGTGGGTGGGGTTGTTGTCGCGCTGGGTTTTATCGGGCGGCGTAATGCGCCGCTGGGCACTGAATTTCACCAACTCACGCACCCAGCGCTGCCGGAGCAGCGGCCGCACCAGGTTCGCGCGACGCATGCCGTCGACGGATTTCTGGGAGCTGGCCGTGTACACCTCGATATTGGGAATGCCGGTCGTGTAATACGCCGTGCTGACATCGCCCCACGGAATGCTCACCGCCAGCTTCTCGCCGGCGCCGAAATCGATGCGACGAGTGCGTGAGCCGAGCTTTTCGGTGGTCAGCCGGCCGTCGATTCGCACACACGAACCTTTGCCGGCCGATTCGATCGCGGTTTTGGCGGTGCCTTTGCTCAAGCCGGCGCGACTGTCGAAACCCAGCGCGAGATGTGTGGCATCCGGCAGGGCTTCCTTGAGTCGCGCGGCCAGGCAGTCGGTAGGCACGACATCGAAGCCGACGCCGGGGCACAGCACGATGCCGGAGCGCACCGCTTTGTCATGCACGCTGGCGGCCAGTTCGAACACGTCGATCTCGCCGGTGATATCCAGATAATGAACATGCGTCGCCAGGCACGCTTGCATCACCGACGCGGCGGTTTGCGAAAACGGACCGGCGCAATGGAGCACGGCCGCGACTTGCGACAGGGTGGCACACAGCGCCGTGTGATCTTCGAGATCGAACACTGCGCTCGGGCAGTTAAGTTCGGCCGCCAGCTTGGCGATTTTTTGTTTGGAACGGCCGGCCAGCACCGGCTTCATGCCGCGAGCAACCGCCTCACGCGCGATCAGCTCGCCCGTATAGCCGTTGGCACCATAAAGCATCCAGGGCGGCGACATGGACCCCTCTAGCAGCAACGTCCGTGGCGAGGGTACGCGCTCATGAGCCGGCCGGTTGAGTCGCGAATTCCACGCGATTGTTCTGGGCGGCTATGCGATTCCATTCGCCTGCGGTGACGCGCACGAGTTGATCGGCAGTGGGATACGGCACGCTGGCGCGACGGCCTTCATGCGCGACTTCGACCGTCACGCCGCTGGCGTCCTGGCGCAACGAGGACAGCAGATTGGCGAAGCCCAGCGATTGACGCTGCGCTGTCGGCAAACTGTCCTCGAAAGGATTGCCCACCAGGTCGCAACGCTTCACCGGCAGATCATCGGTGGCCATGGAATAGCCTTCGATGCCATTGCCGGTCAGACAGAACTCGCCGACGAAGGTGGCGACTTTCACTTTGCCGCGGAAACCGTTGGCTCGCAGCTGAGCGAGCATGTCGCGCAACCGTTCGAGCCGGGCGCCGGCGAGCGGTGCCTCACCGTACGGCACGGTTTCCGACGTGACGTTATCGGGCTTGGGCGCGACGGCAGCAGCGGCGGCCTGGTTGGACTGAATGCTCTTTTGCAGCGTGGTGAGCTGGGTCTGCTGACCATCGATGGTCGCTTGCAAGGTGCTGACTGCGCCCCGCAGCGCCTTGGTGGTCTCCAGTTCCTTGGTATAGAACAGCGCCAGCACCAGAGTCGGAATCAGCGCGATGGCTGCGACGCTGGCCACCAGCGGCCACCGGTTCTGACGCACGACCACGGTCTGGGTCTCGATAGCCGTCGGCGTTTCGGTGGTCGTGGCGGTGATGACGGGAGCCGTGGTCGCTACCGGCACGGTCGGCGGCCGGCCTTCCGTCCCGATACGGCGCGTGAAGCCTTCGAGGCTGGCCAGCACGAAGCGCCGAATTTCTGCGCTCTGCTCCTTGAGCAGCGGTGCCACGGCATTACGAATCAAGCTTTCGACATCGCCGGCCGGGCGGACCGGTTCGATCTGCACCGCCGCCGCGCTTTCGTGGTGACTGGTCGGGACCGCCGCCACCCGGGGTTCGCGCCGTTCCGGCAGCAAGCGCAGCTGATACAGCACCCGGGAGACATCGGCGTGCTTCACCGTTTTTGGCAGGACCCCGACGGCGCCCAGCGCGCGCGCCTGGCTGATGTACAGCTCGCCTTCCTGCGAGGTGTACATGATCACCGGAATGGTGGCGGTGTCCGGGTTGCCCTTGATGGCCTGAATGGCTTGGAAGCCGTCCATGCCGGGCATCAAATGATCCATGAAGATCACGTCCGGCCGCGCCTGGCGCAGGAATTCCAGGGCCGTTTCGGCCGACTCCTGGGTGTCTACTTCCAGGCCGTACCCTTCCAGCATGCGGCTCAAAATGACGCGCGCGGAACGGGAATCGTCGACGATCAGTGCGCGCTTGCTCATGAGGAAGCGAAATGAGTAGTTAGTTCAAGGCGTGTAGGTTAAGCGTAGGGCGCCACGGCTCCAATAGGCTGAGCACTTCTTAATAGCCCATTGAGGAGTATGCTGAGTCTCAATATCAGGTTAAGCGACACAAAGCGCCACTAAACGGTGGTTGCGGAGGTGCGGCCATGTCCCTTGGAGCTCATTCGACCTCGGACATTCGCAATATCGCGCTGGTCGGCCAGGCGGGCGCCGGTAAAACCTTGCTTACCGAGAGCCTGCTGCTGGAAGCCGGCGTGATCCGCAACCGGGGTAGCCTGGAACGCGGCACCACCACTTGTGACTTCGACCCCCAGGAAAAGCAGCTGCGCCACTCGCTGGACGCGGCACTGGTGCATTTTCCGGTAGCTGATCGCCACATCCATCTGTTCGACACTCCGGGCTACCCGGATTTCGCCGGCCGCGCCCTGACGGTGCTGGAAGCGGTGGAAACCGCCGCCGTGGTGGTCAGTGCCGTCAATGGCATCGAGCCGGTCACCCAGCGAATGATGGATTTTGCCCGGGACCGCGAACTGTGCCGGCTGGTGATCGTGAACAAGATCGACGCCAAGGATGCGCGGCCCGAAGCGGTGCTGGCCCAGCTCAAGGAATTGTTCGGGCGCGAATGTTTACCGCTGAATCTGCCGGCGCAGGGCGGCAAGGCGGTGGTCGACTGTTTTTTCGACCCCGGTCCGGATGCCGTGCAGCGTCCGGACTTCTCCTCGGTGGAAAGCGCCCACACCGAAATCATCGATCAGGTGGTGGAGGTCGATGAGGAGTTGATGGCGCTGTATCTGGAACAGGGCGAAGAACTGTCCCCGGAGCAACTGCACGACCCTTTTGAACGCGCGCTGCGCGAAGGGCATCTGGTGCCGGTGTGTTTCGTGTCGGCCGAGACCGGTGCCGGCATCAAGGAACTGCTGAATATTTTTGCGCGCCTGATGCCGAATCCCATGGAGGGCAATCCGCCGCCCTTTCTACGCGGCGAAGGCGAAGGTGCCGAGCGTGTCCGCGTTGCGCCGGATCCGAATCAGCATGTGATTGCGCATGTGTGCAAAGTGAACATCGATCCGTTCGTCGGCCGGCTCGGAATTTTTCGCGTGCATCAGGGCACGGTGCGCTCCGGTGCGCAGCTGTTCATCGGCGATGCGCGCAAGCCGTTCAAGGTGGCCCACCTGTATCGCTTGCAAGGCAAGGAACATTACGAAATACCGCAGGCCATCCCCGGCGACATCTGTGCCGTCCCGAAAGTGGACGAGATGCATTTCGACGCGGTCCTGCACGATTCTCACGACCAAGATCATTATCACTTGAAGTCCATCACCCTGCCGCCCGCCATGGCCGGCATTGCGATCGAGCCGGAGCGACGCGGCGAAGAACAAAAACTATCCGACGCGTTGCATAAGCTGGTGGCCGAAGATCCAGGCGTACGTATCGAACATCAAGCCGGCATGAATGAGACCGTGCTGTACGGCATGGGAGATTTGCATCTGCGTGTGCTGCTGGATCGTATGAAGGATCGCTATGGGGTGGGCTGCAAGACCAAGATGCCCAGCATTCCTTATCGCGAGACCATCACGCGGCCGGCGGAAGGTCATCATCGTCACAAGAAACAAACCGGCGGCGCGGGGCAGTTCGGTGAGGTTTATTTGCGAGTCGAGCCGTTGGCGCGCGGTGAGGGTTTCGAGTTCGTCGACGAAGTGGTTGGCGGAGTGATTCCTTCGCAATACATTCCCGCGGTGGAGAAGGGCGTGCGTCAGGCGTTGAGCGAAGGTGCAGTGGCGGGCTTTCCGTTACAAGATATTCGAGTCATCGTTCACGACGGCAAACATCATCCGGTGGATTCGAAAGAAGTTGCTTTCATTGCCGCCGGTCGTCGGGCGTTTTTGAATGCCGTTGAAGAGGCGGCGCCGATCGTGCTCGAGCCGCTGGTGCGTATCGAAGTGACGTCGCCCAGTGCGTCGACTGGCGACATCACCGGTGATCTGGCGACACGCCGAGGCCGGGTGAGCGGCAGTCATGCATTGGCGAACCAGCGCACTCGAATCAGTGCGCTGGTGCCGTTAGCTGAGATCAATGACTATCAGGCGCGCATCAAATCGCTCACCGGCGGCGAAGGCGCTTACACGATGGAACTGAGCCACTACGACCCCGTGCCACCGCGCAAACAACAAGAACTAGCCCAAGCCTTCAGCCGCGCGGCCGATGCCTAGCCCCGACACTGTTTCTGTGTCGTCACAGCCCGCCCGGAGGGCGAAGAAAATAATTACGGTTTCTTTCTAAACCGATACAACACCTGATCGGTCTTGTGCCGGATTGCCGGGTCGAACACTGGCTTGCTGTGATCGTCTTCTGCGTTGGCGAACGCTTTACTCTCGCTCTCGAACGTCAGGCCCGCCGCTTCGAAGTCACGCTTGATCACGGCTGGGTCGATGCGATGAAGCGCATCGACGCTCACAGCAGGATCCGCACCCGCGACCGCGGCGTGATCCATCACGACCACAACTGCGCCCGGCTTCAAAGCAGGCACGAGTTTGGCCAGCGCCTGCGCCGGATCCGTCTTCGGCCAGGAACCGTCTTTAGCCTGCCAATGTAGATCGTGATACGACATCACGAACAACGCAGCGTCCAAGCTGTTCGCTTCGAACGGCGCTTCTTCGGGCGGCGTGGTCAGTTGCGCCACGTTCGCCAATCGACCATTGCCATAACGCTGATTCGGCTTCTCGCCGGAGAACTTCAAATACTCGGCATTGTTATAAGCAACGACCTGGCCGTTACTGCCGACCACTCGCGACAACAGCTCCGTGTAGTAACCGCCGGCAGAAAAATAATCGATTACTTTCATGCCCGGCTTCACTTCAAGGAACGTCAGCACCTCGCTGGGTCGGCGCCACGCATCTTCATCCTTATCGCCAGCCAGGCGGTCGGTGCTATCGATGGCGGCAGCAATGGCGGCCGTTTCTTCAGCAGAGAGCGCCGACGTGGAAGCAGCGGGCGCAGGTGCTGCTTGTTCGGTAGCTGGTGGTTCAGGCGGAGCCTTCTTACAACCCGCGACGCTCAGCAATGAAATGGAGATGGCCAGCAACAGAGCACGGCTCATGGGGAACTCCTTAGCGTTCTTTGGTCATTGTTTCCAATTGTTGTGCCAGCGTCGTCAGCTCGCGCTGCAGATGAGCTCGCTGTGCCGCTGTCAGCGATGCATCCAGCGCCGCGAGCACCGCCAGCGACTGCTTACGATTCTGCGTGGACTTGGTCTGATAAGCGGCAGTCCACTGACTCTCCGGGGTCCGTAACAATGTGAGAATACGCTCCTCGGTGGCAGCCGGCGACTGACCTGCGGTGAAGCGTTCCTGGAGTGCGCCGAACATCGATTTACGCCAGTGCGCCTGACTCTCCAACCAATCGGTCGTGGTGGAATCGAAACGCTCGACCTGCCGTGCGATCAACAGTTGCTGTTCCTTGGTCACCGCGCCGGTCCAGCGCTTGAGTTGTTTCTCGATGTCCTTGGCGCGCTTCTCGTGCCACTTGCCTGCCGCCAGCGCTTTCAGATTCGCCTCGTTACGTTCCTTGGATTTGGCGGCGAGGTTGGTTTCGAATTCGGTGAGTTGTTGTGGCGACAGGCTCAACAACAAGCGCGCGGCATCGGGTGCTGCTTGTTCCACCACGCGCGCGCCGAAACCTTCGACTTGTTCTTCGATGCCTTTGTAGGTAGTCGCGTTACCGGGATGCGCTGCCGTGCCGGCGAGATCGCGTACGAACTTGGAATAGCGCAGTAGCTCGGAGCGGCGATGCCATTGCAGCGTGCCCTCCAGCCAGGAGCGCAGATCGCTGCGCTGGCCATCATCGAGCGAGACCAGATCCTGGATGTACCAGGCGGCCAGCGTATCGAGACGGTTATAGAAAAAGTTGGTGCAGCTGGCGACGGCAAATGCCATCGCCACCAGGACTAGCACTCTGGCGCGTGAGCCTATCGAACGAGTCATTCTTCATGGATGAACGACAGCCGTCGAAGCGCGGCACACCAGACGATACCCCAACCGCATGGATTGTGGAGCGGTGCCGGTTTGTAGCATTTGCAACAGTAGATTGGTGGCGGTGTAGGCCAGGTCGTAAGTGGGCTGATGCACTGTGGTCAGCCGTGGCCACACCGTTTTCGCAATGTATGTGTCGTCGAAGCCGGCCACCGACAAACGTTCAGGAACACTGATGCCCAGTTCGTGCGCGGCCATCAAAACACCGGCAGCCATGTCGTCGTTGCTGGCGAAGATGGCGGTGGGCGCGTCGGCGTGCGACAGCAATTCCTTGGCCGCTTCCATGCCCGACTCGAACGTGAAAAACCCCTGACGCACATAGCGATCCTGAAACTCGACGCCATGCGCGGCGAGCGCGGCTTGGTAGCCCAGCAAGCGCTGACCGCTGGCGAAGTGATCGGGATGGCCGACGATGAAACCGATGCGACGATGACCGAGGCCGAGCAAATATTCCGTCATCTCACGCGAGGCGCCGGCATCGTCCATATCTACATACGGCGTTTGATGGGCGACGTCGTTCGGTGCCACGCGCACGAACGGCAACGAGCGGCGATCCAGAGCACGAATCAGATCCGGCGATTCGCTCAGCGGCGCGGTCACGATCAAACCATCCAAATGAGTTTGATCCACCAGCCCGATCACGTCGCGTTCCATTTCCTCGCCGCGACCGGTGACCTGATGCATCAGCAACTGGAACCGATCTTCGCGACAGCGGGCCATCGCGCCGTGTTGCACGTCGACGATGTAGTTGGCGCTGGGATTTTCGTAGATCAAGCCGATCAGGAACGAGCGCCGGCCCGCCAGGCTGCGTGCCGACAAACTCGGGTGATAGTTGAGCTTCTTGACGATGGCGAGCACGCGCTGGCGAGTTTCCTCGCGCACGTTCGGCTCATTGTTCAACACCCGCGAAACGGTTTTGATGGCGACGCCGGCTGCTTCGGCCACGTCTTGAATTTTCGCCCGGCGGGGCGGTGCTTTGGTCATTGCGGACACTTATAACAAAAACTTCAGTCGCAACTGGTGGCGTCGTTCAGGCCCGACTCCAGCCGCACGTTGGCGATGCCGAGCTCGAGCTTGCCGGCGGTGCTGAGCAGGAACGGCGCGGTTACGTTACGCAAATCGGCGCCCTTGCTCTGGAAACAATGCAGCGGCATTTTCAGCTGGCGCCATTCGCCGCCGGGCGCCTGTTTCAGCTGGGCGTCGATCGGCAAGTCTCCCCGACAACCCGGTCCGCATTCAATGCCAAGCAAGACTTTGGCGGTGGGCGCCGTATCCACCCGGTAGTCGAAAGTCACCGACAGCTGACCGTTGGCTTCGCGCTGTAGGTCGATGGGTGCTTCGCCCTGCAAGGCCAGTGTCGCCGGTCCGCGCCCGGACCACTTCGCCAGCCGGGCATCTTCCTGGGCGGCATGATCGACGGCGCTCACGTTGAGCACACTACCCGGCGAGTCGCCGATTGCGGCGGCCAAGGCGGTGCGTGCCGCATCTCCGTCGCCGAGCGCGAGTTGCCAGCCATTGCTGGCGCGGCCTGCCGCGAAATAACTATGAGTGGAAGTCTGGCCAGCCGGAGCCGTCGGCACTTCTTCCGACAACGTCGGCAGATCGGCGGTGTCCTGGTAGGTCATGCCGAAGCCGTAGTCGAATAGCGGCGCTTCCGGTGCGCCTTCGCTGTTGAACTTCAGCGGCGTGCGCGGCCAGGCAAACGGCAGCTTGCCTTTGAAATCGTAATTCACCGAACCGTCTTTCTTGGTGAACAACACGTCGGCGATGCCGCCGCCTTCGGAGCCCGGCAGCCATGCAGCCACGAAGGCATCCGAAGCATTCAAATGAGCGTTGACCCACAGCGGCCGGCCCGACAGAAACAAAGCGATCACCGGAATCTGCTCGGCGCGCAGTTGCTGCAACAGCTGCAGATCTTTGTTATCGCCCGGCCGGTACTGCAACGTTGCAATGTCACCTTGGAACTCGGCGTACGGATCCTCGCCGAACACCACGATCGCGACATCGGGTTTACGCGTGTACTTGCCGTCCACACTCAACTGGGCCGAACCGCCGCTGGCAGTCACCGCCGAGCGAATGCCGGCAAAGATGGTCTCGGCCTTGGGGAAGTTCTTGTTGCTGATGCCGGTGCCTTGCCAGGTCAAGGTCCAACCGCCGTTTTGTTTGGGCAGATTGTCGGCGCCGTCGCCGGCCACCAGCACCTTCGAGTTGGGCTTCAAGGGCAATACCTTGTTGGCGTTCTTCAACAACACCAACGACTCGCGCACCGCTTGGCGCGCGACCGCGCGATGCTCGGCTGAGCCTAGCAATTCAAATTTACCGCCGGGCGCGCGGCTCGAGGGTTTGCCGGCTTCGAACAAACCGGCGCGCAATTTCACACGCAGGATGCGACTAACCGCATCGTTGAGCCGAGCCATGGGAATCTCGCCCGACTTCACTTGTGCCAGCGTGTTGTCGTATAGCGGCTTCCAACTATCGGGCGCCATGAACATGTCCAAGCCGGCGTTGATGGCCTGCGGACAGCTCACATTCGTGCAGCCTTCGACCTGACCGTGCGCGTTCCAGTCGCCGACCACGAAGCCGTCGAAGCCCATGCGATCTTTCAGCACGTCGCTCAACAGGCCGTGATGGCCGTGAATCTTTTTACCTTGCCAGCTGGAGAACGAAGCCATCACCACTTGCACGCCGGCGCTGATCGCTGCGACATAGCCGGGCGCATGGAGGTCACGCAGTTGTTCTTCGGTGATGCGAGCGTCGCCCTGATCCCGACCTTCGAACGTACCGCCGTCGGCCAGAAAATGTTTGGCCGTGGCGATGACATGATTGCCGCGCAGAAAGTCCGCCTTGCCCGGATCGCCTTGCAAGCCGAGCACGATGGCGTGCGCGTACTCGCGCACCAGTGTTGGATTTTCAGAATACGATTCGTAAGCTCGGCCCCAGCGGACGTCCTGCGAAACGGCGATGGTCGGTGCGAACGTCCACTCCTGACCGGTGACGCGCAACTCGGTGGCGGTGATCGCGCCGATCTTGCGCATCAGGTCGGCATTGCGTGTCGCGCCCAAGCCGACGTTGTGCGGGAACAAGGTGGCGCCGACGATGTTGTTGTGGCCATGAACCGCATCGACGCCCCACATGATAGGAATCGCATGCTTGCCGTCGCGCGTGTCCATGGACGCTTCGTAAAATGCATCGGCCGCCGCCAGCCACACTTTGGCCGGCGCGAGATCGTCGCCGCCCGGTGCCGAGTTGCCGCCGTTCAAGACCGAGCCGAGTCGATAGCGACGCACGTCTTCGGCAGTGACGCTGCCGACGTCGGCTTGGATGATCTGGCCGACTTTTTCCTCGACGCTGAGCGCGCTCAACAACTCGTTCAGGCGCGGTTCGATGGCGGTATCGTCCAATGCCGGCAGCGACACTTGCGGCCAGATTTCCGGATGCACATTGGAGGCGGTGGTGATGCGACTGGGTTGGGTCTCGCCGGTGGTCGCTTCGCGCTTGGAACATGCCGACAGCGCAACTGCCAGCAATACGGCTACTATGGCGCCGCGCAGTTCGGCGCTTCCGCGTGCGTCGATCATTGTTCGCCCCTGTCTCATCGGTATTCTGGCCGAGCAGAATCCCATGGCCGTGACAACGTTGTCAATTCACTCGTGACCGAGGCTGGGTGGCGTGGCGCTTGGCGAGCTGGATCAGGCTCGTCATGATCGCACCGATGACCAGCGCCTCCGGCCCACCCCAAGGACAGCGACCGAATGGCAGTCGTGCCCGGCAAGTCGCTGCGATGGCCGCGATCGTGGGCGGCGTCGTCATCGCAACAGCCGTGCGTGCCGTGGACGATGTGACGCTGCATATCGAGCAAGTCGCGGGCGATGGTTGGACCGCGAGCGATGTGGTCGTCGATCTAGGCTTACCGGAAAAGAACGCCCTGGTGCGCGCACGAGTCGGTCGACTCCATGTGCCAGCGCTCTCGCAGACGCTCACCAACGTGCGCATCGACTGTCCCTCTCTCGATCTGCGTGACGATGTCATCGCATGCGCCAAGGCGCGAGTGCTTGCCGATGTGCCGGCTCTGGGTAAACAGGCCTTCGATGCCAAGCTGAGCTATGGAAGACGCGACGGTTCGCTCGACGTGTCGTTGCAAGGATTGCGGGTCGGCGAGGGTCACGTGGCTCTGCAAGCGTCGCTGCGAGACGCGGGCTGGAGTGCCAAGACTGAGCTCCAACGCGTTTCCATCGAGCAGCTGCTCAAGTTAGCGGCAGATTTCAAAGCACCGTTGCCGCCGGTGAGCGCCACTGGAGTAGCGGATCTTACGCTCACCGCACGCGGCTCGGACGCCAACGTTCGCGAAGCCAAGATCGACGGCTCGCTGCTCGACGTTACTGCGAACAATGAGGAAGGCAGCCTGGCCAGCGACAAACTGTCTTTACACGTGCAGGGTACGTTGCGCGGCCTCAAGGACGGCTGGCAGTTCGATGTCGCGGTTCAGTCGTCACAAGGGCAAGCGTTCGTGCAGCCGATCTTTGTCGATCTGTCTGCGCATGCGATGTCGATGCGCGCGCAGGGCAAGCTCATCGGCGGCAACTCGTTAACGCTGGATCGCTTCACGCTCGATCATGCCGATGTCGCGCAAGCCTCGGGAACCGGCAAGTTGCAGCTCGATCTCGAACAACCGCTGCGTGATTTCGAACTCGAACTGACGACGCTGCAATTCCCCGGCGCCTACGAAAGCTATTTGCAGCCGCTGCTGATCGACACCAGCTTCAAGTCGCTGCAAACCGCCGGCAGCCTCAGCGGCAAGCTGTCGATGAGCGACGGCGAGCCGAGAGCCATCGAGCTGCGCATCAGCGATGTGACCGTCGACGATGGTACTGGCAATCTGAATCTTTCTGCGCTGAGTGGTCATTGGCATTGGCTGGGCGAGGCGTCCAGCGAAGCGGATGAGGATGACGAAGCGCAGCCGACGCGCGCTGCGAATGTTCAGCCGTCGCAGTTGAAGTGGCAGGGCGGAGCGCTGCTCGGTCTGGCGCTCGGCGCGAGTGAGTTGAACTTCACGACCAGCGGCCGACAGTTTCGCTTGCTCCAGCCCGCAAAAATTCCGCTGCTGGATGGCGCCATCGATCTGGAAACGTTTCGGGTGCGCAATGCCGGGCTGCCGTCGGTCGCCTTCCTGATCGACGCAACCTTGCAACCCATCAGCGTGCAGCAGCTGAGCAAGGCATTCGGCTGGCCCGAGTTCGGCGGGCGAGTGGGTGGCGTGATTTCCAAGCTGCGCATGCGTGAAGGCATCATCACGCTCGGTACGACACTGCGCGCACAGGTGTTCAACGGCGACGTGACCATCAGCGATCTGCGTCTCGAGCAGCCGTTCGGCCAATGGCCGCGCTTCTATTCGAGCATCGCGCTGGAGAATCTGGATCTGGAGCCCATGACCAGCGCGTTCTCGTTCGGGCGCATTACCGGTCGACTGTCGGGCGCGATCAATGGACTGCAGTTGTTCAATTGGACGCCAGTGGCGTTCGATGCGCGGCTCTACACGCCGGTGGGTGACCGCTCGCGTCATCGCATCAGTCAACGCGCGGTGGAAAACATTGGCAGTATCGGTGGCGGTGGCGCCGGTGTGACCGCTGCGCTGTCAGGCGGCGTGATGCGCTTTTTCGACGACTTCAACTACGATCGCTTGGGTATTTCTTGCCGGCTGCACAACGAAGTGTGTGTCATGGACGGGGTGGCGCCCGCCGCTAACGGCAATTACTACTTGGTGAAAGGTAAAGGGTTACCGCGCATCGATGTCATCGGCAGCTCGCGGCGCGTGGATTGGCCACGCCTGGTGCAGCAGTTGCTGTTGGTGACCGAAAGCGAGGGGCCCGTGGTGCGCTAACTGATTGACGGCTCGCGCGCGGCCGACTGTAATTCCGGTTCGATTCCAAGGAGCTTCACGATGCGTTCCGCCTCTTACAAACTCGGTACCGTGCTGTGTCTGGCTGCGTGCCTATTCGTGGCCGCCTGCGTCACCATCAATGTTTATTTCCCGGCCGCCGCCGCCGAGAAGGCCGCCGACAAGATCATCGACGACATTTGGGGTGGGCAAGGTGCGCCGGCCAAGAGCGACGACAAGCGCGGCGCCGTGCCTGCGCAGTCCGGCGACATGCTGTTGGCAGCTGCGCATTCAGTGTTGGAGTTGCTGGTGCCCAGCGCGCACGCAGCGCAGGCCGACCTGAACGTGTCGACGCCGGCGATTCGCCAGCTCACCCAGTCCATGGAAGAGCGGCACGCGAAGCTGAAGAAGTACTACGACTCCGGCGCAGTCGGTCTGACGCGCGACGGCTTGGTGGAAGTGCGCGATCAGAACCTGGTGCCACTGCCGGAGCGCAATTCCACGCGCAAACTGGTTGCCGACGAGAACGCCGACCGCGCCAACCTGTACCGAGAAATCGCCACTGCCAACGGCCACCCGGAATGGGAAATGGACATCCGCACCACCTTCGCCGAACGCTGGTCCAGCAAAGCCGCCGGCGGCTGGTACTACCAGGACAAGGACGGGGCCTGGAAGCAGAAGTGACAGCCAGAGCTAAAAGCTAAAGCGTACCCTCTTGCCGGGTACAGGATGTACCCCGCCGCCTTGGCGGCGGCTCCGAGCAAAAACCACGCTTTTTGCTCAGGAGCGCGACCCGTCGTGACAGGGACGTCCGATCGGTCGCATAAAAAAAAGCCCCGCATTTGCGGGGCTTTTCGTTTCCGAGTCGACGAGTCTTCGAGTTGTTCGGTGGCGTCGGCTAAATCTGGAAACGTCGCTTCTGTCGCTCAACCCTTACTTTGCTCTCGCCTCGCCTGGCTATTGCCAGGACGGAAGGCTGCGCGTCCCTGTCGCTTGTGATTCGATCCCACTCCCCTCGCGGTGCCATCCCCGCTTCTCTGCCATCTCGTCGCTCCCGGAAGAGCGCCGTTGGACCTATCCGAAGCAAGCCACATGCCGTCTAGCGTGCGCTGCGTTCTGGGACAGGAACTTAGTCCTATTCGTCGCGCTAACGCAACTACTTTTTGCAGGGGTGGCAGCGATAGCCTGTAAGGAAAGTCGACGCTGAATAGCCCTGTAGCCGTGCGACTACGCGCCATTTCGCTAAGTCCTTGGAATTTCCAGGGCGATCACTACGCCGCTGTCGTCGGGCAGGTTCGTTGCGTTGACGCTACTGCCGTGGAAGTCGGCTATCAGTCGCACGATATATAGCCCAAGTCCGAGGTGCGGCTTGCCATCCGAGCTGCCGCGGCTGCTGACCAGCGACTCGAACAGCCGGTCGTTCAGCTGCGGCGGCAGTGGCGGGCCCTCGTTGCTGACACTGAGCCGGTAGTCGCGCGGTTCGACATCGAGTGCCAGCACGATTCGCCCGTCGGCTGGCGTGAAGTCCGCGGCGTTGTCCATCAGCTTGTCGAGCAGCTGCGCGATCAGGTCGGGCGAGCCGTCGATCATGCAGGCCTCGCTCGGGATCCGCGTCTCGATGCGATGCTGGGCGAAGGTCTGACGATAGGCCTGACCCATATTGCGGACCAAGTCGCCCAGATCGAAGCGCACGCGGTCGGTGTGCTCGATGCTTTGCTCGACGCGCGTTGCCTCACTCAGCGCGGTGAGGATGGCGTGCATGCGATTCGTGCCGCTGCGGGCTCGATCCACATAACTCTGCGCGTTCGGTGGCAATGTTTCTTCAGACACCAGATTGTCGAGTGACGAGCTGACGATGGTCAGCGGCGTGCGCAGCTCGTGCGACAGCTTCGTCCCCAACGTTTGCAGATAAAGCGTGTATTCCTTCACGCGGCCGAGCAGGGTGTCGTAGCTGCGAGCTAACGCGCCAAGCTCATCCTTCGCGTGCGTACCGGGAATGCTGTGCTCGATGCGACCTTCCGCCGTCAGTGCCGTCGTGGCGGCACGACTCAGTCGTCGAATGCGATGTGACAGTCGAGCGGCGAATACCAGCGACACGACGATGGCGAATAGCGTTGCTACCAAGGTGAGATTCAGCAGACGCGTGAGTGCCAGCTCACGGACCAACACGAGTTGCTCGCCAGGCTGCTCGACCACCAGAGCGCCAAGCAGCTGATCGCCGTAACGCACCGGTACGGCAGCACGGACCAGTGACGGCTCGCCGCCGGCTTGATCGAACCAGATCGCCGAGTTGCTGCCTTCGCGAGCTTTGTCCACCGGCGCGCCCCACATGCCGTACGGCAAGCCATACGATTGCGCTGGCACTGAGCTGCTAGGAAACAAACCGCGATACACCGAACGCATGAAGCCGTATTCATCCCGTTGCAGCCCGGGATACGTCGACGATGCGGTCGCGGAGACTGCGCCTGCTCGAGCGAGCAACCAGCCGTTCACGTCGACGACAGAAACGCGCACACCTTCCGGCGCGTACTGCTCCAGCCGTTGTTTCAGAGCTTCGGAGCCCGTGTGGAGCAGGGCGAGGCCGTGCGTGCTGGCGATGGTCGCGTTGTCTTTTTCGATCGCGTACACCGCCACCTGCGTGCCGAACAGATTCAGCGGACCGCGCAGCTCGATGGCGTAACCCGTTGCGGTTTCTCGCCACACGCCGGTGATGTACGGCATGTCTTCACTGTGGGGTCGCCAAGGTGAGCCGATGTCACAAGGCCGAACGACGATGGGGCCCGGTGCCAGCGCGCTGATCGACCAGGCGCGTTCGCGACTGAACTCGTCGCGAGTCAGAACGATCAACCGATCCGAGCCACGCTCGGGGACAATTTCATCGCCGGTCGGGATTTCATACGCACGTCGCGGCGTTTTGATTTCCGCGTACATGTGCATGGACCGACCGTGCACCCCGAGACGCAGCAGTGGCTGGTTCGGTTGGCCCTCATCGAACCCGGGCACCGGTCGCGACGGCTGCGGCCACTCATCGGCGAAGCCATCGATCAACGGTTGGGTCGGTAGCAGCGGCGCAAACAAATCGCCGCGCTTGGGATCGAAGGTGTCGCGCATCTCGCCGGCGCGATAAAGCAATTCGGGCTCGCTCGCTACTACACGGCCAAGCACATCGGCTGTGGTCAGTAGCGCCGCTTCCTGCCCGCTACGTAGCGTCGTTTCCATCTGCTGCGCATATTTCCACCCGGCCCACGGCAGGATTAGCGTAAGCAGACTGAGCAGCAACAACTGGGTGCGAAGAGACATCCGCGACAGGCGGCTCGGTTAGGTTTCTTTCCAGCGATAGCCCATGCCATACATGGTCTCGATGTTGTCGAACGTCGAGTCGATGGCTTGGAATTTGCGACGCACGCGTTTGATGTGCGAGGTGATGGTGTTGTCGTCCAGTACCACGTTGGCGGCGTCCATCAGTTGTTGGCGGTTTTTTACGTGACCGGGATTTTTGGCCAGCGCGTGCACGATCCAGAACTCGGTCAAGGTAAGACCCAGCGGTTGATCCTGCCAGGTCGCATGCAGCCGAGCCGCGTCGATCATCAGCGAGCCGCGCGAGATGACTTGGTCGCGATTCGACGGCTGCGTCAGCGCCTCGATGCGGCGGAAGAGCGCGGTCACGCGAGCGATCAGGTGGGTGAGCGAGAGGTCTTTGGTCAGATAGTCGTCGGCACCGAGGCGCAAGCCGGAGACTGCGTCGAGTTCGCTGTCACGGGCGGTGAGGAAAATGATTGGCAACTCGGCCGACATGGAACGCAGTTCGCGACATAACTCGAAGCCGCCCTCCGGTTCCTCTTTCAGTCCCACGTCGATGACCGCCAGATCCGGCAGGCGACCCCGGAACGCTTCGATGGCCTCTTTACGAGTGCCGTAGGTACGCACCGAGTAACCATGCCGCGTGAAGGCGGCGGCGTAGTTGTCCCGGATGGCGGGTTCGTCTTCGACGATGGCGATGACTTTCTTCATGGCGGCGCTAGTGTACCGCCGCGCCTGCGCTGGGGCTGCAGGGCCATAATTAATCACAATCTGCCCGCGCTACGCCTCCTGGCAGCGGTCGTCTGTCCGAGCTTTGGAGCGCTAATGGCCCCACGCCGACACTGACCGGCGTTGGAGAACGGCCATGATCGAACGCCCCGTCCCCGCCACCCCGCGCATCCGAGCGGGTTCGCCTCCGGCTTGTGGTGGTGAGCCTGCTCGCAATTGGATCCATGAACGCGCCCCGAGCCTGCGAACGCTGGTTCGCGATCGTCAGCGTCGAGAGCAGGTGTGGGCTTGGTTGTCGTTAGTTGTGCTGATTGTTTGCTGGGATGCTTCTTCGCGGTTAGGTGAGCGAGTGCCGGTGCCACGGCCGAAGTTGGCTCATGTGGTTGAGGATGATGAGATGTTTCGGACGGCGTCTACGTTCAGCGTTGACTTGTGAGCTTTCAGACTACGAGGGGGCGGTGGTTCGCGCCGCCTCGAGGGGGAGGTGCTCCTCCCGGCCGCAGCGACAAGCCCGGACCGTTCGGAGCAGCGCCCCCCGGATGTTCAAGCCACCCGCCACCCGGCCGCGGGGCGCGGCGGGGGCGCGGGGCCGGGCGGCGCCCCGCACC
>NZ_JAEUPY010000158.1 GCF_016790065.1 Steroidobacter sp.
AAGCGGTCTTTAAGAAAGAACATGCCGAGTCGCGCCAGATCGTGTGCGCTCGAGTAAGCGGCCATCGAGCCGGCTTCGGTGGCAACATACGGCGGCAGGGGCTGGCCGGCGCCGTCATAGCGAATCGCCTGATACTCCTCGAGGCCGGGCCCGACATCGATCGACGAACGCGTCATGCCGAGCGGCACGAAGATCGACTGCTTCAGATACTGCTCGTAGCTACGTCCGGCAGCTCGCTCGACGATGTACCCCAGCACGCCGTAGCCGAGATTGGAATAGTCATAGCGTTCGCCCGGAGCAAACATCACGCCGCCATAGCGCAACACCGCCTCATCCATGGCAGGGCGTAAGCGGATGTCGTCCCCATAGAAGAACTGTCCGCCGCCCGGAATTCCCGAAGTGTGATTGACCAGGCTACGCACGGTGACTTGCCGCTCGTCGCCCACCCAGACCTTGAGCTTGGCGTTGCCGAGCAGATCATTGGCAGGCTGATCCAGGGACTGCACCTTCCCCGCTTCGATCAGCGTCATCAACCCCGTCACCGTGATCGGCTTGGTCAACGATGCCAACGAATACATGGTGTGCGGCGTGGCCGCGACGCGACGTTCCTTATCGGCCCAGCCGAACCCTGCTTCGAACACGATCTTGCCGCGATGAGCCACGGCCACCGAGACCGACGCCACCTGCGAATCGAGCATCTGTTGTCGAATCACCGCGCGAGCGTCGTCGAAACGATCGGCCGCGGGCGCACTTGCACTCGCGAGCAACAGCAACGTTGCTGTCGCTCGCTTTCCAAAAGCCAACATAGACATGACTCGTCAGAAGTCCACGCCGATCGAGCCGATAAAGGTGCGCGGCTGACCGATGCTGATGCGAGTGATGCTACCCGCGGCCGGGAAATAGCGTTCGTCCAGCACGTTCTTCACATTGAGCCCGAGACGGATCTGCGAGTTCGGCCCGATACCGAACAGGTCGGTGCGCAGGTAGTACCAGAGGCTGGCATCCACGACTTTGTAGCTGCCCAACGACCATGCGTTGCCGCTATCGCCGAAACGATCCGAGGTGTAGTCGATACCCACGCCGCCGCCCAGACCGGCGAGCTTGCCTTGACGTGCTTCGTAGCTGGTCCAGAAACGAAACACATTGTTGGCCACGTTGGGCATCTGGTTGCCCTGCTCGGCGCCGGCAGTAAGGATTTCGGTATCGGTGTACGCGTACGAGCCGATGAAGTTCAGGCCGGGAACCGGCTCGCCGGTGGCCGACAGCTCGACGCCGCGCGAACGCACCTTGCCGATGAGCTCCAGATTGCCGAGCGCGTTCTCCGCAACGATATTGTCCTTTTCGATCTGGTACACGGCCGACGACAGAATCAGACGTCGCTCCAGCAGCTCGCCTTTGGCACCCACCTCGTACTGCGCCGACTCTTGCGGAGCGAAGGTGCGACCGAACTGGTCGACAGTGGTCACCGGATTGAAGCCTTCGCTATAGCTTGCGTACAACGAGGTCTGCGGCGTCGGTTGATACAACACACCGGCTTGCGGCGTGAACTTGGTTCGGTCCAGCACCGTGGGTGTGCCCGAGTTCACCACTTTGCCCGGGGCGTCGTCGTAGCGACCGCCGAGCAACACCTTCAAGTTGTCCTGCAAAGAGATTTGATCCTGGATGAAGATGCCCAGCGGCGTGCGCAGCTCTTCATAGGGAATGCCGACCGCCGCGGTGGTGCCCGGGATCTGGCCATACACCGGATTGAAGATGTCGAAGCCCGAGTACAGGCCGCCCAGGTGGAACGCGCTATTCACCTCGTAGTGTCGATAGTCGACGCCGATGCCCAGCTTGTGCTGGATCGGGCCGGTCATCAGCTCGCCTTCGAGCTGCGCGTTGCTGCTGAACGAACGGATTTCCCGCCCCCGAGTGCCGCTGACGCGGCGGGTGAGCAGGCCGGCGGTGGTAACGGAGGTCGGATTGGTCTGCAAATCGAACGAATCCTCCTCGCGATATAGCACGTTGAGCACGGCCCGCCAGTTGTCACTGAAACGGTGCGACACCGAACCCTCTACCAGTTGCACCGTGGAATCGCGCTCTTCGAAGCGCTCGCCGAAACGGCGGCTGAGCGGCACATTGGTGGGGATGTAACGGCCGCCCTGCCCGTCCGGCATAGACGCGAAGCCGCGATCGATGGGCCGATTATCGGTGAAGTACTCATAGGTGAGCATCACAGTGGTGTCTTCGCTCGGATCCCAACGCAGCGACGGCGAAATGAATTCGCGCTTGATCTCGAAAAAATCACGATAGGTGTCGGAACGCTCGAGCGACGCGTTGAGCCGAAACGCCAGCGTCTCGCCGCTGAGCGGGCCGGTCAGGTCGAAAGTCGCCAGGCGCTTGCCGTAATCGTCGAACGCCACCTGGGCGAAACCGCGATGGGTATAGGTCGGTTTCTTGGTGTTCAAATTCACCAGACCTCCGGGCTCGATCTGCCCGAACAACACCGACGCCGGGCCTTTGATGACCTCGATGGTCTCGATGTTCTGAGTCGGCGGCTGATTGATTTCGGTGTTGCTCAAGCGCATGCCGTTACGAAACATCGCATCGCGTTGAAAGCCACGCAGCAGGAAGTCCGTCTGGGTGCCGCCGAAGCCGTCCGAAGACGTGAGGCCGGCGACGTTCTTGAGCGCTTCTTGAATGCTCTCGACCTGTTGATCGATCATCACCTGCTCGGGAATCACCTGAATACTGCGCGGCGTGGTGAGCACATCCTGCGAGAAGCGGCCGAGCGAAGCTTTGCTCGCGGCATAACGTTCCTGACGCGTACCTACCACGATGACTTCATCCAAAGCGTCACCGCTGGTGGACTGCATCGTGTTCTGCATGCCCTGAGCGCGCACGGCGACTGTGTCCGCCGCGATGAACTCATAAGACAAGCCCGTATCTCTCAACAGCTGCGACAACCCGGCTTCCGGCGTGTAGCTGCCATTGAGCGTGCTGGAGGTGATGCCCTTGGCCAGCTTGCTGTCGATGATGACGTGCAAGCCCGTGACTCGAGCGAATTCATTCAACGCCAGATCGACCGGCTGGGCTTCGATGGACATGCGCATCGGTGCAGCCGACGAACGCTCCGCCGCCGCGGCAGCAGCGACCATCGGAGGCAACGTCGCCCCGCTGCAGGCGAGCAAAATACCCAGGCTCAAACGACTACCGTAGCTCATCGATTCTCCCATGTGCGGCGAGTGCCCCGCGGCCCCGCCTGTTACTGTGGTACGCCGATAAGAGCCAGCGGC
>NZ_JAEUPY010000161.1 GCF_016790065.1 Steroidobacter sp.
TGATCACGGCTGTCGAAGCCCGGCCGTGCCTCGACGCTAAGCTTTAGGAGAAGCTCCTAGGCAGGAGTCTGCACGAGGCTCATCGCGCGACAGCTGTGCGGCGGACAGCAATCGCGCCGGGGCCTCCTTGCAAACTATTGCAATTTCGTCCCTGGCAAGAGGTCATGCGCCGGGTGACTGCGCAGCAGTTGGACAGGCTGGATACTATGCCAACTGGACCGGGCGCAGCGTGAAGGAATCCGAACAGAGCATCCAGGCGCACTAGCCTGCCATGCCGCCTCCATATACAGTCACCCTCAGGCCAGTAGGCGCCACGAGTTCAGGCTGATCGCACACGAAGCGCCCTGGACTGAGTCATAGCGCTCGCCCGCCAAGACAGGAGGCTGGTAAGATTCGCGCGCCCGCTAGCCCCCCCCTACCTATGCCAGTCGACGAAAAACGCATAGACACCCTCATCCAGTACGCCCTGCTGTTGGCGGGAACGGAGGAGGAACGGACCCACCGCGACCTGGGCCCGATCCATCTGATCAAGTACGTGTACTTGGCTGATCTCGCCTATGCCGAACGTAACGATGGTCAGACGTTTACCGGCATCCAGTGGCAGTTCCACAAATTCGGGCCTTGGTCCCAGACCGTAAACGCACGCATTGCGCCCGCGCTCGCATTGATCGGGGCCGATCAGCGCCACTTCCCCAGTGACTACGGCGATCGAGAGGACTGGGTACGATTTAGTTTGCATGACGAGGACCGATTGAAGGAATGGGAGAAAGCGGTCCCTCCGGTGGTAGCGATGGCTCTGCCGCGCTTAGTACATCGTTTTTTGAAGGACACGCCGTCGCTGCTCGATCACATCTATCGCACACCGCCGATGTTGACGGCCGCGCCGGGCGAGTACCTCGATTTCAGACCCGCTGAACGTGGCGAGACGCAAAAAGCACAGGCGCCGAAGCCGCGGATGGATACGATCTCAGAAAGGCAGAAGAAACGTTACCGTGAGCGCGTGCGTGAACTGCAATTGCAGTTGAAGAAGCGAGCGCAACAGCACCCTGCCCTCGTCAACCCCATGGCTGACGCACGCTACGACGAGACATTTGAGAAAGGAATTCAGTGGCTCGACAGCTTGGCGGGCGAACCCGTAGAGCAACGGGAATACATTGCTGAATTCAGCGATGACGTGTGGAAGTCGGAGGCAAGGAAAGGCGGCGATGTACCCTGATGACTGCATTCAGTCCGTCGTCGGCGGAGAGTGGTGGGTCAAGAATGAAGAACGCACGTTGTGCCGAGGTGCATTGATCGTCGCGTTCCTTCCCCATGTTGATCAGGTTCCATACACATTCGAGCCGGTGGGGAGGAAGGAAGCTGATCGGCACAACGACGCCGTCGTCAAAGTGTCACCCCTCAAGGTCGATCAGCCGCTGAAGCAGACAGATCTTCCGGTTGCCGCAATGGCCTTGCATCATGGCGAGACATGGGCTGCCTACCGAGCGAAGAAGCGGCCGTGCATCGTCGTCGGCATGCCAGGCGCAAAGGTGGACAAGGCACTGGTGCGGGGTGCTGCAAACAGCGCGACAGCACCCACGATGCTGGTTGTCCCGAGCTATGGAGTGCAGCGGAATGTGAATCGGGCCGGCTACCCTCCGGAATTTGTTGAGCGCGTGCGTCACCTCGAATATGCGCAGTTTCTGTGGGACAAGTTGCCCGAGTCTGATGACACCCCAGAATCCATTGTGAGACTCGATCATCTGCAGCCGGTCGGAACGCACTACGCCTCTTTCAAGGTCACGGGCTGGAAGCTAGGTGCTGACGGCTTGAACGTCATAGATGATCTCCTCTCGATCCTCATGCGCGGCGGCGTCGAGGAAGGTTCACTCGTGAACATATACCGCGAACTAGTTAAGGAACTCGTGGGCTCGCCTGCTGAACAGCAGAAAGCTTGATAAGCAAAGGCGTGAGGGGGACACGCATCGGGATGGGTTGATTAGTCCATCTGGGCAGCGCGGGCGTGAACGCTGAGATGAATCGTCGGGGCTGTTGTTGCGAAACAGTGCTGCGAGACAGTCGGGTCGCTCACCCATTCACACAATGCAACGGTTCGCGTGAGCACGCGCTGCATTCGCTTCAGATCCGAAATCTTTCGCGCACGTCGGCCAGACGCTTAGCCGCGAGCGAGCGGCTCGGGCGCCAACTGCCGGGAGCACCTGACTGTTACCAGGTCCGAACGGGCGCGACGGTGTCAAAGCGCTGTGACGGGCCGCGGATGCGTTGGCCAGATAGGTCGTCCTGGCTCGAAACGCTCGGATTCAGCGATGCGCGAGCCCTCCCTGGGTTGGAAGATGGCCGCGCGTGCAAAACCACCCGCGGGAGACGCGCGCGAACCTTCTCAACGATCAGTTCTTATGTGTCCTGAGCCGCGTACGCTGAGCGCGTGAACGTCGCAGAGGATTCCCGCCATCGCCCTAACGCTCTGCATCTCTTGATCTCCGGTTTAGCAAGCCAATGCCCCAGCACCGATAGGAGGTCGACTTCGAAGCGGCAGTCCTTGTAGTGGCCCGGTTCAGCGAGAGCCACACGCTCATCCGGCGCCAGCACTCGGACTGCAACGCCCGATGAGCAGTTTGGACGCGACTTCGATGTCACACGCCTGCGTACGGCGGCCCTACGAGCCGGCGTGGCCCGCCCACAGTGCATCTGCGTGGCAGTAGCCTGCGCCCGACGCTCTGATTCGAGGCGCCTTCTCGTGCAGACAATGTTGATCGAATTCCCGCAGCTAGGCTCCTTCTCGCGCGAATGGCTCGAAGAGAATCCCGAGCAGGCTCAGGAACTGCTCGCTCAGTGCAAGGGCCGTTATCCCGTGTGCAAGTGTCGTGAGCCCGGCCTGCCCCTATATATCGCGCGTCGCAACCGCCTCTATCTCGCACGCGTCCCGAACTCGGGTCCCCAACACGCCCCGTGCTGCCCGTCTTACGAACCGGACCGCTCACTGTGCGGCCTGAGCATCTACTCCGCGCGTGCGCTCAGCGACTGTGGCGAGGGTCGGGTCGCAGTAAAACTCGGTGTGCCGCTGACGATTCGCGGCGAGCGCGCCGGTGCACCGGTGACGAGCGCACAACCGATGGCTGCGGAGCATCGCTTTCGCGATTCGGTTGAGTTGCCGGGTCTATTGCACCTCTTGTGGGAACGGGCCGGTTTCAACCGCTGGAATCCTCGCATGCGCCACCGCCGACACTATCGGCAGGTCTACAAATATTTCCTGGAGGCGGCCGAGACCATTCAGATCCGACGTTATCCACTCACGCGCCATTTGTATGTACCGGAACCCTACGCGCCCGACCAGGCGCTCGAGATCGAAGCACGCCGGCAGCGTGCCTTTCGCGAGCTGAGCCAAACCGCCAGTGGCGTGCCGCTGCGCATTCTGGTGTTCGGCCGGCTGCGCTCGATCGTCGAGACGGCGGCGGGTCCTGGCCTGCGGTTGGCTCACCTGCCCAATGAATTCGTAATTGGCATGCCCCGCGACAAGCTGGCACGCCTTTGCCACAGTACGGCCTTCGCCTGGCTCGATGCCCGCTCGCTCCATCCGGAATTTCAGCTGCTGGTGCTCCTGACGATGCAGCGAGCACCCCATGCGCATTGGCAATTGGAGGATCTGACCGGCATGGTGACCACCGAGGAGTACTTGCCAGTGTTCTCGATTGAAGAAGCACTGGTGGTCAAGCGGCTGGTGCTCGAGGAACGGCACTTCTACAAGCCCTTGCCCTACGACGGCCGGCCGACGCGATTCCCGAACTTCCTGCTCACCGATTGTGGCGAGGCCACGGTGCCGCTGGAGATTGTCGCCGGTAACGCCGCGGATGCGGCCACGCGGCGACTGCGCATTGCCGAGTATGAGGCGAATCAGCAGCGCTACTGGCTGTGGGATGCCTCGGAGCGCGCCCTGCCACCCACGTTGCTGGAGCCCGCCGCTTAACGGCCGCGAGCCTGCGGTGGTCGCCAGCCACTGAAAACAGCTGGTCTGATCCGGTGGATCACTGCCGATCCCCATCATCGCTTCGACCATTCTCGTTCGCCCGCCAGACACGTTCACGCCGATTCCGCAACCTGATATCCCCCGCCGCTCGATGCGAAGACCCGCTCGGACAACAGCTCACTGCTGCGGCATCCGAACAGACACAGGCGGGTTCGACCCCGCCTGTGTCAGCCAAGTCCAAAGCTCCGCAAGCCCTCCGTCGTCTCAGGCCGCTCGCTGATCGCACAGGAAACTTCGATGAACTGCACGCGCCAGCGCCATCCCGGCCGGCGTCATTCGTCCGAGCTGTGCCGCAGGCCTGGCCTGCACATGCAGATGCACCAACTGCGTTCCGATGCCACATCGTTGATAGCGCTCGGCCACCCAGGCACCGACTGCGCCCCAGTCATTGCTCACGTAGCCAATGGGAATGTCCGCTAGAAACGCGACAATCACCTCATCGTACCGGGGCAGGCAACGCGCTGCCGCTTCCTGCTCACTCATGTAGATCGCGAGTCCCTGCGCGTTGCGCAACTGCTCGCCATCGGCATCGCGAGCGACATAAAACAAACGTCGATCGCTCTGGCGAAGCTCGACATCACCATGCCGCGTCTTCACCACGCCTCTGAGGCGTGGTCGTTGCGAAGGCGGTCCGAGCCAACGAAATGACCGGACTTCGCCATACCCGGCATACACCTGCGCGTCGATGTAACCTGTACAGTGCAACTCCATGAACTGCGCTGACGTGAGCTGCGATGGGTGGCAGCCGCCGTACCATCGCGATCCGTTCAAGGCGTCTTGATCCGCCATGACGTGTTCCTCCTCAATCGAGATGAGCCGTTCCGGCGAACCTCGGGTAGCGGCGACCGCTCAGGTTGTGCGGCATCGCTGCCCGACCCTCCTCGACACGGCATGAAATGAAATCGGGACGCGTCGTTGAAAGCGGCCCGTGGGACGCCGCACGCGTCCGTGAGATCCGGTGGCCCGAGTGCAACAGCGCTGGGCCTGTGACTGACTCAACCGAACCCGCAAGGCTGGGAGTCTGCGGGCAAGCGATGTTTGCTGGTTCAACTCCACTCAGACGTGGTGGACTGCGTCTCTGACACCTTCCAACAGCGCCCTCAAACCATGCTCACGTTTCTTTGATCTGAATGATGCGATCCGCCACGATCAGATGTCGTCGAAGTGTCGCCAGCAGTTGCGCCGAGGCGCCTGGGCTCGAT
>NZ_JAEUPY010000168.1 GCF_016790065.1 Steroidobacter sp.
TCTGGTGGGCTTAAAGCGCGTGGTGGACTACAACGTCCGCGTGCGCGTCAAACCCGACGGCACGGGTGTCGTGACCGACGGCGTCAAAATGAGCATCAATCCTTTCGATGAGATCGCGCTGGAAGAAGCGCTTCGCATCAAGGAAAAAGGCGGCGCCACTGAAGTCGTGGTCGTCAGCATCGGCCCGGCCGACACGCAGCAACAGCTGCGCACCGGTCTCGCCATGGGCGCCGACCGCGCCATCCTCGTGCAGGCGGACTCGGCGGTTGAGCCGTTGGCTGCCGCCAAGATTTTCCTGAAGCTGATCGAGAAGGAAAATCCCCAGATCGTGTTGCTCGGCAAGCAAGGCATCGACGACGACAACAACCAGACCGGCCAGATGCTGGCCGCATTGTGGGATCGTCCTCAAGCCACCTTCGCATCCAAGGTCGAACTGGACGGCGCTAAAGCCAAGGTCACTCGCGAAGTGGACGCCGGCCTGGAAACCATCGAAGTCGATCTGCCGGCGGTGTTCACCACCGACCTGCGCTTGAACGAGCCGCGCTACGTGAAGTTGCCGGACATCATGAAGGCCAAGAAGAAGCCGCTCGACACGGTGGCCATCGCCTCCCTCGGCGTGGACACGGCGCCGCAGTTCAAGACGGCCAAGTACGAGCCGCCCGCCTCCCGTTCCAAGGGCGTGATGGTGAAGGATGTGGGCGAGCTGGTCGCCGCTCTGAAGAACAAGGGGCTCGTCTAATGGCCAAGATTCTCATCGTCGCCGAACATCTCGGCGGCAAGCTCAATCCCGCCACTGCCAAGTGCGTGGCCTGCGCCAGCGGAATCGATGGCGCCCAGATCGACATCGCGGTGTTCGCAACTGATGGCGCTGCCGTCGCCGCCGAAGCTGCGAAGATCCAAGGCGTGAAGACCGTGCTCACGGTCAACAACGCTGCCAATGCCGAGCCGCTCGCTGCTGTGCTCGCTCCACAAGTTGCCGCTGTCGCTGCCAACTACACGCACGTGTTCGGTCCGTCGACCACGTTCGGCAAAGACTTGTTGCCGCGAGTCGCCGCGCTGCTCGGTGTCGGTCAGCTCAGCGACATCATGGCGGTCGAAGGCGCTTATAAGTTCCGTCGTCCGGTGTACGCCGGCAACGCCATCATCACTGTGGAAGCTCCGCAGGATAAGAAGCTGGTCGCCACCGTGCGTACCGCGTCGTTCCAGCCGGCTCCGTCGGGTGGCAACGCTGCGGTCGAAGCGGCGAATGTTTCTGCGTCACTGCCCTCTCACACTCGCTTCGTGTCTCGCTCGGCGGCCGCTACCGGTCGTCCGGACCTGCAGACTGCGTCGCGCGTGGTGTCGGGTGGTCGTGCGCTCGGCAGCGCCGACACCTTCAAGATCATCTTCAGCCTGGCAGACAAGCTCGGTGCTGGCGTCGGTGCCTCGCGTGCCGCTGTGGACGCGGGCTACGCAGCCAACGAATTGCAGGTCGGCCAGACCGGCAAGATCATCGCGCCGGAGTTGTACGTCGCCGTCGGTATCTCAGGCGCCATCCAGCACCTGACCGGCATCAAGGACGCCCGTACCATCGTCGCGATCAACAAGGACTCTGAAGCGCCGATTTTCGAAGTGGCCGATATCGGCCTGGTCGGCGATTTGTTCACCGTCCTGCCGGAACTGGAAAAAGCGCTCGGCTGAGCGCCGCCAGTTCGCCAATAAAAAAGGCCGCCGCGACTCGAATCGCGGCGGCCTTTTTCTTTGCTAGCTGATTACGGCTGGCCGATTACAGCTGGCCGAGCACGTATTCGGCGCTCGACACCTTGAACTCGCCCTTCTGCTCGACGTTCACCTGCTTCACCACGCCGTCATCCACCACCAGCGCGAAACGCTGGCCGCGAATGCCCATGCCGTAGCCGCTGGCGTCCATATCCAGCCCCAGCGCCTTGGTGTAGTCGGCGTTACCGTCGGCCAGCATGTCCACTTTGCCGTCGGTGTTCTGGGACTTGCCCCAGGCCTTCATCACGAACGCGTCGTTCACCGCGATACAGGCAATCGCATCGACGCCCTTGCCGCGCAACTCGCTGGCCTTTTCCACGAAGCCCGGCAGATGCTTGGCATCGCAGGTCGGCGTGAACGCACCCGGCACCGAGAACAGCACGACCTTGCGGCCTTTGAAAAACTCTTCCGCGTTGACCTTCTGCGGGCCGTCCTTGGTGATTTGGGTGAAGCTGCCCGCAGGAATTCTGTCGCCGACTTTGATCATGACTCTCCCCTCGCGAATGACGAGAACTTTCGAGCTGGCCATTCTAGCGAGGCGCGCCTCAAATAACTAACGTCCCTCGGGCCCCCAGGATGTGGGAACGCATGAGCGCCGAACTCCAGTCGCCGTCACGCGCCTCCAAAGCGCGCACGATTTCCAGGTGGTGCGAAGCGCTGCGAATCAAATCTTCGTCCTGATAAGTCGCAAATGTTTTCAACATCAGCGGCGCTTCGATCAACGACGCCAACGCCGACACCAGTCGCGGACTGCCGGCAAACTCATGAATGCGTCGGTGAAAATGACTGTTGAGATGACCGACGCGCTCGAGATAACCCTCGGGCTTGGCCAAAGTCTCGTGATATTGATCTTCGGCGAGTTGCCGCAGCTCGGCGATACCTTCGGAAGAAATCCGACGTGCCGCTCTCGCCGCGCCATACGCTTCTAACATTGCGCGCAATTCATACACGTCCTCCCGATCTTCGGTGGTCCACTCGGTGACGATGGCACCTTGATGAGGCACGAATTCCAACAGTCCTTCGGCGTGGAGTTTTCGCAACGCCTCGCGAACAGGTGTACGACTCACGCCCGCGACTGCCGCTACTTCTTGCTCCGTGATACGTGAGGAGGCTGGATACACGCCGCGCACGATGCCTTCACGTACGGTGTGATACGCCTTGTCCACTGCCTTAGCCATGGTGCTCCTTCCGACGTTTAGTTGTTTGGAGGGCCAGGGACCTCCTATGACGCGAGTGTATACGCGCCCCGCCGTGTGAAGCAGCAGTCTGAGCAGGCCGCCAGAGCAAAATACTGGCAGCACTAACTTAAGTTAGGGAGCGGATCTATCTTGCAGGAGATGCCGGAAAGCCGCCGGCCTTGGAGACCATGCTGGGTACCGGCTTGCCCCGCTGCTCGCCCAGCCACTTGGCAGTGGTGATGAGTTTGTTCAGATCGATGCCGGTGTCATAGCCGGCACGCGACAACATGTACACCAAATCTTCGGTGCCGACGTTACCAGTGGCATTGGGAGCAAACGGACAACCGCCGACGCCACCGACGCTAGCATCCAAAGTTTTCACACCGGCCAGCACCGCGGCGTATGCATTCGCGACTGCTGTATTCCGTGTATTGTGAAAGTGACAGCGAAGAGCGACATCGCCGATGGCGGCGCGCACCTGTTCCACGAGCGCTGTAACTTGACTCGGAACCGCAACACCGATGGTGTCGGCGATGGCGATCTCGAGCGGTTGCGTAGCGGCGAGCCGCTGACAAACATCCACTACACGTGCGGCTGGCACTTCGCCTTCGAACGGGCAACCGAACGCCACCGACACGGTAACTTGCATTCGCACACCGGCTTCGCGAGCCAACGGTGCAATCTCTTCCACGTTACGAATGTTTTCTTCGATGGTGGCGCCTTGGTTGCGCTCACCGAAACTGTCCGTGGCCGTGGCGACTAAACCAACTTCAGTGCAACCCGCCGCGAGCGCGCGTTCGAAACCTTTGCGATTCAGCACCAAGCCCACGTATTGCACGCCCGGTACTTTAGGCAGCCCAGCCATGACCGCTTCGGCATCGGCCATCTGTGGCACGCGTTTGGGATTCACGAAGCTCGCAACTTCGATACGGCGCAAACCCGCGTCGACCAGGCGCTGAATCAATTCGAGTTTGGTCGACGTCGGCAGAATCTCAGGCTCGCTCTGCAAGCCGTCACGCGGACCCACATCGACGATTTCAATCGTTCGCGCCATGATCGTTGCTACCTCAATGACTGTCGCAGGCATCGCCGTCGGTGATCGCGCCGAGTGAGGCGCTACTGACCTCGCGAGCATACTTCGCGAGTACACCACGGCGGGCATAAGGCTCCGGTGCCTTCCACTGCGCCCGACGTTTCGACAACTCTTGCTCGCTCAACGCCACCTGAATTTCACGCGACTGCGCGTCGATGGTGATTGCATCGCCATCGCGAATCAAACCGATCGGACCACCGACCGCCGCTTCCGGCGCGACATGACCGACCACAAAACCGCGGCTGCCGCCGGAGAACCGGCCGTCAGTGACCAATGCGACCTTGTCGGCCAGGCCGGCGCCGGCAATGGCACTGGTGGGGCTCAACATTTCGCGCATACCCGGTCCACCTTTGGGGCCTTCGTAGCGAATAACAACCACGTCGCCGGCTTCGACCTTGCCGTCCAGAATGGCCTGCACCGACGCTTCTTCCCCATCGAACACGCGTGCGCGGCCGGTGAATGACAAGCCTTCCTTGCCAGTGATCTTGGCCACCGAGCCTTCCGGTGCCAGGTTGCCATACAACACCACCAGATGGCTGTCCGGCTTGATGGGTTTGTTGAAGGCGTAAATGATGTCCTGATTCTTCGGATACGGCTTCACGCTCTTAAGGTTCTGAGCCAGTGTCTTGCCGGTGACGGTCAGGCAGTCCCCGTGCAGCAGCCCTTCTTTGAGCAGGATTTTCATGAGCGGTTGAATGCCGCCGATGCGCACCAGCTCCGACATCATGTATTTGCCGCTCGGGCGCAGATCGGCGAGCACCGGCACTTTCTTACCGATGCGAGTGAAATCGTCGAGCTCCAGTTTCACATTCGCGGCGTGCGCGATAGCGAGCAGATGAAGCACGGCGTTGGTCGAGCCGCCGAGCGCGATGACTGTGGTGATCGCATTCTCGAAGGCTTCACGCGTCATGATCTGCGACGGCGTGATGCCCTGCTTGGCGAGCTTCACCACCGCCTTGCCGGCGTTCTTACAATCTTCGATCTTTTGCTTGGACACGGCGTCTTGCGCCGAGCTGTTGGGCAAACTCATGCCCATCGCTTCGATGGCCGAGGCCATGGTGTTCGCGGTGTACATGCCGGCGCAGCTGCCCGGCCCCGGAATCGCTTTGCGCTCGATCTCGTCCATCTGCTTCTGAGTGATCTTGCCGCTGGTGAGCGCGCCACGAGCTTCGAACACCGAGATCACGTCGAGATGACCTGCGCCCGGGCGAATGGTGCCGCCGTAGACGAACACCGCCGGACGATCCAAGCGCGCCAGCGCCATCATGCAGCCGGGCATGTTCTTGTCGCAGCCACCGATGGCGACCACGCCGTCAAAGCCCTGCGCGCCGGACACTGTCTCGATGGAGTCGGCGATCACTTCGCGCGACACCAGCGAATAACGCATGCCAGGCGAACCGTTGGAAATACCGTCGGACACGGTGATGGTGCCGAAGGTGGTGCTCTTGCCGCCCGACGAGTCGACCGCGGCGGCCGCAGCCTTGGCCAGCTTGTCGATGTGCATATTGCACGGCGTGAGATTGCTCCACGTGGAAGCGATACCGATGGCCGGCTTCTTGAAGTCGGCATCCTTGTAGCCAACGGCTCGCAGCATGGCGCGACTGGGCGCCTGCTTCAGGCCATCGACCACTTCACTGGAATAGCGACGGAAATTGACGGCGGGCTTGGGAGCTTGCTTTTTCGTGGCCATGAGTGCTCGAACGACAGGCAGGAAGAGAGCGACGGCCTCTATTGTAGAGGCCGTCGCTGCAGACTAGGCAAGTTATTAGACCAGAGCTTTTTTATATGTGAATCACGGCGCTCTTCTGCGCGCCTTTTTTCGCGTGCAAACCGGCGATACGCATGGCCAGCTCCAACGCCTGTTCATGATTCAAGCGTGGATCGACCTGCGATTTATAAGCACGCGCGAGGTCTGCATCCGTCAGACCCCGAGCGCCGCCTGTGCATTCGGTGACATCTTCGCCTGTCAGCTCGAAATGCACGCCCCCGAGCCAAGAACCCAATTCGCGGTGGATACGGAAGGCCGACTCCAACTCGCTCAAAATGTTTTCGAAGCGCCGGGTCTTCAAGCCCGACGTCGCGGTTTCAGTATTGCCGTGCATGGGATCGCACACCCACAACACCGGACTGCCGGTGGCACGCACCGCTTGAATCAGCGGCGGCAAACGCTTTTCGATGTCCTTCGCGCCCATGCGATGGATCAGCACGATCCGACCCGGCTCATTGTTCGGGTTGAGCGTCTGGATCAGGCCCTGCACCCATTCCGCACTCATCGACGGGCCGACTTTGATGCCCAGCGGATTGGCGATGCCACGGAAGTATTCGACGTGCGCGCCATCGAGCGCCGCGGTACGCATGCCGATCCAAGGCAAATGCGTCGACAAGTTGTACCAGCGCTGCGAGCGCGGGATGTAGCGCGTCTGTGACTGTTCGAGCAACAGATGCAGCGCTTCGTGACTGGTGTAGAAACGAGTGGTGGTGCTTTCGTGAATCGGTTGACCCGAGGCCGCTTCGAAAAAGTCCAACGACTCGGAGATCGACTGCACGATCTTTTCGTACGCGTCCTTCGACGGCGAGTGCCGCATGAAGTCCAGATCCCAGTACTCGGGATGATGCAGATCGGCGAAACCGCCATCGATCAGCGAGCGGACAAAATTCAGGGTGAGCGCCGAACGCTCATAGCCTCGCAACAGTAGCGACGGATCGGGTACGCGTTCCTGCGCCGTGAAACCAGGGCGGTTCACATTGGCCCCCCGGTAGCTCGGCAAGGTCACGCCATCGCGCGTCTCGGTATCCGCCGAACGGGGCTTTGCATACTGCCCGGCCATGCGGCCGACCCGAATCACCGGCTTCTTCAAGCCATAGACCAGCACCAGGCTCATCTGCAGCAGGATCTTGAGCTTCTTGGCGATCTTGTCGGACTCGCAGTCCTCGAAGGTCTCGGCGCAGTCGCCGCCCTGGAGCACGAAGCGCTCGCCGCGCTGAGCCGAGGCGATCTGCTCTTTCAACGCTTCGATTTCCCAGGAAACCACCAACGGCGGCAGCCGGGACAACTCGGAGACCACGGTGTCCAGCGCCGCCGGATCGGGATAGGTCGCTTGCTGCTGGGCCTGTTTGGACTGCCAGCTGGAGGGGTGCCACTGAATCAAGTCAGGATTACGCGTCATAACGGCCGGGAGACTAGCACTCGATCAGTGCGAAGCATACGGATCCAGGTCGAAAATTGCATACAGACAGGGCAGCGAAGCGTCTGTCCGTGCCGTCCACGTTTACAGTTCGGGGCCAGCGGCCTTAAATGAGCCCCTTTGCACCACCGTAGCGCTTGGGAGCGAGCATGGCCAAGGTTCTGATTCTCGGTGCCGGCAAGATCGGCGCGTTGATCTCCGGGCTGCTGGCCGAGTCCGGCTCGTACGAGGTGCACCTCGCCGACGTGAGCGCTGCAGCCGCTAACGCAGTGGTCGGCGCGCATCGCTTCGCCAACCTGCATGCGCACCATGTTGATGCAGCCGACGTTGGCGCACTCAGCGCTCAGCTCGCGAAGCATCCGGTCGATGCGGTCATCTCCAGCCTGCCCTACTACTGCAACGTCGGTGTCGCCGAAGCGGCACGCAAAGCCGGTACGCACTACTTCGATCTCACTGAAGACGTCGAAGTCACGCGCGCGGTTCGCAAGATTTCCGAAGGCGCGTCGCAAGCGTTCGTGCCTCAGTGCGGCCTGGCGCCCGGTTTCATCTCCATCGCCGCCAACGAATTGATCGGCCACTTCGACGAACTGCGTGCCGTGAAATTGCGCGTCGGCGCCCTGCCCCAACATCCCAACAATGTTTTGAAATATTCTTTGACCTGGTCCACCGAAGGCTTGATCAACGAATACGGCAATCCTTGCGAAGCCATCGTCGATGGCCGGCGCATCGAAGCGGCGCCGCTGGAAGGCCTGGAAGAAATCGAGATCGACGGCACGTTGTACGAATCGTTCAACACATCCGGCGGTCTCGGTTCATTGGCAGAGACTTATGGCGCGCGCGTGCAGAGCATGGACTACAAGACCATGCGCTACCCGGGCCACTGCGAACAGATGCGCTTGCTGATGAACGATCTGAAACTCAATCACGATCGCGGTACGCTCAAGCGCATTCTGGAAAACGCCGTGCCCCAGACCTTGCAGGACGTCGTAGTGATCTATGTCGCCGTCACCGGCAAGCAGGATGGCGAGCTGCGCGAGGAAAACTACGTCAACAAGGTTTACCCGCAAGTGATTGCCGGCCGCCTGTGGTCGGCCATTCAGGTCACCACCGCTTCGGGGATCTGCGCTGTCGTCGATCTCGTGGTCAACGGCGGCGGCAAGCATCACGGCTTCGTGCGACAAGAAGACTTTCGTCTGCAGGACGTGCTGACGAATCGATTTGGCAAACATTACGCCGCGGTCGGCGGCAAAGAAGTCTCCGCCCACATCGTGGTCAGCGGCCAGGCGGGACATCAGAGGAAATGAGTATGCGCGATATTTTTTCAGCTCTGGACCTGAGCGACAGCAACTCCGGTGCCTGGTCGGCCGACGGCGGCTGGTCGAGCGACCGCTCCGGGCCGGTCATCGAATCAGTGAATCCCACCACCGGCGAGCGCCTGGGTCGGGTCCAAAGCGGCACCGCTGCCGACTACGAACGCATTCTGGTTTCGTCGCGCCGTGTGTTCGATCAATGGAAGATCGTGCCTGCGCCGAAACGAGGTGAAGCGGTTCGGCTGGTTGCGGATGAACTGCGCAAACATAAGAGTGCTTTAGGCAGTTTGGTGACGCTCGAGGTCGGCAAGATCAAAGCCGAGGGCGATGGTGAAGTGCAGGAGATGATCGACATCGGCGACTTCGCCGTCGGTCAGTCGCGCATGCTGTATGGGCAGACCATGCATTCGGAACGGCCGCTGCATCGCATGTATGAACAGTGGCATCCGCTCGGCGTGGTTGGAATCATCAGCGCGTTCAACTTTCCTGTGGCCGTGTGGGCGTGGAATTCTTTTCTCGCTGCCATTTGCGGCAACGTGAGTGTCTGGAAGCCGTCGCCCAAGGCGCCTTTGACTGCGGTCGCTGTGCAGAAGCTGGTGAATCGTGTGTTGGAGCGGCATGGTTTCCCCGGCATCTTTCAGCTCCTGATCGCGGGCAACGAGTTAGCCGAGAAGCTGGTCGATGATCGCCGCGTCGATCTCGTGTCCTTCACTGGCTCGACAGCGGTCGGCCGCAAGGTTGGCGAGCGCGTCTCTGCTCGCCTCGGCAAGAGCCTGCTGGAGCTGGGCGGCAACAACGGCATCATCGTCGATGAGTTCGCCAATCTGGACCTTGCAGTGCCGTCCATTGTGTTCGGCGCTGTGGGCACTGCTGGCCAGCGCTGCACGAGCACGCGGCGTGTGTTCGTGCATGCTTCTCGCTCCAAAGAGCTGGAGCAACGTTTGTTACGCGCCTACTCACAGGTGCGCATAGGCGACCCGTTGGAGACCGGGACACTGATGGGCCCACTCATCGATGAGGCATCGGTGCAGCGTTATCAGCAGGCCATCGAGAAGGCTCAGCGCGCCGGTGGGACGGTGCTTTGTGGCGGCAAGACTCGGCCGCCGGGGAATTTTGTGGAGCCCACCATCATTCGGGCACGCTCCGAATGGGAGATCGTGCAGACAGAGACGTTCGCGCCGATTCTGTATTTGATCGAGTACCAGTCACTCGACGATGCGATTGCCATGCATAACTCGTCGCATCACGGCTTGTCGTCCGCGATCTTCACGGACAACTTGCGTCATGCGGAGAAGTTTTTGTCGGCGCTCGGCAGCGATTGCGGCATCGCCAATGTGAACATCGGCACGTCAGGTGCCGAGATCGGCGGCGCTTTCGGCGGCGAGAAAGACACCGGCGGCGGCCGTGAGTCCGGCTCGGACAGTTGGAAGGCGTACATGCGGCGACAGACCAACACGATCAATTGGAGCCGCGAGCTGCCGTTAGCGCAGGGCATCGACTTCAAGGTAACGGGCTAAGTCACAGTGTCACGTAGCGAGTTTGCGATAGTCGGGGCTGGGGCGCTCGGTTCCATCTTGGCGGCTCATTTGATTCGGAGCGGGCGATCCGTCGCCCTGCTCGCCCGTGGGCAACGGGCGCAGCAGGTTCGCGAGCAAGGACTCCGTATCAAGGGCCTGAGCGAAATAGTGACCTCTGTCGAGCTGCTGACCGACCCGGCGCAATTGCGCGAAACCGGTACGCTCATCATCGCCACGAAAACGCCCGGCTCCGAACAGACGCTAGCCTCTCTACGCCACGTGCAACTCGATCGAGCCGTGTCGATTCAGAACGGCGTAATGAAAGACGATCTGCTCTCTCAGACTTACGGTCGCGACCGCACGTTGGGTGCGCTGGCCGACACCAGCGGCGAGTTACTCGCATCGGGCGACGTGCTATTCACCCGCAATGTGAACTTATTCATCGGCGAACTGGACGGCACGACGAGCGACACCGCTCGCAGCATCGTGAAAGCCATCGACGACGCCGGCGTGCGCACCACGCTGGTGTCCGACATCGTGTCTCGCGAGTGGAGCAAATTTGTTTGTTGGGTAGGTTTCGTCAGCTTGTCACTGACGACCCGCGCCATCACCTGGCGGTTCCTGTCCGACCCAGACGCAGCTCTATTGATCGTTCGGCTGACACGCGAGCTGGCCTCACTCGCCAAAGCTCTCGGTATTCCATTGACCGAAGACCGAGCCCTGTTGCCGCTACGCGCTGTGCTCGACGGCACAGAAGCAGAAGCCATCGAAGGGGTCCGCAAAGCCGGCGCCGACTACCAAGCTCGCGCACCAGAACATCGCATGTCCTCGCTGCAAGACTTACTGGCAGGCCGCGCCCTCGAAATCCACGAGACGCTGGGCTACGCGCTACGCAAAGCAAAAGACCTCAATCTGTCCCTGCCTGTGCTGGCCAACACCTATGCCCTAGTCAGCTCGATAGATCGCACGCGAGATCGTTAAAGCAGCTAGCAGCGAAAATCCGGGCGCGCTCGGTCGCTCGGCTTTCCCGCCTTCACCCACTTGAGTTTGGCGCGCAGGAACTCCAGTGCCGCATCGACCTGAGCTTTCTTCTGCTCCAGCTTCCCGATCTGTAGCTGCAAGACCGCAGCAGTACGGGCCGCGGATCGGGCCCCTAAGCGGTATTCTTCATTGAGGGCCGCAATCTCCCGCAACGAATAGCCCAGCGACTGCTGTACACGAATCATGCGCGCGGTGGTTACATCGTCAGCGGAAAACAGCTGATACGGGCTCGACCCGCCCTTCGCACTCCGCTGCGGCGTCAACAACCCTTTCTTGATATAGAAACGAATGGTGTCCAGCGGCAGCCCGGTGGCCTTCGCGAACTCGGAAATCAGCATGCTGGGCTTCTTGACCATGGACTATGGTCCACACTTATACAGACGCTTGTCAAAACCTGGAGATGCACGATGACGAGCGCTTCGATGACCTTGGGCACGCAGGGCTTGGGCTGCATGGGCATGAGCGAGTTCTACGGCGCCACCGATGAGACCGAGGCCCGAGCCACGCTGGAGCGAGCGCTCGACCTAGGCGTGGTCATGTTCGACACCGCGGACATGTATGGCATCGGCGCCAACGAGACCTTTTTGCGCCCGTTCGTCCGTGCCCACCGAGACCGCGTGGTGATCGCGACCAAGTTCGGCTACACACGCACTCCGGAACAACCGAACGACTGGAGCATCGATAATCGACCAGAGTTCATCAAAGCGGCTGTCGACCGCTCGTTGGCACGGCTCGGCATCGACTGCATCGATCTCTACTACATGCACCGACGCAACCCGGCGGTGCCCCTCGAAGAGTCCGTAGGCGCCATGGCCGACCTCGTGACCGCAGGCAAAGTTCGCTGGCTCGGACTTTGTGAAGTGAGCGCTGACGAATTGCTCGCCGCGCATGCCGTTCATCCGATTACAGCACTGCAGTCCGAGTGGTCGTTGTTTACTCGGCAGATCGAAAGCTCGGTGCTTCCGGCCGTCAAGAAGCTCGATGTCACCATCGTGCCTTATGCACCGCTGGGTCGCGGCATGCTCACTGGGCAGGCGTTCACGCAAAATCTGACTGATAGCGACTATCGGCCGCAGTTTCCTCGCTTCGCTGCCGAGAATCGGGCAGCGAATCTGCGACTCGTTGCAAAGATCGAAGAAGCCGCCGCGGCACTGGGCGTGACACCGGCGCAACTGGCGTTGGCGTGGCTCTATGCGCAGTCCCGGAAACTCGGCGTCAAAGCTGTGCCCATTCCAGGCACTCGCAAGCGCACTCGGTTGGAAGAGAACGTCGCTGCCGCGTCACTCAGACTCAGTGACGAAGTCATGGCCGCTTTGGAGCCGCTCGCCGCAGCTGTTCAGGGCGTCGCGGTCTAGGCACTCACACTCAAAATAAACGCCACCGTCGCCAGCAAACAGGCAACGGTTCTCAGATGATTCCATCGAGTCCAGGGGCCGCGATACGCCTTCCATTGGTTTTCCGGATCGGTCGCCGACGGCAGGACCTTTGCCAGTTGATCGTTGAGCGGTACGTTACGAATCATCGTGACGCCGAGCGAACCGATCAGATACAACAGCGCCCCGATCAGCACCAATGGCGTATCGAGCTGGCCCACGAGCAGCACCAGGCACAGCAACGCGGTGCCGAAGAACACCAGGAAGAACAGCGGATTCAGGATGGTGCGATTGATGCTGTTCATGGCAGCCACCGCGCCGGCCGCGGGCAGGCGATCGAGGGCACGCATGATGGTGTTGGAAAAGATGAAAAACAAACCGGCGTTGAGCCCGCAGCCCACACCGGCCACGAGGGTCAACAGCGTCCAGATTCGTTCCGTCATTGCTGCTCCACGAAGGCCTGGCCAAGGCCATCGTAGCAGAGGCAGCACTCAGGCGGCGCGCTGCACTTCGACTCGCGCTTTCTCGACCTGATCGGCGATGCGTTTGTCAGACACCGGCAGTGCGGCTTTCAAATCCTGCGCGAACAGTGAGACGCGAAACTCTTCGATCATCCATTGCAGGCGGTCCAACTCAGGATGCGTTTCACCGCGAGGTGCTTGCGAGCGCAGACGCTGATAAGCCTGAGTGGCCGGAGAGATTTGTTTCATCAAGTCGGCATCGCGCTTCTGGTTGCCAGGCGCTTTGTCGAGTCGACGCGTCAGTGCTTTGAAGTAACGAGGCAAGTGTGGCCACAGTGCGGCAGGCACGCTGGCAGGGAAGTCTCCCGGCACGAGCATTTGCAGTTGTGCTTGTACGTCGGAGCGCAGCGGCTGGAACGGCGCACCGTCGAGCGCAGCGAGTTTCATGCGAGAGTTTCGCAGTTCACGCAGCGCCGACGCGGTATGTTCGATCACTCGATCGGTCACTTCCCCGAAGCGCGCACGATGCCGATCCAGCAGCGAATCGAACTGTGCAGCCGATCGTGGTAACCCGCCCTGTTCGCTCAGGAAACATTCGACGAAACACTTCTCTGCCAAGGCCTCGGAGATGGGGCGCGAGTTGTTCAATCCCTGAGCAAGCAGCATCAGCTCACTGCGTTCCGAGCAGCGTTTGCGGGCGTACTTGAACTGCTCAGGCAATGCCAGGATCGCCAGCCGAAGTACGCCCAAGCGCAACAGACCCTCGGCATCAACCAGCGTGGCGGCTTCAGCCACTTCGACGCCCTCACCGCGATCACGCAGTGTCGGGTACACGGAGAAGCGCAATCCACGACGTTGCACCGACTCCTCGACAGCCAGATCGCCGAAGTCCCAGCGGCGATGCAAACCACCCGGTTTCGCGGATTTCGAATCGGCCGACTTGTCGACACTTTGAGCTTCAGTCTCGCGAACTGCGCGTTTCAATGCGGCCAGGTCGCGACCTTCCGCCAACGTCTTGCCGTCCAAATCAGCAACGCGGAAGTTCACTCGCAAATGATCCGGCAGCGGCAGCGCTGCAACGTCGTCAGCCGACACCGCCGTGCCGCCAACGCGAGTGATCCACTCAGCCACGGCCAAGTTAAATTCCTTCGACTCGTCGATCTCCGCGGCCGCGCGTGCCGCATGCTCGGGCACAGGAACGAAGGTCTTCCGAATCTGCTTCGGCAGGCTGCGTAACAGCTGCGTGATGGTTTCGACACGCCAGCCCGGAATCGGACGGGAAAAGTCGCCGATGACCGCGGAGCTCAGCAGCGGCTTGGGCAG
>NZ_JAEUPY010000182.1 GCF_016790065.1 Steroidobacter sp.
AACCACTGATGCGAAGGATTGAAACGCCGCGTGTGGCCGACCATGCACACCAAGCCAGTCTGCTTCTGCAGGTTGGCCACGGCCTGCGCATCTTCCCAGCTATCCGCCAGCGGAATCTCAACCTGCACATGCTTGCCGGCCTTCATCGCAGCCAGTGCTTGCGACGCATGCATTTGCGTCGGCGTGCACAGAATCACGGCATCGACATCGGAACGGGCCAAGCTCTCGTCCAATTCCGTCGTCACGTGGCCGACGGCAAACTTCTTGGCAATTTCCTGGGTCTTGTCCAGTTCACGCCCCACCAGCGACGTCACTTGCACGCCGTCGATCTTCTGAATGCCTTCGAGGTGTTTGACGCCGAAAGCGCCGGCGCCGGCCAGCGCGACACGAATGGTGCTCATCAAGAATTCTCCAAAATCAAATGACCGACGGCCGTGTTGCTAGCCGGCACGTGGTAGAAACGGTGCGCAACGCGCGGCGGGTTGTTGCTCATGGCGCCGCGCGCGATCAGCCACATCACCAGCTCGATGCCCTCAGACCCGGCTTCGTGCACATATTCCATATGCGGTACATCAGCGAGCTTGTCGGGCTCGGCGATCAACCGATCCAGGAACTTGTTGTCCCACTCGCGATTGATCAAGCCGGCGCGCGGACCTTGCAACTGATGGCTCATGCCACCCGTGCCCCACACCTGCACTTTCAGCGGCTGATCGTATAAAGCAATCGCTTTACCAATCGCCCGACCCAGATTGAAACAACGGCGACCCGACGGCACAGGGTATTGCACGACGTTCACAGCGAATGGAATCACCGGGCACGGCCATGCAGACACCTGACCGCACATCAGCGACAACGGCACAGTGAGGCCGTGATCCACATCCATCTTGTTGATGACGGTGAGATCGAAATCGTCCTGAATCACCGAGTGCGCGATATGCGCGGCGAGTTCCGGATGACCTTTGACGACCGGCACCGGCCTCGGTCCCCAGCCCTCGTCTGCTGGGCGATACTCAGCCGCGCAACCGATGGCGAAAGTCGGAATGATGTCCAGACTGAATGCGGTGGCATGGTCGTTGTAGACCAGGAAAATCACATCGGGCGTGTTGTCCTTGAGCCAGGCCTTGGAGGGCTCGTAACCTGCGAACAACGGCTGCCAATAAGCATCGCCGCTCTTGCCCAGATCGAGCGCCGCGCCGATGGCCGGCACGTGCGATGTGTAAACACTGGCAGTGACCTTGGCCATGGTTCAATCCTTCCCAGGAGTTCGTAACGGACTGCCGACGGCACGCCCACCTTGTAACATCATCTTGGCGTACTCCTCTTGAGTCATGCCGGTCATGCTGGCCGCCATGAACTGGAAGCTCCTGCCGTCGGTGGCGCCGATCTTGGCCAGGAAGTAGATGTTGCCGCCCAGCTCGATACAACGATTCAAATCGCGCGCCATCACGGCCAACTTTTGATCCTCGCTCATTGGCCATTCGTCCAGATACGCGCGCTCGTTGGCTTTGAAACGTTCGCGGTTCTCGGCCTTCATCAGCGACATGCAGAACTGGTTGAGGTGATAGCCCTTGCGCGCCAGGTCGGCATCGAAAATGGTGGTGCCGGGAATGTCTTTGTACGGTTTATCCAAAGCCATATCAGCGACTCCAGTACAGAGCCAGGGGATTATCGACCAACAGCTTACGCTGCAGCTCGGACGTGCGCGCGATGCGCGGAATGAAATCCACCAGCTTGCCGTCGTCCGGCATGTGCGACTTCATGTTCGGGTGCGGCCAATCGGTGCCCCACAGCACGCGGTCCGGAAAAGTCTCGACCACGCGCCGGGCAAACGGCACCACATCCTCGTAAGCATCCGGCCCGCTCTTGGACAAACGCTCCGGGCAGCTCACCTTGGACCAGAAGTTGCCGTTCTCCGCCAGCAACTTGATGAACAAGTCGAACTCAGGACCGTCGACCGGCTTGGTCACATCGGGTCGACCCATGTGATCCACCACGACTGTCGTCGGCAGCGACGTGAAGAATTCGTACAGCTCGGGCAGTTCCTGAGCTTCGAAATAAATCACGATGTGCCAGCCCATCGGTTTGATGCGTTGGGCGATGGACAGCAGCACGTCGCGTGGCGTGGTGTCGACCAGGCGCTTTACAAAGTTGAAGCGAACACCGCGAACACCCGCGGCATGCAGTTCCTGCAGCTCCGCGTCCGTCACATCATGCTTCACCGTCGCAACACCGCGTGCACGGCCGTTGGACGCCTTCAGCGCATCCACCAGCGCTCGATTGTCGGCACCATGGCAAGTCGCCTGCACGATCACATTGCGCTCGAAGCCGAGATAATCACGCAGTTCCCATAGCTTTTCCTTGGGCGCGTCGCACGGCGTGTACTTGCGCTCCGGCGCGTAAGGAAACACATCGCCCGGGCCGAACACATGACAGTGTGCATCCACTGCGCCCGCCGGCGGACGGAAGGTCGGCTTGCTGGGCGACGGATGAAACACCAACCAATCACGATCCATCTGAAACGCTGCCATACGATATCGCCTATTGGCCTCGAGCTTTGAGGATTGCGTCCAGACGCGGGAACACCCGACGGGCATTGCCCTCGAAGATGCGCTGCTTGTCGGCCGCTGAGATGCTCAGCGCATCGATGTAACGCTTGGTGTCGTCGAAGTAGTTGCCGGTCTGCGGATCGATGCCACGCACCGCGCCGACCATTTCCGAGCCGAACAGGATGTTGTCGATATCGATGACCTTGACCAGCAAATCGATGCCGGGCTGGTGATACACGCAAGTGTCGAAGAACACGTTCTTCATCACGTGCTCAGGCAGTGGCGGTCGCTTCAGCATGTCCGCCAAGCCGCGATAGCGACCCCAGTGATACGGCACCGCGCCGCCGCCGTGAGGAATGATGAAGCGCAGGGCCGGAAAGTCCTTGAACAAGTTGCCTTCGATGAACTGCATGAACGCCGTGGTGTCGGCATTGATGTAGTGCGCACCAGTGGCGTGGAAATTGGGGTTACACGACGCCGACACATGAATCATGGCCGGTACGTCCAGCTCGACCATCTTCTCGTAGAACGGATACCAATGCTTGTCGGTCAACGGCGGCGCGGTCCAATGACCACCCGATGGATCGGGATTCAAGTTGCAGCCGATGAAACCCAGCTCGCGCACCGAGCGCTCCAACTCACGCACCGAATGCGAAATCGGCACGCCAGGCGATTGCGGCAGCTGGCACACACCGACGAAGTTTTCCGGGTACAGATCGACCACGCGTTTGATCAGATCGTTACAGGCACGGGTCCACGCCTGCGACACTTCTTCATCGCCCACGTGATGCGCCATGGCAGAAGCGCGCGGCGAGAAGACAGTGATGTCGGCTCCCCGCTCCTTCTGCAGCTTCAGCTGATTCTTTTCGATGGTCTCGCGAATCTCATCGTCGCTGATGCGCGTCGGCGTGGGCGTCGGCGCCAATGGATCCTTGAGCTTCGCCATCTGCTGATCGCGAAACTTCTGGTGAGCATCCGGGGCGGTCGTGTAATGACCGTGACAATCGATAATCAGCATTGGATTTTCTCCGCCTTGGCGCCGGCCAGCACTGCGTCGAGCATCGCGTCCAGTTCATCGATCGAGGCCGACTCGCGAAAGCCGGCAGCCCAATCCTGGCGCTGCACGCAGGCGGCACTCATATGAGGTTGCAGTCCCGCTTCGGTCACCGTCTGCGCGACTTCGCGCATCTCTTCGGCGCGACGACGGCCATGGATCAGCGAACGAGAGATCATGTAGCGAGCCAACGAACTCCAGTCGGCCGCGGGAAACAGATTCCGTAACGAATCGATCACCGTGGACTCGACGCCATAGTGACGAGCGGCCAGCAAGGACTCGGTCAGCAACGCCTCCATGCCCTTGATCATCACACTGCGACACATCTTCGCGGCCGAGGCCCGGCCAACTTCATCCGAGAACACCTGCGTTCCGGTGAAACCCAGCTGCTGACCCAACGGCTGGAAAGCCGCCGCATGTTTGCCACCCAGCAAGATGGGCGAAGCGGCCCGCTTCGGGAAGATGGGCGACATGATGGCCGCTTCGACGTAGCGCCCGCCAGCCGCGCCAATGAGTTCCGACGACTGCACTTTCACGCTGGGCGACACCGAGTTCACATCAAGGAAGAAGGCATCGCGTCGGATCGAGTCGACAACGGAACGCGCAGCAGCGACATCTTGCGCTGCTGTAACTGCACTCACGATCAGGTCGGCGTCGGTAACAGCTTCGCCAGCACTGCTCGCAGCGTGCACACCTGCTTTAGCAGCAGCGCGCGAGCAAGCGCTCTCGGGATCCTTGAACAACACATCGAAGGCGGTGAGCTGAGTCACTCCCGCTGCTTGGAAATCGGCGGCGAGCGTCTGCCCCACTTCGCCGAAACCCAGCAAACAAACTCGCTTGATACTGCTCACGTCCCGCTCCACACGCGACCAGGAACGAACACTTCGCCCTTCATCAACTTGCGAGCCGTGCGCAACAGCGCCGAGCGACGCACATCAACCTTGCCGTCCTCGACCGTGACGTCGATGTCGACGGTGAAGAACCCGGTCGGATGCTCGACTTCGATTCGCTGCTCACCCTGGTCGCCACTCAGCTTCGCCACCTCGGCCGCTACCGAGCCCGGCGTCACACATGCGGTCGCCACACTCACCGCGCCGAGAACGCCGATGGATTCATGCACTCGGTGAGGAATGAAGGTTCGCGTCGAGATCGCACCGCCCTGGCGAGGCGGCGACACCAGACACATTTTCGGCACCGTCTTCCTGGTGACGTCGCCCAGATTCATCTTGGGTCCGACCGCCAAACGAATGGCCTCGATGCGCGACTTCAGGTCTGCATTTTTCTCGAGCTGCTCCGGAGCCTCGTCGCCTCTCAGGCCGAAGTCCTCGGCGCGCAGCACCACGACAGGCATGCCGTTGTCGATACACGTAACGGACACACCGTTGATCTCATCGACGGCATTGCCAGTCGGCAGCAGCGAGCCACAGCTCGAGCCAGCGACGTCCAAAAACTCCAGCGGGATAGCCGCGGCGGTACCCGGCACACCGTCGATACGCGCGTTGCCTTCGTACTCGACCGCTCCATTCGGCGTAGGCACGTAAGCAACGGCGATGCTCGCGGTGTTCAGCATGTGAATGCGTACGGGCGTAACGTCGCCTGCGATAGGAACCAGCCCATTCTCGACCGCCCACGGACCGACACCCGCGAGGATGTTGCCGCAGTTCTGGCTATCGCTGACTTCGGCTTTGTCGACCACAACCTGCAGAAACAGATAGTCGACATCGGCGTGCGATACGGTCGATTTACGAATCACCGCGACCTTGCTGGTCAGCGGATGCGCGCCGCCGACACCGTCGATCTGTCGCACGTCGGGCGAGCCCATCGCAGCCAGCAATACGCGATCTCGCAGCTCTCGCTCCGCGGGCAGATCGGCCTCGTTGAAGTACAACCCCTTCGAGGTGCCACCGCGCATCAAGGTGCAAGGAATGGACTTGAGCATGGCGATCAGCTCAATGAGTCGACGTACTTCAGGCCTTTGTCGGCCAGGCGCTGGCGCATGTTGTAAACATCCAGGCCCAGCTCGCCGGCCTTCAGTCGGGCACGCACCACCGCTTCTTTCTTTTCACGCTCGATCGATTGCGCCAGCACGCTCGCAGCCTTCTCGCGAGGCACGACACACACGCCGTCGTCATCGGCGACGATCACGTCACCCGGATTGATCGCAGCACCTGCGCACACCACCGGCACGTTCACGCTACCCAATGTTTCTTTCACCGTGCCCTGAGCAGACACATAGCGCGACCAAACCGGAAAGCCGATCGCGGTGAGATCTTTAACGTCACGGACGCCAGCTTCGATGATCAAGCCACGCACGCCGCGAGCCATCAACGAGCAGGCCAACAGTTCGCCGAAATAGCCGGTGTCACAAGGCGATGTCGGCGAGACCACCAGAATGTCGCCCTCGGCACACTGCTCCACCGCGACATGAATCATCCAATTGTCGCCGGGCGGAATGCTCACCGTGACTGCGGGGCCAGCGATGCGCGCACCGGAATAAATGGGACGCATGAAAGCTGCCAGTAAACCCGTGCGGCCTTGCGCCTCGTGCACGGTTGCGACTCCGCACTCGGCCAGGCCGTCGATGGCGCTACGCTCGGCTCGCTGAATTTTCCGGACCACTACTGACATACGACCTCCATTGCTCCCCCATCGCCTATCGAGTGTGACGCCGGCCGCTTCAGGCGGCCAATTCAATTTGGCGTCGGGGCATTAGGCAACGCTATAGATAACCAACCCAGCCGCGGTTCACTCGGCCGGGCGCCGG
>NZ_JAEUPY010000119.1 GCF_016790065.1 Steroidobacter sp.
GGCAACACCACCAACTCGCTCGCCGATCCATCAGTAGCAGGAGTGACGGCCGCCGCGGCAATCTGCAATTGCAGAATGCCAGCGGCGAACCAGGACCATTTGCACAGGCGTTGAAGCATCGCTTGAAACCTACAGACGAACCTCGACGCTCACGATCAGCGTCCGCGGTGGAGCCACTACTATGGCATCGCCGCCGCCCAACCAGTAGTCCTTACCTGTGAGATTGTTGACCCGGGCTCGCAAGGTGAGCGCCTTGTCGTTCCAAGCGGCGTCGTAGCTGGCGCCCAAGTTCAACACCGTGACTGATGGCAAGGACACGTCGACGACGCTGTCCGCGGTCCAGTTGTTATCCACCGGCACGGCGGCCCGGTGTTGAGCATCGAGGTGAAAATTCAGATCCGGCAACGCAGGCACTCGATAGCTAGCAGTCAATGCCGCACCGAACCGCGCCGCTCCGGTAACTCGCCGGCCTTTGAGTACCGCTTCGGCTTCATGGTAAGCCGCGTCGAGCCACATGGTGCTGGCTCCCACCGTCCAATTGCCGAGATCCACCTGCCCGTCCAACTCGATACCGTCGTGGCGAATCACGCCGTCCTGAGTGTAGTAGAGATCTGTGCCGATGTATTTGCCGTACTCGGCGCCCCGCTCGATGCGGAATACTGCGGCAGACGCGCGTACTTGGCGACGCGCGATTTTTACTCCAGCTTCGTACTGTTTGCTCTTCAACGCTGGCAACAACTCGCCGGCATTGGCGTAATCGCTGAGCACGCTGACGGTCGACCCCTGCTCGAGTGCCTCGACGTAGCTCAGATACAAAGTACTGGCGCCGTTGGGCTTGAACATCACCGCCAGGGTGGGAGTGCTTGGACTGGTCCGGTACGAAGCATTCAGCGTGCCGTTGGCACGGAAGCTGTCACGCTCGTAGCGATTGTGGCGCAGTCCGGCCAGCACCGACCAATGCTCGCCGAGGCCGATGGTGTCGCTGGCGAATACCGCCGTCTGAGTTTCTTCGGCCCAGCGATAGGTTTGCATCCCGTCGCGTCGCGGGCCGACCAGCCATTGCAGCCGGGTTGGCGCATACAGATTACTGGTATGGCTGTTGCCGCCGAACCGCGCGTTGATCATGAAATCGATATCGTTGTCGTACCAACTGGCACCCACCGTGACCTCATGGCTGAGCACGCCGGTTTGGAAGCTGCCGCTGAGTGTGGCTTGCGCCTGACGATAGTCATAAATATTCAATCCGTCCCAGGTAGTAGATCGATAGTCGCCCTGCGGATTCAAAAAATAGTTGTACTCCTGGGCCACACGAAAACGATTACGTGTGTTGCCTACATCCACTTTCGCATTCCAGTTCTCGGCGATCTGCCAGCGCAGCCCGGCGGTCAGCAAGTAGAACTCGTTATCGTTGTACGAGTCCGGTGAAGCGACCACACGATCGGCGCTCACGGCTCGCGGCAACCGTACCAGCGACCCATCTTCCGGATAGGTGAGTTTGAAATACGGAGTCGGTTGGCGAATCTCCCGATCCTGATAGAGCAGATCGGCGGTCAAGGTCAGCGACGACGTGAGATTACTTTCCAGCGACAACGCCGCGGCCTGTTGATCGACCCGCGCATCGCCATAAGCACTGCCGCGCGCATTAGATAGATTGGCGCGATATCCAAAGCGTTCGCCGATGGGACCGCCGACATCGACGTGTTGCGAAAAGATGCTGCCGCTTCGGTAGCCGGCGTCGAAGCTCAGCAGCGACTGGTCGGTGGGCTTCTTGGTCGTGTAGTTGACGATACCGCCGGGCTGCGAGAAGCCATACATGAAGCCCGCCAAGCCCTTCAACAACTCGACTTGCTCGAACGCCTCGACCGGCAATTGCACGCCGAAGACCTGCAACGGCAGGCCGTTGATCTTGACGTTGTTGTTCAGATCCAGCGGCAGGCCGCGCACACTCAACTCCGAACCCCACGGCCCATAGACATCGCCACTGGGAGCCGACGCGGCATCGCCGCCCAGCACTTCATATAAAGAGCCGGCCTGACGGCGCCGGATATCTTCTTCGGTGGACACGCTCATCGAGAACGGCGTATCGAGCTCCGCCCGTTCGCCGAGCGCACCCAGAGCAGTCGCGGTCACCGTGACGACTTGCAACTCGTCCAGCGGCTGAGCCTCGACGACGCCAGGCTGAGCACGGCCTTCAGCCGCATTGCTGGCGGTGACACCGGCAGCGGTATGCGAAACCTCGCGGATCGCAGCCTGCGACCGCGCCTTGCGAATCGCCACCGTTCTGGCATTGATGTACTCGTAACTGAGATCGGTCTGCCGCAGCAGCAGAGTGAGCGCGTCGGCCGGCAGATAGCTGCCGACCACAGGCGGCGCAGTCAAACCAGCACTCAGATCCGCGTACAACATGATCTGCAAACCGGATTGCTTGGCGAATTCGGTGAGCGCGGATCCCAACGACTGCGCCGGGATGTTCAAGCTGACTCTGGCCTGCGCCTGCTCGGCATACGCCGAGGCGCTGACGACGCAAGCACCGCCGACGACAAACGCGCCCACTGCCAGACCCAGCGCCATGTTGATCGCATCGAATCGCCAAGTCTTCATACCCGCCCCATGGTTGTGTGTTCTCGCCCTGTAGGGGGCCCGGTGCGCTATAAACGGGGTACTAGTACCCCTTTTGCAGGGCTGCGTTCCCCTTATGGGGTATAGGTCCGCCCAGGGCACAGCGACGCTTCATGGCGATCAAACCAACACTGACGGCAGCGTCACGCGACAGCGCTGAGCTAGCCGGACTCGTGCGACAACGCTACGGCGGAGCGCTGTTGCGCTATCTGCTGCGTTATCGCGGCTGCGCTCAGGATGTCGACGATCTGGCGCAGGAAGTCTACATGGAGCTGTTGAGAGTTCC
>NZ_JAEUPY010000120.1 GCF_016790065.1 Steroidobacter sp.
GAAAAACTTGCCGCGCGGCTTAGCGTAATTGCCGATCTCGTTCATGGTGTTGGCGTCGTACAGACGGCCGTTGACCATGGTGTAGCGCACGCTGTTGCTGTTCTGGATGTCTTCGAGCGGATTCTTGTCCAGCACGATCAGGTCGGCGAGCTTGCCCGGCTCGAGCGAGCCCAGCTGCTTTTCCAGACCATGCGTCCGGGCGCCATTGAGCGTTGCCGAACGCAGCACGCTCATGTTGCTCATGCCGCCTTGGGAGAGCAGCCACATCTCCCAATGCAACGACAACCCGATGACGTGGCCATGCGATCCCGCGTTGACGATGACACCGGCGTCATCGAGCTTCTTCACTGAGCGTGACACCGAGCGGAAACCCACATCCCACAGCTCATCGGCGACATTGATGGACATCATTCCTCGCACGTGAGGCGGCCCATAATGCGGCGTGCCTACGGGGCTGTAGCCGCTGGTCACCACCTGCACGAAGGTGCGCACCTTCGGGTCTTCCCAAACGCGCTGCTTCTGAATGATGAAGTTCTCACCCAACAATTCGCCGTTGAGCACGATGAGCGTCGGCGTGTGCGGCGTCTGGCCATGTTTGAACAGCTGCACCACATCGTCGTAGTAATTGGCCACCGGCAGGTTGTGCTGCTGATTGGTGTTGCCGTCGATGACAGCTGTGAGGTCGAGATAGAAATTGCTCTCGCCTTCCACGTCCACCATCACACCCGCCTCGCGGCCCGCCTTGATCAGCATTTGTCGCTGACTGCGCATGGGCTGGCGATAGCTCTTCACGATGGTGCCGCCGAGCGCCTTCTTGCGCGCCATGAAATCCTGCGCATCTTTGTAACTGAAGATAGGCACGTAACCGCTATCCACCTTGGCGATGCGACCGAACGCAATCAGGCCCGACTCGATGGAACGCGGCCCGACCATATCGCCGGTCAACGTCATCTCGGTCTGGGTATAGGCCGGCAGTTCGAGACTATACGGGTCGTAGTTGGTAGTAACGCCGAACGCCAGATCGGCGTAGCGCGCCGATTGACGCTGCGGCATCAAACCAGACGACGTGTAGTAACAATTGTTGATGTGCCCGTGCATGTCGAACAAACCAGGCATCACCGTCTTACCCGCAACGTCGATGACCTTCGCACCGGCCGGCACTGCCACGGCATCGGCCGCGCCGACCGCAACGATGCGATTGCCACGCACGATCACAGTGCCGCGCTCGATGACCTGATCGCCATTCATGGTGATGACGCGGCCGTTGGTGAATGCCACGTCGCCCTCAGGCAGATCGACTGGCGCCTCTAACCCTGCGGCCACGCGCTGTAACTTCGGGCTCGCGTCTGCACGTGCAGCCTCTTCGACGGACGCAGTGACGAACTGATCGCCCACCGCCCAATGCAGTCGCTTCGAGTCCGCCGACCACTGCAACGCATAGCCGCCGATATCGCTGACTCGCACCACGGGATTCGCGCCATCGTGCTCCGGCGTCAATGTCACTGGAACGCCCGTCTCACGGTAGCGAGTCACGTAGTACTGCTGACGATGACGAAACGCGACCCACTGCAGATCCGGGCTGATGCGAGGCTCTGAGGTATCCGCATCCAAGGTCTTGGCATGCACGCGCTGATCGAACCCTTGCAGGTTGACGCTTTCCAGCGCCGCCACCATCGCATGATTAATGTAGTTCTTGGACGCGTAATAGATCCGCTGGCCATCAGGCGAAAACATGGGAGCGTCGCCCGGAGCGGCGATGTAGTTCGCTTCGCCGCCATTAGCGCTAATCCAATACAAACCGACGCGCGACTCGCGACCGCCGAGACAACGATCTCCCTCATCGATCTTGAACACGATGCGAGTGCCATCGGGCGAGAACGACGGCGTGCGTAACACGCCGGTGGTGCTGAAGAGCGTCTTGGGAGCACCGCCCTGCGAACCGACCACCATCAACCGACTGCCGGTCTCGTCGTTCCAATCCACATACGCGACTTTGCGACCGTCGCGCGAAAACGCCGGCTCGAACTCGAACGTGCTGGCACGAGTAAGGCGCGCGGGCTTGGCATCGCCTTCCTTACGCCACAATCGGCCGAGCGCGTTGAACACCGCCACTTTGTCATCGGGCGAATAGGCGAGCTGACGAATCGCGCGCACCGTGATCGATTTGGGCGCGAGGTCATGAGTAAACCGCGGCGGCACCGTGATCTTGTGGCGCGAACGCACGCTGAACGGAATCTCCTTGGCCGCCCCCGTATCCATGTCGATGTTCCAGAGCTTGCCCTTGCCCCAGATGGCGACATGACGATTGTCGGGAAACCAGCTGTATTGAGGGTAGTAGCCATCGATCCAGCTATAGTCGGCCTGCTCGTCGCGATCCAGCCCTTCGAACACGGGCAGTTCTTTACCTGTAGCCACGTCGTAGACGAACAGCACCGTCTTCTCTCGCACGCGGCGGACGAAGGCGATGCGCTGATCGTTCGGCGACAACTGCGGAGCGATGGCGCTACCGAAGCCGCGAATCATCTGCTGAGTCTCGCCACTGGCAAGATCCCGGCGCATCACCGCGAGGTTGCTGTGATTCGCATCGACGTAGACGCGAGACTTGCTCGGCGACGTCGCCTTCTCGGTGTAGTAGACATAGCGGCCGTCGCGTGAGAACTGCGGCTCGTTGACAGGCTCGTCATTGGCCGGCGCCGGCACGAGCACTCGCCCACCGCCGCCACGCAGATCGTAGATCCGCAGCTCGGCGGCGTGATGCTTGTCTTCGGTGGCGAACTGCAGCGCGCCGGCGATCAACGTGCCGTCGCCGTTCCACGTCGGCGTGCTCAGCAATCGAACAGTTTCTTTGGTGACCTGTCGTGCATTCGAGCCATCGGCGTTGGCGATCCAGAAATTGTCGCTGCCGCCGCCATCGCTGATGTACAGCAGCTGCTTGCCATCTGGACTGAAGCGCGGATTGCGTTGCATGGCCGCGCCACCGAGCAGCAGCTTGGCTTCGCCGCCCGCTGCCGGCATCGCATAGATATCGCCCAGCAAATCGAACGCGAGCGTGCGGCCGTCAGGACTGACGGCGACGCTCATCCAAGTGCCTTCGCTGAGCGGAAACTCAACGTCGTACGACGGTTGACCGGTGTTCTCGATGTTCCAAGCGGTTTGCGCGAACGCCGGCACCGTGGCGACCAAAGCACAGAGCGAGGCGAGAATGCCGTGAGTGATTGGAGTTTTCATGATGCTCACTTCCCCGACCACGCCGAGTTCCAGTCGATGCCTTTGTAATCGTCCATCTCCCAATAGAAGCGCCCTCGTGGACGGGGATGGTTGCCGATTTCATCCATGCTGGCCGAGTCGTAAAGCCGGCCGTTGAGCACCGTGTAGCGCACCGAGTTGCTATTGCGAATGTCCTCCAGCGGATTGCGGTCGAGCACGATCAAATCGGCCAACTTGCCGGCTTCCAACGAACCCAGTTGTTTGTCGAAGCCCAAAGTCTTGGCACCGTTCAAGGTGGCGGCTCGCAAGATCCGGTGATTGCTCATGCCACCTTGGGCCAGCAGCTGCATTTCCCAGTGCATGG
>NZ_JAEUPY010000259.1 GCF_016790065.1 Steroidobacter sp.
CGCCGCGGCCGCTCACGTCGATGTCCGTGCTGTTCCAGTCGAGTTTCTGTTCGACCTTGCCCAGAGCCATGTCGATCAAGAACAAGCCGCCGTGGCTCTGACCCAGCCGGCTGCCGCGAACCACCGACGATGCCAGCAGCAGTGGGAAGCGATTCATGATGTCAGGTCACGCTGCGCGCGGCGGCGCATAGTCGAAAATGAAATGAATGCGATGCGCGGTGCCGCGGTTGAACACCTGGTGTTCGACCCGATTGTTCAACTCGAACGCGAAGTGCGTGCGCGGTGGCACCGTCTCCTTGCCGACGATGAATTCCACATTCGGATTGGTTTGCAGCGGCACATGCACTCGATGCGCGACGGCGAACGAGGGATGCGAATCGCGATGACGCGCGATCCTTCCACCCGGCGGCAGGCGCGCCATCATTGCCCTGATGACAGTTCCACCCTGCGTGTAGTGGTCGGCGATGATTTTATCCATGACCGGCACCGCCGCTTCGGCGAGCAGGTCCCAGCCCTCGGCGCGGGCGACGGATACTTCCGGCCAGCCGGTACAAAACAACAGGATCAGAGATTGCGTCTGCGCGTGTACGTCATAGTCTTGCTGACGCCGCTGGTCACGATGCCAGACGCTCTCATCCAGCGCCAACACTCGCTCGGTGAGTTCGCTACAGTCGTATTCGCCGAGAGGGCAGGTGGATTCATCGATCAGCATGGGCAAACTCTAATAGAGTATTGCGAGAAGCGTCCAGTCGAGGAGTGGTCGTGAGTACCGTCATGTCGCGAAGCGAAGCGGATCAGCAGGTCGAGAGCGTCTTTGCGCGCCACAAACAGGGTGAACTGGAGCTGGCTTACGCGACCTATCGCGAAGTGCTCAAACAGTTCCCCGACCATGCACGGGCATTGCATTACCTGGGGTTGATCGCTCAGCAAACCGGCCATTCCCAACAGGCGTTGCGTTTACTGCAACGCTCGATCGCGATCGAGCCCGACGACCCACGCACCCACAATCATTTGGGTCAGGTCTGGATCGCATTGAAGAACAAGGACGCGGCGCTCGCCTGTTTCGAGGCGGCCGTGCAAATCGATCCGCGACATGGGGATTCGCTCAACAACCTGGCCAACGCCGTGCGCGTGCGTGATCCGCAACGTGCCACGGATTTGTATCGCCGTGCGCTCGAGTTGGCTCCCGATTCAGTCGACGCAGCTTACAACCTGGCCAATCTGCTCAACGAAGAGCGGGACGCCGACGCGGCCCTGGCGATGTATCAGCGCGCCTTGGCGATCAATCCCAGCCATGTTCGATCACGCCGGAATCTGGCTGTGTTGTTGGAGCAGCGAGGACAGTTCGACGCGGCCATCGAGCATTATCAAGAGGTGCTGGCCCTGCGGCCGCGGCATGCCAGCGCAGTCGCTAATCTGATCGCGATACGTTCTTATGAACCGAGTCAGGCGCTGGTCACAGATGCACAGGAGTTGCTGGCCAGCGCGGATACGACCGATGAAGAACGTATCAAGCTGCATAGTGGGCTGGGCAAGCACTACGATCGCGAGCAACGTTACGAATCAGCGTTCGAGCATTTCCTGAGCGCCAAACGACTGGTCGGCCAGCGCGGCGCCGGCTTCAATGTCCGGCGTATCTCGGAACAGTTCGATCGCACCATGGCGATGTTTTCGCGCGAGTGGTTCGAGCAGGTGCGCCCGCAGGGCAGTGATTCGCAACAACCGATTTTCATCGTCGGCATGCCGCGTTCCGGCACCACGCTGACCGAACAGATCCTGGCCAGTCATCCGCAGGTGTTCGGCGCCGGTGAATTGCCGGATCTGCCTCGCATCCTCAAGGGCCTGCGGCCGGGCTATCCAGCCAATGTCGCGGGCTTCGACGCTCCTCGGTTGG
>NZ_JAEUPY010000125.1 GCF_016790065.1 Steroidobacter sp.
CGCGCTGATCGCCTCGCCCGCTCTGGAAGTCGATCCCAAAGCACAGCTCGCCGGCTGGTCACGGCTCGCACGCACCGACCGCGACGGAGCGATGCGTCGCTATGACAGCTTGGTACGCGCTCGCAAGCTGACCGAAGAGACTGCCAGCCCGTATGCCTTGGCGTTGGCGCTCGGCCTGTCCTGGGATCGACGTCCGCAGGCGCTCAGCTACTTCAAACAAGTCCAGCCCAAAGACTTCGACGACGTCGCTCGCGAGTGGCATACACGCGCGGCACTCTGGGCGGGCGATTGGAAACTGGCCGGCAACATCATCGCCGCCATGCCGGATCAGCAGCGCTCGCTGGCACGCTGGCGTTACTGGACGGCACGTGCCACCGAAAAGAATGGCGACCCGAAACTGGCTCGCCAGTTGTACGAATCGGTGCTGCTCGACGACAACTTCTATTCCATCATGGCCGGCGCACGGCTCGACCGGCCAGTGGCGCCACATCTGGAAAAGCTGGTGCTGGATCAGGCGCAAGTCGAGCGCATGGAACAGCTGCCGCCGATGGTGCGCGCTCGCGAACTGCTGTCGAGCGACCTGCGCAATCTGGCGACCACCGAATGGTCGTTCGGCTTCGAGCAATTGATGGAGTCGGCACGTTCGCAGTCCATTCACCTGGCCGCGCGCTGGGGTTGGTATGAGCAGGCCATCGCCACCGCGAGCCAACAGAAAGTCTTCAACGACTACGAACTGCTATATCCGCAACCGTATGACGCCGAAGTGTTGTCCGCGGCCAAGCTCACATCGATCTCGCCGCAAATCATTTACGGCGTCATGCGCCAGGAAAGTCTGTATCGGCGTGACGCGCTCTCCTCAGCCGGGGCACGCGGCCTGCTCCAAATGCTGCCTGAAACGGCGCGGCGTACTGCCAGCAAATGGAATCGCCCGAAGCCCTCGCCCACCGATCTGTTCGATCCGGGAATCAACGTGCCGCTGGGCGCCGCGAACCTGCGCTCGCTGATGGATCGCTTCAACGGTCAAACGCTGGTGGCGCTGGCCGGTTACAACGCCGGGCCGAATGCAGCCGCACGTTGGATGCCTGCCGAAGCCCTCGATCCGGATGTGTGGGTGGAAAACATTCCCTATAACGAGACCCGCAATTACGTGCAGCGCATTCTGTGGCACAACGTGGTGTTCTCGTGGCTCAAGACCGGCGAGCCGCAAAAGGTCGATGGTTGGCTGGCGCGGATCGCGCCGTTGAGCGAATCGGCTGTGCTCGGCCTGACTGACGGCGGCAACTGAGAATTCCAGTCGAGCGCTCAGGCGCTGGCCGAAATCGCGTGCGGTTTCTTGGCAGGCCCTGTGTCTTTCTCTGCGGCCTTCGGTTGCAACCTGTCGATGGCCACGATCGCATCCTTGGCCGCTATCGCCAGACAATCCGCACCGGCTTCCCGGAAACGTTCCAGCGAGGGCGGCGCCTCGTCGTCGACCAGCGGCGGGCGTAACACGAGAATCCGGCTATCCGGCAATGCGCTACGAATCCGACGACAGTAATTGCGCAACTCCGAACCTCGCGTCGTCGCCGCCGCCGCGATACAAATCATCGTCGGTGCCTGACGAATCGCAGCACGCACCGCCTCTTCCCCAGAAAGTTCCGGCGGCATCAACGCGATGCGCTCGTGCCCATAAGCCTTACGTAGCATTTCCAGCACCAGCTCATCCGCCGGCGCACGCACGGTCACGCCGACTATGCTGGCACTCGGCTCTGATGAGCTCGGCGCTGCCGGTAGCTGCTGCAAAGTCTCGGCGATCATGTCCAAGACAAACGCCGCGTCGTCCTCGCTGATCTCGTTCTGTTCGCGATGCTGGAGCACCAGCGTCACAGCAGGCATCAAGATTTGATCGATGACACTGACGGGACCGAGCTCGTGTAGCTTGCGATTCACCAGCGAACCGGCTTCATCTTCATCGCGTGCCAGCAAGCGTTGATAGAAACGAACGTGCGGCATCAACGCCGGCTCGTCGGCGAAAATGATGGCCAGGAAACGCAGCGAACGCACGTGCCGGCCTAGCACGGCGATACACACCGTCAGCGGCGTCGCCAGCAACAAGCCGGCCGGGCCCCACACCCAGATCCAAAACAACGCCGAGATCAACAGCGCGAACGACGACACGCCGGTGCGATAACCAAACACCACCGGCTCGACGAAGTACGCCGTGATCAAGTCGAGCGTCAGGAACAACGCCAACGTTTGTAGCGTCTGGGTCCAGCCTGGCGAAATCGCAAAGACCAGCGCCGCCGGCATCAACGCCGACAACGCCGAGCCCACGTACGGCACGAAGCGCAGGACTGCGGTGATTCCGCCCCACAAGGCTGCATAGGGCACGCCGATCCAATACAGGCCCAACCCCACCAAGGTGCCGAACACAATGTTGATGAGCGTTTGCCAGACCAGGAACTGGCTGACGCGGAACGCAGCTTCGTTCATGAGTCGCGTCGTCATGGTGACGTTGCCCGCACCGATCAGCCGGATAAAACGATCGCGCAAATCCTCACGTTGCCCCAGCAAGAAAGCCACCAGCACGAGCACGATGAACGCGCTGACCAAAGGCTCGAATATCGCGGCGGATGTTTCACGGAGTCGTTGGGTTGACGAGACCTTCTCCG
>NZ_JAEUPY010000317.1 GCF_016790065.1 Steroidobacter sp.
AATGAACTGCACGCGCTCGGACATTTCCTTGACGGTGTTGCAGAAGCGGCCGACGTTGGCTTCGTCGAGCGGCGCGTCCACCTCGTCCAGCAAACAGAACGGGGCCGGATTCAATTCGAAAATCGAGAACACCAAGGCCACTGCGGTCAGCGCCTTTTCGCCGCCCGACAGCTGATTGATGGTGCTGTTTCGCTTGCCCGGCGGGCGCGCCATGATCGACACGCCGGCGTTCAGAATGTCCTCGCCGGCCAGCTCCAGGTACGCATGACCGCCGCCGAACAGGCGCGGGAAGCGTTCCTTCAAACCGGCATTGACCCGATCGAAAGTATCCTGGAAGCGCTGGCGCGTTTCCTTGTCGATCTTTTGGATAGCGGTTTCCAAGGTCTCCAACGCGTCGGTCAGATCCTTGAACTGGCTATCCAGATATTCCTTACGCTGCGACTGTTCCTGGAACTCCTCGATGGCCGCGAGGTTGACCGCACCCAGTCGTGAGATCTTGTCGGACGTCTCTTCCAAGGTTTCTTCCCAGGTCGCCACGGTGGCTTCCGGCGCCATCTCTTGATACACGATGGTCAGATCGAGCTGCGTGCCCGCGAACTGTTCCTGCAAGGTCTCGCGACGCACCTTCAAGCCCTGCGCATTCATACGAATGTCTTCGAGGCCGTTGCGCGCTTCTTCGATGGCGTGCTCGCGATCCATGCGCTGCTGATCCATCGTGCGCATCAGATGCTCGGCGGTTTCCAATGCCTGGCGCGCCACCGCCAACTCCTGTTCGACTTCGACGCGCTGTTCGAGCATCGCTTCCAGCTGCTCTTCCAGAGCATTCAAAGGCGCTTCGCCTTCGCTGAGTTGTGCAATCAAACGTTCGCGACGCTGTTGTAACTGGTCCAACTGATTTCGCAGACGATCCAAGCCGGCGGTGATGGACGACAACGCCGAGCGGCGCGACTCCACTTTGATGGCCACTTGCTGTGCGCCATCGCGATCCTGCTGGGCCTGTGAACGTTTGTGGCTCAAGTCCTGACGGCGTTCGTCACGTTGCAGTTCGAGATCGACGCGCTGATCTTCGAACTGCGCCATCGCTTCGACGCCTTCCTGCAGGCGGCCACGCGCTTCGGCGACGGTTTCGGTCCGGTTGCCGTAGTCGCTATCCAATTCTTCGATTTCGCCGGTGACTCGGCGCAAACGCTCGGCGGTCTGTTCGGCTTTGGCGCGCAACGCGGTCACTTGCGAAGTGAACTCGCTGTGCGAGCGATGCAGACGATTCACCTCGCCCTGCAATTGGTCGCGGCGTTGTTCGAGCGAACCGATGCCCTCGCGGGATTCGGCCAGCTGCGTCTGAATGGATTCGCGCTGCTCTTCGGCCGCACTGACGCGGTCACGCAGCCCGCCCATTTCCTTTTCACGCTCGATGACGCCGGCGTGCACATCTTTGTCACGGCTGACACGCAACCAGTCACGGCCGATCCACACGCCATCGCGGGTAATGATCGACTGACCGTCGGCGAGTGAGTGACGACGCTCCAGCGCTTCCGGCAGCGAGTCGACGGCAACGATGCCAGTGAGCAATGCCGAGATCGCGGACGGGCCCTGCACGCGAGACAACAAGCTGTTGCCATCGCCACTGTGGGAGCTGCTGGCACCGGCAGAGAAGAACGATACGGCACCGACTTGCAGCGAATCGATCCGCTGCGCGATGTCGTCGAGGGTGTCGACTGACACCGCTTCCAGGTACGAGCCGAGCACCGTTTCCACGGCGCGCTCCCAACCCTGCTCCACCACCAGTTGCTGACCGAGACGCGGCCGCTCAGCGAGCGAGTTGGACGTCAGCCATTCGGTAACCTTGCCTTGCGCCAGGCCCAACGCGGCCTGTTGCAAAGCTTGCAACGACATCAACTTGCCCTGCGCTTCTTGCAGCTGTTTACGGCCGTTGTCGTCGGCGCTGACCAATTCCCGCTCGCGCTCACGCAAGCGTTGCAGCTCTTCCGTCGTGTCACGCAGCTGGGTGGCCGCGTTCTCGCCTTGAGCCGCGGCATCTTCCTGCTGCGCTTCGAGCATGGCGATCCGTTCAGCGGAGTCGCCCATGTCGAGCTGGCTCAGCTCGGAGTTCAAGCGTTCGCGGCGCGACTGCAGTCCGCTGAGCTGCTGCTCCAACTGCTCGATACGCACGCGCTCGACCTGGGTCTTCTCGCTGGCGGCCCGTGAGTCGCGATTGAAGTCCTCCCAGCGCTCCTGCCAGGCCTGCATGGCCTCTTCGGCCTGCGACAACGCATCGGCGGACGCGAGTTGACGCTCCTGGGCCGCTTCCAGCCCCGGCTCCAGCTGCTCGAGCTCGCTACGAAACTCGTCGATCTGATTCTGGTCACGGGCCAGGTGGGTGCTGGCTTCGGTGGCGCTGTCTTCGGTCTGTTCCAGATCCTGACGCTGGCGCTGGCGCAGCTCGCGGTTGTGCTGGATCGACTGCTCGGCACGCGAGATCTCGGAACCGATCTGGTAGTAGCGGCCCTGCACCGTGTTCAACGCTTCGGACTTCTCGGTGAAATCCTCACGCGAGCTTTCGATGGTCGACTCGATGGCGCGCAACTCGGCGATCAAGGCCTGCATGGCCGTATCGCGTTCGCGCAGAATGCTTTCTTTGGCCTCCGAATCGGTTTCGATGGCCTTCAGGCGCAGGGCGATCAGCTCGGCGGTGAGCTTGCGCTCGTCCTGTTTCAGGGTCTGATAGCGACGGGCAGTGGCTGCCTGGCGCTGCAAGTGGCGCAACTGCTTCTCGACTTCCTCGCGGACGTCGTTGAGGCGCTCCAGGTTCTCCTTGGTGGCGGAGATGCGATTGGCCGTCTCGCGGCGACGCTCCTTGTACTTGGAGATGCCGGCCGCCTCTTCGATGAAGCCGCGCAGTTCCTCGGGACGCGCCTCGATGACGCGGCCGATCATGCCCTGCTCGATGATGGCGTAGCTACGCGAACCCAGGCCGGTGCCCAGGAACAGCTGCGTGATGTCTTTACGACGGCAGCGTGCGCCGTTGAGGAAGTAAGCCGAGGTGCCATCGCGGGACACCACGCGCTTCAGCGACACCTCATTGAAGTTGGCGAACTGGCCGGCCAGCTTGCCGTCAGAATTGTCGAACACCAGCTCCACCGAGGCGGTACCCACGGGCTTGCGCGAGCTGGAGCCGTTGAACACCACGTCCGCCATCGAGTCGCCGCGCAAATGCTTGGCCGAAATCTCGCCCATGACCCAGCGGACGGCGTCGATGATGTTGGACTTGCCGCAACCGTTCGGACCGACCACGCCGGTCAAATTACCTGGGAAGTTCACCGCGGTCGGGTCCACGAAGGACTT
>NZ_JAEUPY010000336.1 GCF_016790065.1 Steroidobacter sp.
CATTTCATGCCCGACCCTGATTACGAAGGTCGCGCGCTGCCCGAGAGCGATATCGCTTCTGTCGAGGAGCGAATGGAGCACATGCGCGACTGTTTGCCGGACATGGCGTCGTTGGATCTCACGACCAGCAATCAGAGCGAAGGCGGCGTCGACTCCGTCTACTTGAATACCACTCGTACCTTGCGCGCGATGGCGACTCAGATGCAGCAGCTAGGCATCAAGCCGGAGCTGGAGGTATTCGCCGCGGGCGACATTCTGTTCGGTCATCAGCTGATCAAGGAAGGCTTGATCGACGGGCCGCCGTTGTTTCAGTTCGTGCTTGGTGTGCTGTGGGGTGCGCCCGCCGACACTGGCACGGTCCAGTACATGAAGAGCTTACTGCCGTCGGATGCGGAGTGGGGCGCGCTTGGCATCGGTGCGCTCGAGATGCCGATGGTGGCGCAGGTGGCACTGCTCGGCGGACACGTGCGAGTAGGTTTGGAGGACAACCTTTATCTCAAGCGAGGTGTGTTCGCGACCAACGGTCAACTGGTCGAGCGAGCGGGCGAGATTGTGACGCACCTCGGCTACGAGGTTGCGACCATCGGCGAGGCGCGAAAGATTCTGGCGCTTCGATCCGCAGGCTGATGCCAAGCAGTGAATAGTTCGGCCGCCACTGCTGGGCTCGGGCTGTTTCAGCTGTTCACCGTGCTGTTCGGCACGATCATCGGTGTCGCCTGGATTGTCGCGACCGGGATGTGGGTGATCGAGGCTGGACCGATCGGTGCACTGGTGGCGTTCGGCATCGGCGCGCTGGTGATGTGGCTGATCGGACTGTGCTTCGCGGAAATGATGACGATGTATCCGGACGCCAACGGCTCGATGGCTTACGTCTTTGAGGCTTTTGGTGAGCGTGTCTCGGCTGCGGCGGGATGGTTGCTAGTCTTCAACTATGCAGCGACCTGCGCTTGGTACTTCGTCACGCTGGCGTGGTTGATTCAGGCGCTGATCCCGCAGCTGGGCGGCTCGATCGCGTACACCACAGCAATTGGTTCAGTTCGCTGGGGCGATCTGTTGATCGGAGCGACCGGAATGATTGCAATCACTGCCGTCAATCTGCGAGGGGTCGGCGCACGCGCATTGTTTCAAGACGCGTTCGTCATCGCAAAGATCGTCATTGGCTTGATCCTGTTCGCGGGTGCGGCCTGGCTCGGTCAAGGAGAGCGTCTCGATCCGCTGTTCGCCGCTAACGAGGTGTCCGGTGTGTGGCTGAGCATATTGTCGGTCGCCATCGTGACGCCGTTCTTTTTCTCTGGATTCGATGTGTTGCCACAGGCGGTGCGGGATCGACGAGCCGACACACCGCTGCGTGCGCTTGGAACAGTCGTGACCATAGCCACGCTGGCGGCGTTCCTGTTCTACGGCGGCGCTATCGTGTCCGCAAGCGTTTCTCTGGAACGCGCTGCCCTAGGCCACGCGGGACTCCCCGTGTTCGAAGCTTTCCGTACCGGCCTGCATCAGCCTGGGCTGGCGGCTCTGGTCATCGTTGCGGGTGTGGCCGGTGTATTGACGGGATGGAATGCATGTTTGCTGTCGGGCGCTCGCATCTTGCAAGGAATGGCGCACGCGGGCGCGACGCTGCCGTTCTTCGCGTCGCCGGTACGTGCAACGTTGTCCGTTTCATTGCTGGCGCTGTCGATGGGGGCGTTGGGACGTAAAGCGCTCGGCCCCATCGTCGACATGGCGGCGATCCCACTGTTGGTGGTGTTCTCTTTGGTGTGCGCGGGATTGATCAAGTTGCGACGTGAGCAGCCGCAGATCGTGCGGCCGTATCGCGTGCCGGGCGGACTCTCATTGCCAAGGCTGGCCGTCGCGTTGTCGATTGGTCTGTTGATCAGCGCCATGGTGACGGCATTCGTTGGCGGCGGCGATCTGATGCAATGGGGATGTATATCGCTGTGGTGTGTGCTGGGCCTGCTGTTCTGGCAACACTCCGCGACGTATCGAAACTCTTTGAGCGAACAACAACGCAAACGTCGAGTACTGCGGGGAGAAGGATGATGTATCGAATTCCTTGCCGGGCTGTGCTGCTGGGCTGGCTCAGCGTTGTGCTGTTAGTTCTGGGAAGTTCACCAACGGCGATCGCTCGGCCGCTTGCGCTCTCCGACCTGGATGCGCAGATCGGCCTTTCGGAAGCCAGGATTTCTCCGGATGGCAAGCAAGTGGCGCTGGTCACGTCGCGACAGGATTTCGTGGACAACCGCCACGTCAGTTCGTTGCTGTTGGTGAGCGTCGAGACCGGAGCACAGAAGTACCTCGTACTAGGCCGCACGGGTGTGAGCAGGCCGCGATGGTCGCCGAGCGGAGATCGATTGGCGTGGCTCGACGCAGCCAGCGATGGAAGATCGCAGATATATGTGATGCAAGTGGGATCGGCGAATGCCTCGGCACGCGCGATCACAAATGCCAGCGGCGGCGTCAATGATTTTCGCTGGAGCCCGGATGGCTCATCGCTGGCCTTCCTGAGCGTCGATGATGAGATCGCGCGTGAGGGCGAGGAACGTCACAACAAGTCGTTCGAAGCGGGCGAGGGCGAGTACCTGTCGACATCGGCGCCGCGCCCGTCGCATCTCTGGCTGATCAGCGCGAATAGCGGTACCGCCAAGCGTCTGACTTCCGGCTCGTTCAGCGTGACTGGCTTGCAGTGGCAGGAGGGTGGTCGCTCCATCGCCTTCATCAGTCAACCCAGCGCGCACCTCGCTGCCAATCTGCACGCATCCCTCAACATTTTGAACTTGAGCGATGGCAGTCAGCGAACCGTAATCGCTGCTCCCAAGGTAGGAGAGAGCGCGGTCAAACGGTTGTGGAGCCCACCTTACGACGACACAGTGATTTGTTACGGCCGGCCTCGTGGTGCCGAGCCTGACTACCGTCCGCTGGGCTTGTATTCGATTGCTGCATCCGGCGGTGAGAGCCGCAACCTGGCACCCGCGCTCGATCTGGATTTATGGGCTGAGCCCGTGTGGTTGCCCGGAAAGCTGGCGGCGATGTCAGCGATGCGGGAGACCAGCACCAAGTTGTGGGTACAGCCTTGGGAAGGTTCGCCCCGCCACGTCGATCTCGGTGCGATTGCGCAGGTGGACTCGCTTTCCGCGAGCCGAAATGGCGCGCTGGTGTTTATTGGCAGCGAGCCGCAGCGGGGGCGTGAGTTGTACGTGATGGCATCGATCCAGGCGAAACCCAACCGTTTGACGGGTTTCAACGATGCACTCGCGGCCTTGGATCTGGGGCAGGTCGACACCGTGAGCTGGACGCTCGATGGTTTTGAACAGCAGGGCGTTCTCAACTATCCGCCTGGCTTCGAGCGTGGCAAGAAATATCCGCTGGTGCTGCTGGTTCACGGCGGGCCGATGTCGGCATCGACGGTGGCGCTGGGTGACTTCGAAGGCGGCCAGTCGCAACTGCTGGCCGCCAACGGCTGGCTGGTGTTCCGGCCCAACTACCGAGGCAGCGGCAGCAACGGCATGAAGTTTCAAACCGCCATCCTGAACGATGCGGGGGATGGTCCGGGTCGAGACGTCATGGCCGGCGTCGAGATGCTCAAGGCACGAGGCATCGTCGACACTCAACGGATGGCGGTGTCCGGCTGGTCGTATGGTGGCTACATGACGGTGTGGCTGGCTGCTCACTATCCGGTTTGGCGGGCGGCAGTGGCGGGCGCGGCGGTGACGGATCTTCTCGATCAGTACAACTTGTCGGATGAGAACGTCTGGTCCGGCCATGGCATGAACGGCTCGCCCTGGTTGAACGACAACGCCGCCAACTATTGGCGGCAGTCCCCCATGGCGTATGCGCATCGAATCCAAGCGCCGACGCTGATCCTGGGGAATAGCGGCGATCCCCGCGTCACCATCTCTCAGTCGTACAAGTTGTATCACGCATTGAAGGACAACGGCGTCAGGACCCAATTCATCGTCTATCCTATTTCCGGACACTGGCCCGAGGATCCCGTGCATCAACGGGATATCTATCGGCGCTGGGCAGACTGGATCCAGGCACGCTTTCAGGAGGCGGAACGATGAAAGGTTGTTGTCGATGGCTGTTGTCAGCAGCGTTGCTATCGGTCGTGGTTGGCGTCGGGGCGGCGGGCAGCGAGCCTGAGCCAGCGGGGCCCATGCTCGGTTTCCGGGCCGAGGCGGCGGCCAGCCAACGAGCCCTCGAACAGCGGTTCGATGAGCAGCTCGATCCCGCTGAGCTGACCGAATGGTTGAAGTTGATGTCGGCCGAAGCGAATCACGTCGGCTCGGCGCACAACCTGAAGAATGCCCGCTGGGTTCGGGACCAATTCGAGAAATGGGGCTGGCGCGCGAAGATAGAAACGTTCGACGTGCTGTACCCGACGCCCAAAGAGCATTCCTTGGAGATGATCGGGCCGCGCAAATTCGTCGCCAGTTTGAAAGAGCCCGTGGTTCCCGGCGATGCCACGTCGTCGCGCACGGACTCGCTGCCGCCTTATGCGGTCTATGGCGCCGACGGCGATGTCACCGGGCCGTTGGTGTACGTGAACTACGGCATGCCGGACGACTACAAAGAGCTGGCTCGCCGTGGCATCGACGTGAAAGGCAAGATCGTCATTGCTCGCTATGGCCGCGGCTGGCGTGGCTTGAAACCCAAGCTTGCCTACGAACACGGCGCGATCGGCTGCCTGATCTACTCAGATCCAAAAGACGACGGCTACGGCCAGGGCGATATCTATCCCGACGGCGCGTGGCGACCGTCGATGAGCGTGCAGCGGGGCTCCGTGGCGGACATGCCGGTTTATCCCGGAGACCCTCTGACGCCAGGCATCGGTGCGACCAAGGGGGCGCAACGCCTGAAAGTGTCTGAAGCCCCCTCGGTGCTGAAGATTCCAGTCATGCCCATTTCCTATGCCGATGCGCAGCCGCTGCTCGAAGCGCTGTCCGGGCCGGTGGCGCCATCGAGTTGGCGCGGCGGATTGCCGATCACTTATCACTTGGGGCCAGGGGCAGCGCAGGTCCGTCTGAAAATCGTTTCGGACTGGAATCTGAAGACGCTCCACAACGTCACCGCCACGATTGCCGGACGCGACAGTCCCGATGAGTGGGTGCTGCGAGGGAACCATCGTGATGCGTGGAATTATGGCGCGTGGGATCCCTTGTCCGGGCATGTGGCGATGATGGCGGAAGCGAAAGCGATCGGCGCATTGTTGAAACAGGGCTGGCGACCGCGCCGGACGCTGGTGTTTGCCAGCTGGGATGGCGAAGAACCCGGCTTGCTCGGCTCGACCGAGTGGGCTGAAACACATGCTGCCGAACTCCAGCGCAAGGCGGTGATGTATCTGAACTCCGATGCCAACACGCGCGGCTTTCTGGTCGCAGGCGGCAGTCATTCGTTGCAGGCGTTGGTGAACGAAGTGTCGCGCGGAGTGACGGATCCGCAGACTGGTGTGAGTGTCGATGCGCGTCTGCGTGCGTCGCTGAAGGTCGCGGCACTCGAATCCGATGCAAGCGATGAGCAGAAGCGCAAGGCCAAGCTGGCGGCGTCACCAGCGGATCTGCCGATAGAGCCGCTTGGCGGCGGCACGGATTTCACGCCATTTCTTCAGCATCTCGGCATCGCCGCGTTGAGCATCGAGTACGGTGGCGAAGGCGAGCACGACGGTGTCTATCACTCCATCTATGACTCGTTCGATCACTATGTGAAATTCGGCGATCCCGGTCTGGCCTATGGTGTCGCTGAAGCGCGTACGGCCGGCAGGATCCTGCTGCGGGTGGCGGAGGCTGAAATCATTCCCCTGCAGTTCGGCGGCTTTGCACAGGAAGTGGCGGTGTATCTGCAAGAGGTGCAGGAGCTGACCAAGAAAAAACAGGAGGCGTCGCTCGCGTTGAACCCGTTACTGGACGACAACTCGTTCGTGCTCGCGGCCGATCCGACTCGGCGTGTGCTGCCGCCTGCTCGTGAGCCGGAGGTGCCAGAGATCGACTTTGCCGCGCTCGACTCGGTGGTCGCGCGATTGAAGTCGAGCGCGGAGCGCTACGACGCTGCCTATCTGGCGCAGGCTTCAGCGAGTTCACCTCTGCCTGCCGCCAAGCGTCGCCAGCTCAATGCCCTGTTACAGGGGATGGAACAGACGCTCATCACGCCGCAAGGATTGCCGGGCCGGGATTGGTACAAACATATGGTCTATGCCCCGGGATTGTTGACGGGCTACGGCGTGAAGACCTTGCCGGGGATTCGAGAACCCAGTGAGGCAGGCCGCTGGGCCGAGGTACAGCAGTACGTGAAGACTACTGCCGACGTTTTGAGTGGCTATTGCGATCGATTGGATCGCGCGACGACATTGTTGAAGCAGCAGCGGTAATGGCATGAGCACGAACCATCGAAACCATAAACTGACACGCACCACGTTGAACCTGCCGTTCGCGGTGGATGAGTTTCGTGCACGGTTATCCGCTGTCCAGCAGAAGATGTCTCGCGCCGGTGTCGAAGCGCTATTCATCATCAGTCAGTCGAACATCAGTTATCTCACCGGCTACCAGGGAAACTCTGCTTACATTCCGCAGGGCATGCTGGTCACGCTGCAGGATGCAGAACCCATCATGATCCTGCGGGAGATGGATACGTTGTGTGCCACCGCCACCACGTGGGTCGCCGATGAAAGCATCGTGGCGTACGACGAACGAGTGTTGGGATTGAGTCTGCTGCCGGTCTGGCGCGAGATCGCTCGCATCATTCGCAGCCGCACTCGCGCTACGCGCTTGGCCTTCGAACGCAGCGCTCCTGGGTTGGGTGTCGATGCTCATGCCGCGTTGGTCGAGGCACTCGGTGATATCGAGCTCGTCAACGCGGACGGCTGGATGAGCGAGATTCGTGCGGTGAAGTCACCGGCAGAGATTGCGGTGATGACTGATGCAGCTCGCATCGGCGAGCAGGCGCTGCTGGCCGGCATCGAGCGGATCGGTGTGGGTGTGCCGGAGAGCGAAGTCGGCGGGACGATCGTTGGCAAGCTGTGTAGCGGCTTGCCCGGCAAGCCTGGTTCGATACCTCACGACGCGGTGACGATGCCGGTGTCGCCATTCGCGAGTGCGCCACATTTGAATTGGTCGGATCGTGTTTACGCGCCGAACTCGCAGACCAACTTCGAGCTTGGCGCATTCCGGTATCGCTACTGTGCCGCTGTAGCTCGCACAGTGTTTCTAGGCAAGCCGGGCGCACGCTTGCTGGAGATCGACACCATCGTTCGAGATAGCTTCGAGGCGACACTGCCGACGGTTCGCACTGGCGCCAAATGTTCGGATGTGTACGCAGCGTTCTGGAAAGCGTTTGGTGGGCGCGGTGTGCGCAAGGAATCACGCATCGGCTACGGCATTGGCATCGATTGGACGGAAGGCAGTTACAGCCTGCAACGCGACGATCAACGCGAGCTGCGTGCGGACTCGACGGTGCACCTGATCCTGGGGATTTGGGAGAAAGAAGAGGGTTACGTTTTCAGCGAGACTCTGCGCGTCACCGATCAAGGGGCGCAAACGTTCTGCACCTTGCCGCGCCGACTGATCGTGATCGACTAGCGGCCAGATTGTCATGGCCGTTAGCGATGATGCCAACTCTACGCAGCCGCGGCTTTGGGGCTATCCCAAGGGCGTGTTTCTAGTCGCAGGCACTGAGCTGTGGGAGCGGTTCAGTTACTGGGGCCTGATGGCCATCTTCGTGCTGTTCCTGACGGCAAGCGTGGAGCAGGGCGGATTCGGCTGGAGCCAGGTCGACGCAATCAAGCTGTACGGTGCCTATGTCGGCGCGGCGTTCGCTGGGCCGCTGCTTGGCGGCTGGATTGCCAATAACTATTGGGGCGAGCGCCGCTGCATCCTGATCGGCGGCCTGATGATCGCCGCCGGACATTTGTTGCTGGCTGGCCCGGCAGCGATTCCCTGGCTGCTCAATCAGTTCTCCGATCCTGTTTCCGATGCAGCGTTTCGTGCGCTGTGGTCAGCGGCGGATGTTTCTTTAGGTCAGTGGGCGCTGACGCCCGAACAGTCGCAACAGATTGCGCTCGCGGCCGAAGCGCAGGGGATCGCGCCTTCAGTGGCGATGAGTGTCTACAAGCTCACTTCGGTGTCGTTCTTTGGTGGGCTGCTGTTGGTGTTGATCGGCACTGGACTGATCAAGCCGACCATTTCTTCCATCGTCAGTCATTTCTTCGCTGCGGACGATCGGCGTCGCGATGGGGCGTTCGGGCTGTTCTTCGCGGCGGTCTATGTGGGCTGCATTCTTGGTACCGTCGTCGTCGGCTTTCTAGGCGAACGAGCGGGCTGGCACTGGGGCTTTGGCGCGGCGGCGCTTGGCATGCTGCTCAGCTTGTCCGTCTATTGGTGGAAGCAGCAGGACTA
>NZ_JAEUPY010000352.1 GCF_016790065.1 Steroidobacter sp.
GCAGCTTCACCCTGCCCTGTTCGGTCACCAGAATGTTCGAAGGCTTCAGATCGCGATGAATCACCAGATTTTGGTGCGCGTACTGCACGCTGGCGCACACCTGCTGCATCAGGTTGAGTTTGGCTTCGATGCCGAGCCGGCCGAGTTTGCAGTAGTGATCGATGCGCGTGCCGGCGATGTGTTCCATCACCAGATACGGCGTGCCGTCTTGCATCTGTCCGCCATCGAGCAGACGTGCGATGTTTTCATGCGCAAGCCGCGCGAGGATCTGACGTTCGGCACGAAAGCGGCCGGCAAGATTTGTAACGGCCGGGCACCACTCGACGACTTTCAGTGCCACCGACTGTTGATATTCGTCGTCAGCACGTTCGGCGCAATACACCGCGCCCATGCCGCCTCGGCCCAACAGCCGCACGATGCGGTAACGACCGACAATCTCTCCCTGGGGTAAGTCGCGTTTCATCCGCTGAAATATGTTGGGTGACTGGTCGAGCCGTGCGCGAGCGTACACGCGCTGCCAGTGATGCTGAAAGCAACAGAATCACACTCAGGAGTAGAATGCCCGCATGCACCAGAGCCAGCTCGACTCGAACCAACCTAAGTCAGTGCTTTATCGGCAACTAGTCGAAGAATTGCGCGGCTTACTTGCCGGCGAATCCGATTGGATCGCCAATCTGGCCAACAGCGCGGCGCTGATCTATCACTCGCTGCCGGATTTGAACTGGGCCGGGTTTTATTTGCTCAAGGACCGTGAGTTGGTGGTCGGGCCGTTTCAGGGCAAACCCGCCTGCGTGCGGATTGCTCTCGGCAAAGGTGTTTGCGGCACGGCCGCCTCTCAGCGTGTGACTCAGCTCGTACGAGATGTGCACGAGTTCCCCGGTCACATCGCGTGTGACGCCGCTTCGAATTCAGAGATCGTGGTGCCGATGATTCGCAATGGCGAATTGCTCGGCGTGCTCGACTTGGACAGCCCGAAGCTCGCGCGCTTCGATGAGCAGGATAAAGAGGGGCTGGAAAGCTTCGTGGCGGCGTTGCTCGCCGCCACGTAACTCAAGACTGACTTAGGCCGTCGGCGCCTTGGCGCGAGCGATGTATTCGCCGGTGCGGGTGTCGACGCGGACGTACTCGCCTTCGTTGATGAACAGCGGCACGCGTACCGTAGCGCCGGTTTCCAGCTTGGCGGGCTTACCGCCGCCGGTGGCGGTGTCACCGCGCAGGCCGGGGTCGGTTTCGGTGACTTTGAGCTCGACGTGCGCCGGGGGCGTCACGTTCAGCGGCTCGCCATTCCACAGCATGACGGTGCAGTTCATGCCGTCCTTCAACCAGATCGCGCCGTCGCCCATGGCTTCTTTGCCGGCGGTGTACTGCTCGAACGACTCCGGGTTCATGAAGGTCCAGAACTCGCCGTCGGTGTACAGATACTGCATTTCGGTTTCGACCACGTCCGCCGCGTCGGCGCTGTCGCCCGACTTGAAGGTACGCTCGGTGACCTTGCCGTTCTTCAGATTGCGCACTTTGACGCGGTTGAACGCCTGGCCCTTGCCGGGCTTGACCATCTCGTTTTCGACGATGGAGTAAGGCGTGCCTTCAAGCAAGATCTTGACGCCCGACTTGAATTCATTAGTGGAATAACTGGCCATTGGGCACCGGGGGTGAAAGTCTGCGAAAATGGACCGGTCCCGCAAAATTCAATGGGGCCCCGGCAAAGGGCGCAGATGATAGCCGCAACCTCCCAAGCAAACCAGTTGGCCAGCTCGTTCGACCCCGTGGGCATCGCTGCCGGGCCCGGTTGGCAGCGTTTGCTGGCCGATGCCGTCACCGATCCGAAGGAGCTGTGCAGCCTGCTGGAGCTGGATCCGGCTCTGGTTTTACCGGCAATCGCCGCCGCCAAGGGCTTTGCGCTGCGGGTGCCGCGCGGTTATGTCGCCCGCATGCGGAAGGGGGATCCGAACGATCCGTTGCTGCTGCAAGTGTTGCCCCTGGCCGCGGAACTGGACGTGGTCGCAGGCTTCGTGACCGACCCGGTCGGCGACCTGGATCGCCGGGCCGCCCAGGGCTTGCTCCACAAGTACCACGGCCGCGCGTTGCTGGTGACCACCGGCGCCTGCGCCATCCATTGCCGGTACTGCTTTAGAAGGCATTTTCCCTATCAGGACGAGTCGGCACTCCAACAGGGCTGGCAGGCGGCCATCGAGCACCTGCGCGCCGACCCGAGCGTCGAAGAAGTGATTCTGAGCGGCGGCGACCCATGGAGCTTGAGCGACCGGCGGCTGAAACAACTCACCGATGCGCTCCAGACCCTGCCCCACATCCGCCGCCTGCGCATCCATACGCGCTACCCCATCGTGCTGCCGGAACGCATCGATTTCGGCTTGCTCGACTGGTTACGGGGCGTCCGACTGCAGAAAGTAGTGGTCATGCACGCCAACCACGCCCGAGAGCTGGATGAGCCGGTCCGCCAGGCCTGCCAGCGACTGGCCTCGGCCGGCGTCACCTTGCTGAATCAATCGGTGCTGCTCAAAGGGGTCAACGACAGCGCCGCGGCGCTGGCCGAGCTCAGCGAAGCGCTATTCGAGACGCACGTCCTTCCCTATTACCTCCATGTATTGGACAAAGTGCAGGGCTCAGCCCATTTCGATTTAGCCGAAGCCCGGGCACTCGAACTGCATCGGGAACTGCTGGCGCGACTGCCCGGTTACCTGGTGCCGAAGCTGGTCCGGGAGGTTGCCGGCGAGCCGTCCAAGACGCCCGTGATCGGAACCGCCGAGCCTTTGGCCGAGCATTGAACGAATTGTCGTTGGAGTAGAACGTTGGCCGAATCTAGCGCCGTGCCGATGATCGTCCTGACCCGCCATCAGGACAATGTCGAGGCGATCAACAGCAACCTGCGCAACGCGGGCGTGGCCGTGCGTTGCAATTGGATCAAAGAGCTGACCGACCTCGGCGAAGCCCTGCAACAGATCAATGCCCACATGCTGGTGGCATTCGTCGGCCCCGATCCGGCCGACACCGCCAAGGTCATGACGGTGGCCAAGCAGTACGGCGCCGATGTGCCGGTGCTGTTCGCACGCGATCAGGTCGACGAAGAAATCATCGCGAATGCCATGCAACAGGGTGCTCGCGACGTGGTCACGTTGATGAATCCCAATCGGCTGCGCGCGGTGGTGACCCGCGAGCTCGATGCGAATCGCCAGGCACGTGCGCTCAACAGCACCATCAGCTCGGCGCGCGAATATCGCGATCAATTGAAATCATTCATGGCCGGCTCCGCCGATGCCATCGCGCACGTCCAGGAAGGCATCATCGTCGACGCCAATCCGGCGTGGCTGGATTTGTATGGTTACGCCGAAGCCGATGCGCTGACCGGCACACCGCTGATGGACGTGTTCGATCCCGAAGCGCATGCCGCACTCAAGGGTGCGTTGGTGGCGTGCCTGCAAGGCAAGTGGTCGAATCACACGCTCAAGGCCAACGCGCTATTGAACGACGGCTCCACCCTGCCGTTGGAAATGGAACTGTCGCGCACCGAGTTCGATGGCGAGCCCGCTGTGCGCTTGTGTTTTGCCGCGCGCAAGCACGAGTCCGGCAATCTCAACGAACAACTCACCGAAGCCTTGGAGCGCGACGCCAGCACCGGCGCGTTACAGCGACGCTTCTTCATCGAGCATTTGAAACAAGCCCTGGCTCAGCCCATCAAGGCCGGCGTGCGCGAACTGGTCGCAATTCAACCCGACAAGCTCGACGCACTCAGCGATGACATCGGCCCGCTGGCGGTCGAGGACTTCATCGGCCAATTCGCCGGACTGATCAGCGAGACACGCCAGGCCACCGATTTGTTCGGTCGCTTCGGCGACGGCACTTTGATCTTGTTGATGGAGCGCGGCACCACGCGTGACATCGAAGTGTGGGCCACCAATTTGATTCGCAAAGTCGGCACCCAAGTGTTCCGGCTGGGCGAGAAACAAATCTCCTGCAAGTGCAGTGTCGGCATCGGATTGATCGACCCTCGCTCGCCCAATCCCGCCAGCGCCATCGTTGACGCGCTCGCAGCTCGCCGCACGGCCGAGCTTGCCGGCGGTGCGCGAGTGAACGTCGTCGATCATCGCGAGGAAGACACCAAGCGAGAAGCGGCTGACGGCCTTTGGGTAAAGCGCATCCGCGCCGCGCTCATGGAGAACCGCTTCCGCCTGATGCAGCAGCCCATCGCCAGTTTGTTAGGCGAAGACAAAGGCATGTTCGACGTGCTGGTGCGCATGGTCGATGAGCAAGGCGAAGAACTGTTGCCCGCCGAGTTCATGTCGGCCGCCGAACGTAACGATTTGATGAAAAACATCGATCGCTGGGTGATTGGGGCGTCCATGACGTTCATCGCCAGCCGACCGGTGAAACAGTTGTTCGTGCGGTTGTCCAAGGACTCGGTGCGAGATAAGTCGCTGTTGCAATGGCTGCAGAATCAGCTGAAGTCGTCGCGGATCGACCCGAGTCGGTTGGCTTTTCAGATTAGTGAGCAGATCGCCACTGAGTACTTGGCCGATACCAGTGAGTTGGCGAATGGCCTGCGGAAGGCTGGCTTCCGGTTCGCCATCGAACACTTCGGCACCGGAAGAGATCCGCAGCGGTTGATCGCTCACTTACCTATCGACTTCATTAAAGTTGACGGCACGCTCATGCAGGGGCTCGCGGTCGATCAGGCGCTTCAACAGAAAGTGCGTGAGTTGGTCGACCAGGCGAAGGCGCGGAACATCCATACGATTGCTGAGCGCGTGGAAGATGCGAATACGATGGCGACGCTTTGGCAGCTCGGCATCGAGTTCATTCAGGGTTACTTCGTGAATGAGCCTGAGCAGGTGGTGATGGGCTGAGGCGGTTGCTGTAAGAGGCTCAGTGGCCCGCGGCGCCGGTCGCTGAGGTTGCCGTAAGAGGCTCAGTGGCCCGCGGCGCCGGTAATGACCTATGTCCTCCCGGCACCGCTGCACCCGCCGCGTCACGCAGACGCGTGTCGCTGCGCTTGTACATCCATGTAGCGCTATAGGACCAGCATCCCTGCTGGATCCAATTGCCGGGAGGACATAGGTCACTACCGGCGCCGCCTAAACGTTAGATACAGACGGGACGTCGAATCTCTTTGAGCGCGAAGAAAAGAGTTCTGAGTTTCGCGCGGTAGCAAGAAACCTTCGAGCGCCCGTTCGGGCGCGGTAACCGCGCGACGCGCGCGCTTGATGCCGCTGTGACGTCTCGGCGGTGGTGGGAGTGTCCTATCTCCTCCCGGCAGCTTCGAAAAGCAGGGACCTTTCGTAGCAGCGCTACAGGGATGTACAAGCAGAGCGACGCGCGTCTGCGTGGCGCGGCGGGTGCGCGGTGCCGGGAGGAGATAGGACACTCCCGCCACCGCAAACCACTGAGCCTCTTACGCCAGCTCAACTTCCAACTTATCGACCTTCCGCCAGCCACGCGGCAACACGGCGCCACGTTGAGCGCGCTCGCCCTTGTATTCCTTGAGGTCGGCGAACTTGATGGTCATCTTCCGATCCCCAGACCTCACAACCAAGTTCTGCGACGAAGTGATGACCGCAATCGCAGTCATGGTCTCATCGCCCTTGGAAGAGACACCGAAGATCTTATTGCCCTTGCCTTTAGGCAGCTCAGGCAAATCCTTGACCGGGAACACCAGCATCTTGCCTTCGCTACTCACAGCGCAAATCAGTGCCTTCTCATCAGCAGGCACAATCGCCGGCGCGAGTGACTTACTGCCATCAGGCACCTTCAACACAGCCTTACCCGCTTTATTACGCGAGTGCAGCTCGCCGAGATTCACGATGAAGCCGTAGCCGGCATCCGACGCCAGCACACACTTCTCTTCGGCCTCACCAATCAAGACACCAGAGAACGTCGCACCTTCAGGCGGATCGAGACGACCGGACAGCGGCTCGCCGTTGCCACGTGCCGACGGCATGGAGTGAGCGATCAACGTATAGGTGCGCCCAGAGCAATCCAAGAACACAGCCTGTTGCGTGCTCTTGCCCCGCGCAGCGGCGAGGAAGGCATCGCCGGTCTTATAGGAAATGGACGTCGGATCGATCTCGTGTCCCTTGGCAGCGCGCACCCAGCCGCGCTCGGACAGGATCACAGTCATCGGCTCGGCCGTCACGAGTTCGGTCTCGTCGATGGCCACCGCGGCCTCGCGCTCGACGATCTTGCTACGACGCTCGTCGCCGAATTCTTTCGCATCGGCTTCCAACTCGTCGCGCACCAGCTTCTTCAGCTTGGCCTTGCTGCCGAGCAGTTTGTCGAGCTTGTCTTGTTCCTGGCGCAACTCGTCCTGCTCGCCGCGGATCTTCATCTCTTCCAGCTTGGCCAGGTGGCGCAAGCGCGTGTCGAGAATTGCGTCCGCCTGGATCTCGGTGATCTGGAAGCGCTTCATCAACACCGGCTTCGGCTCGTCCTCGCGACGAATGATCCGAATCACTTCGTCCAGATTCAGATACGCAACCAGCAAGCCGTCCAAGATATGCAGACGCGAGCGGACCTTTTCCAAACGCCACTGCAAGCGACGCGTGACCGTGTCGACGCGGTACCTGAGCCACTCTTCGAGCAGCGTCTTCAGGCCCATGACGCGCGGCTTGCCGTCGAGACCGATGATGTTCAGGTTGACGCGATAGGTGCGCTCCAGATCGGTGGTGGCGAACAAGTGATTCATCACCTGCACCAGATCCACTCGATTGGACTTCGGCACGATCACGATGCGCGTCGGGTGCTCGTGGTCGGACTCGTCGCGAATGTCCTCGACCATGGGCAATTTCTTGGCCGTGATCTGTGCCGCGATCTGTTCCTGCACCTTGGAGCCGGACACCTGATACGGCAACTGAGTGATGACGACTTCGCCATCTTCCAGCTCGTACACCGCGCGAGCGCGGATCGAACCGTTGCCGGTCTCGTAGATCTGTTTGATGTCGGCCTTGGCCGAAATGATTTCGCCGCCGGTCGGGAAGTCCGGGCCCTTCACGTCCTTCATCAGCTCGCGCAGCGGCGTGTCGGGATCTTCCAGCAATCGAATACAGGCGCTGACCACTTCGCGCAGGTTGTGCGGCGGAATGTCGGTGGCCATGCCGACCGCGATACCGGTGGTGCCGTTCAACAAGATGTTGGGCACGCGGGCCGGCAACAACTTCGGCTCTTCCATGGTGCCGTCGAAGTTCGGCACCCAATCCACCGTGCCCTGGCCGAGCTCGGACAGCAGCAGTTCCGAGTATCGAGTCAGGCGGGCTTCGGTGTAACGATAGGCGGCGAACGATTTCGGATCGTCGGGATGACCGAAGTTGCCTTGACCGTCGACCAGCGGATAACGATACGAGAACGGCTGCGCCATCAGCACCATCGCCTCGTAACAAGCCGAGTCGCCGTGCGGATGGTATTTACCGATCACGTCACCGATGGCACGCGCCGCTTTCTTGTGCTTGGCGGCCTGCCACGAGCCTTGTTCGCTCATGACGTACACGATGCGACGTTGCACCGGCTTCAAGCCGTCGCCGATGTGCGGCAACGCGCGGTCGAGAATGACGTACATCGAATAATCGAGGTACGCCTTCTCGGTGAAGGCACGCAGCGGCTGGCGCTCGATGCCTTCGAAGTTCAAAGGAGGTTGCGTGGGCATAGTTCCAAACAGAGTTCGTGAGAGGACGAGCGCGGCTTACGGAGCGACTTCGGCAAGGTTGCCTTTGGTCTCCAGCCATTCGCGGCGGTCGCCCGAGCGTTTTTTCGCCAGCAGCATGTCCATCGTCTGGTCGGCTTCGTCCTTGGCTTCGA
>NZ_JAEUPY010000370.1 GCF_016790065.1 Steroidobacter sp.
ATGGAACGCACGATGCCGCGGCGTTCTTCATCGGTTTTGCTATAGGCACTGCTGACCACAGCAAGCAATTTGCCGAGGTCCAACTCTCCGTCGGAACGCGTCGCCTCCCGAATCTGCTGGTTGAGCAGCCGATGCACCGTCCCGTCCCCGCTTGTTACTGTGAGCAATACCTATGACGCAGGATCGTAAGAGGTTGACGGTCAAGGAGGTGTGAAATGGCTCCCGGTTTTATGTGAAAGGCCAGTGAAGCACTGAGTGGTGCTCAGGGGTTATGTCTGATGATGGAGACAGGGAGGCGCTGTCAGGTGGATTTAGTCTGTGTCAAAACTGAAAGACCCACCGCGAGGGTGGGTCTTCCGGCCGAAACTCAACCAACGAAAAACTATTCGTCCGAGTCTTCCGACGACGACTTGTAACCGGCCCGCTTGCGATCGTTCTCCTTGAGCAAGCGCTTGCGCACCCGAATGTTGTGCGGCGTGACTTCCACCAGCTCATCGTCGGCGATGAATTCCATCGCTTGTTCGAGCGAGTAACGAATCGGCGGCACCAGAATCAGGTTCTCGTCACGACCAGCGGCGCGCATGTTGGTGAGCTTCTTGGCCTTGAGCGGATTCACCACCAGATCGTTGTCGCGGCTATGAATGCCGATGATCTGGCCTTCGTACACTTCATCGCCGTGCGAGGCCATCAGCTTGCCGCGTTCCTGCAAGCTGAACAGCGCATAGGCCAGCGCCTTGCCCTGGCCGTTGGAAATCAGCACGCCGTTCTGGCGCTGCCCCACTTCCTTGTCCAGCACCGCACCGAAGTGATCGAAGATGTGATGCATCAGACCCAAGCCCGACGTCATGGTGCGGAAGTCGGTTTGGAAACCGATCAAACCACGCGACGGAATCTTGTAGTCCAGACGCACGCGGCCCTTGCCGTCCGGGACCATGTTGGTGAGCTGGCCGCCGCGCTCGCCGAGCGCCTGCATGACGTAGCCCTGTGAGCCTTCGTCGATATCGACCGCAAGCGTTTCCCACGGCTCGCACATCACGCCGTCGACTTCTTTCTGCACGACGCGAGGACGCGAAACAGCGAGCTCATAACCTTCGCGACGCATGTTTTCGAGCAACACGCCGAGATGCAATTCGCCGCGACCGTAGACCTGGAATTTATCCGGATCGCCCGTGTCTTCCACGCGCAGCGCCACGTTATGGCGCACTTCACGCTCCAGACGCTCGCGAATCTGACGGCTGGTAACGAACTTACCTTCCTTGCCGCAGAACGGTGAGGTGTTCACCTCGAACGTCATGCTGATGGTCGGTTCGTCGACCACCAGCGCCGGCAAGCCTTCGGGCTTGATCGGATCGCAAACGGTATCGGAAATCTGCGGATGCTCGATGCCGGAGAACGCGACGATGTCGCCTGCGCTCGCCTCTTCCACTTCGACGCGATCCAGGCCGAGGAAGCCCAGCACCTGCATGACGCGCTCGTTACGCACCTTGCCGTCTTTATCGACCACTGCGACGGGGCTGTTCTTACGAATCTTGCCGCGCTTGATACGACCGATGCCGATCGCACCGACGTAGCTCGAGTAATCGAGCTGGCTGACCTGCAACTGCAGCGGACCATCTTCGTTCACGTCCGGCGGCGGACAGTGCTTGATGATGGCTTCATACAACGCGGTCATGTCGGTGCCCATCTGGTCCGGCGCATTGCCGGCAATGCCTCGGAGCGCCGACGCGTACACCACTGGGAAGTCGAGTTGCGACTCGGATGCGCCGAGCTTGTCGAACAGATCGAAGGTCTGATCCAGCACCCAGCTCGGACGAGCCTCGGGCCGGTCGATCTTGTTGATCACCACGATCGGATGCAGGCCGTGCGAGAACGCTTTCTGGGTGACGAAGCGGGTCTGCGGCATCGGGCCGTCGACCGCATCGACCAGCAACAGCACCGAATCGACCATCGACAACACTCGCTCCACTTCGCCGCCGAAGTCAGCGTGGCCCGGGGTATCGACGATGTTGATACGGAAGTCGCGCCAACGAATGGCAGTGTTCTTGGCGAGAATGGTGATGCCACGCTCTTTCTCGAGCGCGTTCGAATCCATGACTCGCTCGGGCACAGCTTTGCGCGCGTCGAGCGTGCCCGACTGCGTCAGAAGTTTATCGACCAGGGTGGTCTTGCCATGATCGACGTGAGCGATGATGGCGATGTTACGGAGCTGGGAGGTGGACACTCGGGGGACCGGTGGGAGGGCAAAAAGGGGCGCATTGTAGAGTCACAACGCCCCAACAGCCACCTTCGCCACACAATATTTATATAAATGCCGCCGCCGGGTCCGCCCAGACGCCGCTATGAGCAGGCCAAGGCCTACGGCCCTGGCGCTTTGCGCCCCGTTTCAGGGCGCGGTCATTTGTTCTTGGGCTGAGTGCTTTCCTCAGCCTTCATGGGCTCGATGGCCTCGCCTTTGGCGTCGGTGGCCGGCGCAGGCTTCTGCTGCACCACCGGCTGGCCGACCACGAACGGAATCGAAAACGTGCGGTTCAGCATCGAGCCGGCGATCTGGGTGTTGACCGAAGCCGTGATGTAGAACACCCCGGTGCGATCCGGCAGCACCGACAGCTTGTGACGATAGGCCTTGCCCGACTCCACCGAGTTGAAGCTGGCCTGTAACGGCCCGGCCAAGGTGATGCCTTCCATGCCGCTCAAGGTCGCTTCCAGCGAGTCGACGCCGGCGCTCGGGATGAACGCCACATCCAGCTCCGTCGGCGTACCGACGCTCGGCTTGGCGCTGAAGTCATAGCGGATGTTCACCGCTGCGCCCGGCTTGCCGTCGCTGACTGCTTTGGCAAACGTTGCCGTTTCGTCGCCGGGTCGTGCGGCCGTGGGCTTGGCCGCAGCCTGTGACGGCGCAGCCGCTTCGGGCCCGGGCTCGGAGCTACAGGCAGCCAGCAGCACCAGAGTGGCCATCGGAACACAAGGCAGCAATCGCCGCGGTAAAAGCTTCATCCTGCTCATGCCTCTATTATGACGCGCTTCTTTTTGCTCAGGTACCGGTGATGCTCACGGTCATGCACCGTGGTTGTCCGGCGCCGACGGTGTCGTAATCGAATACGTCGAGCACATACTTTCCTGCGGGCAACTGGAATTGGCTGCTCTCCTCCAGGAAGTCCACAGTGCTGTTACCGGCCAACACCACTGCCCCCTGACGCAACAGATAAAAATCCGGATCGGTCGCCCGCACTGTACCAACCACCGAGGCCACACCTTCCACGCGGACCGTCACCAAGCGACTCACGGTGGT
>NZ_JAEUPY010000445.1 GCF_016790065.1 Steroidobacter sp.
ACGTTGATCTCCGCGCTGGCCGCGGCTTGCAACAGAGATTCGATCTCAGCCGCCAGCATCGTGGTCGGCGAACCAACGTCGGCACCGAGCAGAGTGTCGGTGGCGTTCAGCGACAACCCGGCCACATCCAGCTCGACATGAGGGCGTACCGACGCCGCGCTCGGAGAGGAAATGGCCACATCGGTCGTGACGCGAGGTCGCGACGAGTTCGCAGCGAGCGTTCGCTGCCCAATCAGCGCTCCGGCATCGAGCGATGGCTGCGCACCGGCAGGCAGCGCGTAGCGCACGCGATCGCGATCGTTCGCATACAACCCATGCGCCCCGCCGCCATCTAAATGCGCCATCAACACATCGGGTAGCGCGCTGACGTCAGCAAGACGATCGAGCGCGAGGCGCACTCGCAAATACCCCACATCATCAAAGCGGGTTTGAATATTCCCGCCGAGCGAAGCGATGGCGGCAGCAACGGAGGGAGTCCGGCCAACTTCAGTGGCCACCAGAACAAACGCTTCGGTATCGCCCTTGGCCAACGCATGAGCGAGCAATAGTCGGTCATGCAGATCGGGCGAAGCCGCCTTCCAGGAAGACAGCGACAGCCCTTGTTTGCTGAGCGGCGGAGGCGTGGGCGGCGGCTCCGGCGGCGCTTTACTGCAGCCCGACAGCGTGGCGATGCCAAGCATCGCCACGAGCCGGGCGCAACTCATCCTCACCAGATCTTTACTCGCTGCTCGGGCGGCAGGAACAACTTGTCGCCCGGCTGCACGTCGAATGCGGCATACCATTCGTCCATGTTACGCACCGCGCCGTTGACCCGGAAATACGGCGGCGCATGTGGATCGGACAACACCTGAGCGCGCAGCGCTTCGTCGCGAATCTTGGTACGCCACACCTGAGCCCAGGACAGGAAGAAACGCTGATCGCCGCTCAAGCCGTCGATCACCGGCGCCGGCTTGCCTTGCAAGGTGTTGTGATACGCCTCGTAGGCCATGTTCAAGCCGCCCAAGTCGCCGATGTTTTCCCCCAGCGACGTGGCGCCGTTGACCTTCAAACCCGGCAAGGCATCAAACGAGGAATATTGCTCGACCAGCACCTTGGTCTTGGCGCCGAACGCATCGGCATCGGCCTTGGTCCACCAGTCCCGCAAGCTGCCGTCGGGCGCGAACTTGCGACCTTGATCGTCGAAGCCGTGGCCGATCTCATGACCGATCACCGCACCGATGCCGCCGTAGTTCACGGCATCGTCGGCCGCCGGATCGAAGAACGGCGGCTGCAGAATGGCAGCCGGGAACACGATCTCGTTATTCAGCGGATTGTAATAAGCGTTGATGTCAGTGACATTCATGAACCACTCGTCGCGGTCCACCGGCTGATCCAGACGCGCCACGTTACGATCCCAATCCCAGATCGCCGCGCGACGCACGTTGCCGACGAGGTCGTCACGACGCACTTCCAACGCGCTGTAGTCCTTCCACTTGTCGGGATAACCGATCTTGGCCACGAAGGTGCCGAGCTTTTCTTCGGCGCGCTTGCGTGTCTCATCGCTCATCCAGCTCAGATCGGCCAAGCGATCTTTCAACGCGGCACGCAGGTTGCCGACCAAGATTTCCATCTTGGCCTTGGACTCGGGCGGGAAATATTCCTTCACGTACACCTGGCCGACCAACTCGCCGACTGCATCGCCGGTGAGCGCCACGCCGCGCTTCCAACGCTCACGCTGTTGTGGCTGACCGCGCAGTTGCTGACCGTAGAAAGCGAAATTGGCTTCGTCGAAACGCTTCGGCAGGAAGGTCGCATTGGTACGTAACAGGTGGAAGGTGAGGTAGTCCTTCAACGTCTGCACCGAGGTGTCGCCGACCAGCTTGGCAGTGTCGCGAATCGCAGTGATCGGACCGAGCACGAACTCCTGGCGCGTACCGATATCGGAAGCATCGAAGAACGCCTGCCAATCGAAGCCCGGCGCGTACTTCAGCAACTCATCTTTGCTGCGCGGGTTGTAGTTCGCCTCAGCGTCGCGACGCTTTTCCAAAGGCCATTGCACCTTGGCCAGCGCCGTCTCGAACTGCACGATGCCGCGCGCTTTGTTGGCTCCGTCTTTGACACCGCCCAGCGTCAACATCTGCTCGATGTAGGCCAGGTATTTGGCGCGATGTTCCTTGAGCTTGGCGTCGTCTTTCAGATAGTAGTCGCGATCCGGCAAGCCCAGCCCGGACTGCGCGATATCGATGGAATAACGGCTGGGATTCTTCAGGTCCGGCGAAATGCCGATGCCGAAGGTGGACATGATGCCGGGCCGACCGAACAACGTGGCAATGTCTCGTTGGCTCTGCGCCGCTTGAATGCGAGCCAGGTCCGCTTCGAGCGGGCCGAGGCCTTTGGCTTCGATGCCGGCCTCGTCCATGAAGCTGGCGAAATAATCGCCGACCTTTTGTTCCGGCGTGCCGGCCGCAGGCTTGGCCGCGGCGGCTTTTTCGATCAGGGTTTTGACCCGCTCTTCGGACAGGTCATTGAGTTTATGGAACGGGCCGTAAGAAGAACGATCCGGCGGAATCTCGAAACTGTCGTACCACTTGCCGCTGGCATGGGCGAAAAAGTCGTCGCCGGCTTTGATGTCAGGATTGCCGGCGCTCAGGTCCAAACCAAAGTCTCCCAGCTCAACTTTGGCCGGCGTCGCCGGCGCCTGCGCAGCGGCAACGGGGGCCTTGTTGTCTTTGGTACATCCAGACTGCAGCGCCAGCGCCGCAATCAGCAGCAATGATTTTTTCATGCCCCGTCAAGTTCCTGTCAGTGTTGTCCATCATGCATTCACCACCGCGGGCGGCGACTGCTCATCCGCATCGACCAGACGGCGGTCCCGCAAGTATTCATGGACATCGCCCAATATGGAAAGTGCAGTTGGCCAGCGGCCCGCGCCCTTCCCTGCTAGACGCACGACCTGGCCGTTCCCCCCTACTATCTCGACTCTATTTTGTTCCGCACGCGCGCCGGAGAGGAAGTCGCTTGCAGGCAGTTCATACAACTTGACCACACCGCGGATATGCCCGGCATCGCGTTCGCAGGTCCCGACCAGCTTCAGGCTCAAGCCGTCTTCGCGCACCAGCGCGGCCTGACTCGCCGTCACGCCGACGATGCCACGCACATTCAACTCGAAGTGCGCTGCCTCTCCGAACGCGGCGCGGGCGATCAATTCGAGCTTACGAGCCGCATCCAGGCCGACCAGATCGTCATGCGGATCGGCTTCGGCAAAGCCATTGCTTTGCGCCAGCGCCACCGCCGAGTCGAAGTCTATCCCCTGCTCGAGTTGGTCGAGTATGAAGTTGCACGTACCGTTCAAGATGGCACGGACCTGCACCACGCCGGACTGGCGCGCCAAAGCCGTCACCGTTTCCAGCACCGGCACAGCGCCGCCCACCGCCGCACCGAACTTCAAACGCGGCTGCTTGCCTGCCGCGAAACGCGACAGCTTTTCCCACCAGCGCGAAGCAATGAGCGCTTTATTGGCCGTCACCACCGCACGCCCGCGCGACAACGCGGCATGCACGATTTCGCCGGTCGGCTCGATGCCGCCGATAGTCTCGATCACCAGATCCGCCGGCTGGGCGATGGCGTCCCAAACATCGGTGCTCAGCAACGCCTTGGGCACTTCGAGATTGGCTTCTTCGATACGACGAGGCTTGTCCAGATCCCTGACCACCACGCGCACCACTTCGAACAGATCCGGCCGACGCACCAGGTGCGCGTACACACCGAGCCCGACAGTGCCCAGGCCGAGCAGCACCACCCGCAGCGGCTGAATGGTTTCGTGCAGGACCGTGGCGATTTCGTCGGGGCCGGCATCGACCAGCGTCGACAGATTCGAATCGACGCACGCGACTTCAAACGACTGTCCATGCGACTGCGCGAATTGCAGCGCGCGCGGCTGAATGATTCGTCCGCCGATTTCCAGCGCCGTGCGCCAGCTCAACCGATTGAAACGTTGCGCATGGTTTTCGACCACGGCGGGATCGCTTTCATACACACCGTCGACGTCCTTGAGCAGTCGACAGCGTGCATCCAGATTCTTGGCGACGAACAGTGCAGTGAGATCCGAACCGCCGCGGCCGAGCAGCACGGTGCGGCCTTGAATATCGTGTGCAATGAAGCCGGGCACCACCAGCACGGCATGATCCTGCAAATGATCGCGCAGGTAACCGGCGTTCAAGGAGACCGGCGTCGATTCGTGCGGTTCGCCATGAGCGCGCAAGCCGGCGGCACGAGCATCGACGTAGCAAGCCGAAACGCCATGAGCGACCAGCGCGGCAGCGAGCTTGGTGCCGGACTCTTCCTCGCCCCCAGCCACCCAGGCAGCCTGTTCGTGTAAATCCGTCGTAACGGCGCGTGTCTCGGCGAAGCGCCGATCGGTGTGACCCGCAAAAGCTGAAACGACGGCGATGACCCGCCGCCCGGCCCGCCATTCGCGATAGATCTCGTCGATGGCCTGCGGCAGATCGGCCTCGGTCTGTAATACCGAGCTACCGAATTTGAGCACCACAATGGAAGGATTCACGCCAAGTCTCCCGACAATTCCCGTTACTACGGCGTCGATGTGGGGGCTGGCGGGATACGGCGGGCCGACCGGAGGATCCAAGGGGATCCCTAGGGGCGGCAAACGGGCATAAAAAAACCCGCTTGCCAAAGCTCAAGCAGGATTTGCTTCGCTTTAGCCGTATTTCTTAAGCGCCCGCAAGCTGAACTCAAATCGGCGCAAGTCGAACGCTAAAGGCTGGGGTCCGGACTGTCAAGAAAACCCGGTCCTGGCCCGCCGGGACTGTGCCCGGCTTCGCACCCCATTGCCACTTCGGGGCCGCTTGGGCCAGTCTGGGGCCCTATGCTCGCCACCCTGGCCATTGCCAACTACCGCTCGCTGCGCTCGGTGATCGTGCCGCTGACCGAGCTCAACGTGGTCAGCGGCGAAAACGGCACCGGCAAATCCAACCTGTACCGCACCTTGCGGCTGCTGGCGGAAACGGCCCAGGGCAATGTCATTGCGTCCTTGGCTCGCGAAGGCGGGCTGCAGTCCACGTTGTGGGCCGGTCCGGAGACCATTTCGGCTGCCATGAAGCGGGGCGAGCATCCGGTGCAAGGCGGCCCCCGTCGCGAGCCGGTCAGCTTGCGACTGGGCTTCGCGTCCGATGAGTTCAGCTATGCCATCGACCTGGGCGTGCCCGAACCCAGTACCTCGGAATTCGCCCTGGATCCGGAAATCAAACGCGAATGCATCTGGTCCGGGCCGAAGTTTCGACCCTCAGCCTTGCTGATCGATAGACGCGGGCCGGTGGTGCGCACGCGTGATGCTCGTGGCGAATGGCGCATCCTCGCGTCGAACCTGGCCACGTTCGACAGCATGCTCACTCAAGTTGCGGATGCTGAGCAGGCACCAGAGATACTCACAGTGCGTGAGCAGATTCGCTCGTGGCGCTTCTACGATCATCTTCGTACCGACGCCGAGTCGCCGATTCGGCAACCGCAACTCGGCACGCGCACGCCGGTGTTGAGTCACGACGGCCGCGATCTCGCCGCCGCGTTACAAACGATTCGCGAGATCGGCGATGCCTCGCGATTGAATCAGGCCGTGGCCGACGCGTTTACCGGCGCGTCCGTCGATATCGGTCGTGTCGGTCATGCATTCACAGTGGAGTTTCATCAGCACGGACTGTTACGCCCGCTGAGTGCGGCCGAGCTTTCCGACGGCACGTTGCGTTATTTGCTATGGATTGCAGCGTTGCTGACACCCCGGCCGCCGCAATTGATGGTGCTCAACGAACCCGAGACCAGCCTGCATCCGGATCTGCTGCCGCCACTGGCTCGGTTGATTGCCGACGCGAGCCGCTCCACTCAACTCTGGGTGGTCTCGCACTCCTCTCGCCTGCTATCCGCGCTTCAAGACGACGAGCGCTGCAATGCTATCGAGCTCACCAAGGATTTCGGCGAGACCGCGGTTCGCGAACAAGGACTACTGGATCGCCCCGTCTGGCATTGGCCAGAACGTTGACGGACACGCGCGTCGTCGAATAGCCCACAGCAAACATCAGTTGAACTTTGCGCGCTCTCGAATCGTTATTACCGCGCGCGGCGCCTGCTTGTGCCGCCGATCAAATCGAATCGGAGACTCGCATGAACAAAGACATCGCAGCCGGTAATTTCAAACAGCTCAAGGGCAAGATCAAAGAGCAGTGGGGCAAACTCACGGACGATGAAATCGACCAGCTGGAAGGCAATGCTGAAATTCTTGCCGGCAAGCTGCAAGAGCGCTATGGCCTGGCACGCGACGACGCGGAGAAACAGGCCAAAGAGTTTCGTAGCAGGAACAACTGGCAATAACCAGTATCGAAGCGCCTCGGTCGGCCACGCACGACGCGTTGCCGACTGAGGCGCGGTTGGCTAAATCAATTGAGGCTGCTGAGTCAGTTGGCCGACACTTTCTTCAGTTCCGTCCAATACGGCAGTCCATAGATCCATAACCCGTCATAGAGCGACACCGCCGTCGCTGTCCCATTGAGCACCTGCCCGCGCTTGGTCAGCGAGATCGACACCGTGTGCGGATGCCGAGCCGTATCCGAGTTTTGAATCTGCGCCAACGTCGAACCGGTCAACACGCCGTCCTCAAATTTCACCTTGTTGAGCAGCGCCTCCTGTTGCGCGGTGCTGCGACTCTGCCAACGCGCTTCGCCGCCGATGCTCACGTGCACGTCGCCCGACGCGAGCACCTTCAATTGCATTGGCAACTCACCTGCGTAAGTGTGCATCTTGCCTTCCCAACGACCGACCAGATCCTTGCCTGGCTTGAACGGTGCGCTCGGCTTGCTGACTGCGGCTGGTGGCTCTTTCCAAGACGAAGTCATCGCTTGCAGCATCTGCAGCTGCAGGTCGCGTGACACGCCGCCATCAATGTTTGCCAGCGTGACGACGCCGAGATTCTGCTCCGGCAACAACATGAAGTTGGAGCTGACGCCCGACGCTGAACCGCTGTGAGAAATGACGTGATGGCCGCCGACGTTGGAGACTTCCCAGCCGATGCCATAGCCGCTGTCCGCAGTCTCGCGCACCGGGTTCTTGGTCATGCTGTCGATCAGCTCATCGCTCAGCACCGGACGCTGATCGGGTAAGCGATTCTTCAGGATGAACATGCCGAAGCGCGCCAGATCGTGCGCGCTGGCAAACAACGTTGCCGACGCCGGCTCGACCGACAGATAAAACGGAATCGGTCGCCCGCTGTAGTCGTAACGCGTGGCCTTGTACGCATCGAAGCCCGGAGTGATATCGAGCGCCGAGCGATTCATGCCAAGCGGCACGAACAACGCTTCTTGCATGAACTGGCCGTACGTCTTGCCGGAGACTTGCGCCAGCAAATGACCGAGCACGCCATAGCCAAGATTGGAGTAGGTGAAGCGCTCGCCGGGCGGATTCACGACGATGCCGTAGCGTCGAATGTTCGCGCCCAGATCCGGAGTCTTCGGTACCTCGTCCCCATAGAACCACTGATCGGAGCCGGGCAGGCCCGAGGTGTGATCAGCCACGCGACGCACGGTCACGTCCTTGGGATTGCCGATGTACGAAGTGACCTTGTCGTCGCCGAGATAGTCATTGATCGGTTTATCCAAATCGATTTTGCCATCGCGCACCAGCGTCATCATCGCAGTGGCGGTCAACGTCTTGGAAAGCGAGGCCAGGCAGAACATGGTGTGCTCGGTCGCCGGTACACGCGCCGCGCGATCGGCCCAGCCGAAGCCTTCCTCCCA
>NZ_JAEUPY010000480.1 GCF_016790065.1 Steroidobacter sp.
GTTGTCGTATGCAGGCCGAGCAGAGTTGGGGCCGCTTTGGCCGAAGCCGCTGATGCCGGTGTAGATCAGCCGCGGATTGACCTTGCGCAGCTCTTCAAATCCCAAGCCGAGCTTGCGCATGGTGCCCGGCCGAAAATTCTCGACCACCACGTGAGCTTTCTTGACCATGTCCAGAAACAGCTCGCGCCCCTGTTGGGTCTTCAAATCCAACGTCACGCCGAGCTTGTGTCGATTGTACTGAGCGAAGAAACCGCTGAGTCGTTCGTCCCCCTGCTCCACCATAGGTGGAAACGTGCGCACGTAGTCGGGGTCCCCCGGATTCTCGATCTTGATGACGGTCGCGCCCATGTCGGCGAGCATCATCGTGCAGTACGGGCCGGCGACCACGCGCGTCAGGTCCAAGACCAACACACCGTGCAGCGGCCCAGTCGCTGGAGCTTTCGGAACTGCGTTGTCTGAAGTGCTCATGGCGAGCCTCACTGACGCGATTTGGCGAGCAACTCGACGGCCAAGTCCATGCGAACGTCGCGCAACTCTGCCAAGCGCTTGGCGAGCCACTCCACTTCGGGCCCGACAGCACCCGCAGCGAGCGCGATGTTTCGAGCATGCAACGCCATGTGTCCGCGCTGAATGCCTTCGGTAGCGAGCGCACGCATGGCGCCCATGTTTTGAGCCAAACCCACAGCAACGATGATCTCGGCAAGCTCTTGCGCCGAAGTCACCTTCAGAATCCGCAATGCCGCTCGGGCCAGCGGATGCGTCTTGGTAGCGCCGCCCACCAAACCGACCGGCATCGGCATTTCAATCGTGCCGATCAGATCGCCGTTGTTGGCGCGTTCCCAAGTGGTCAACGACGTGTAATGACCGCTGCGAGCCGCATAGGCATGCGCACCGGCTTCGACAGCGCGCCAGTCGTTACCTGTGGCAACGACGACAGGGTCGATGCCATTCATGATTCCTTTGTTATGAGTCGCCGCGCGGTACGGATCGACGGCAGCAAACGTATAAGCATCGAGCATGCCTTCGATCACGCGCTCACCCGAATACTCTGCCGTCGTCAGAGTCTTGGGCGACACACGCAAGCTGGCACGAGCCAGACGAAGGTCGGCCAAATTGGAAAGAATACGAAGGCGGACCGAACCGCCAGTGATGGTCTCGATGCGCGTCGCCACGGCCTCAGCCATGGTGTTCACGGTGTTGGCGCCCATGGCATCGCGAACGTCGACGATCAAGTGAGTGACGACCATCGGGCCGCGCGGCGTGTTCGGGAACACGTGCACTTCGATGTCTCGACAGCCGCCGCCCAAGCCGATCAGAACTTTGTCACGGCTGTTCGCGAGTTCGATCAACTCGGAACGCGCACGCAAGATGGCCTGGCGTGCACCGAAGGGATCGGCGACTCCGACCAGCTGAATCTGCGAACGCATCAGCGGCTGCGAGCTGGAGGTGAAGAAGCCGCCCGTCTCACGCACCAGCTTGGCCATGAACGACGCCGCCGCGACGATCGAGGGTTCTTCCACGACCATGGGTACGACCACGTCCTTGCCGTTGACCAAGAAGTTGCTAGCCACGGCCAGCGGCAATTCGAAAGTGCCGATGACGTTCTCGATCATCCCGTCAGCGGCAGCGCTCGGCAGCGCGCCGGGCTTGCCCAGCAGCT
>NZ_JAEUPY010000496.1 GCF_016790065.1 Steroidobacter sp.
GGTTGATCCTGAAGCAGAAGCCGCGGCCATCACCTTGGCGGAGATCGAAGACGTCGAAGGCGTGTGCGCCATTCCCGGTGCGAAAGAGTTTGTAGCGACATTGCCCAAGGATCGTTGGGCCATCGTGACCTCGGCGCCGCGAGCGCTGGCTGTGCGTCGCTTGGCAGCGGCCGGGCTGACTGCGCCGTCGGTGTTCATCACCGCGGAAGATATTCCAACAGGTAAACCTGATCCCGCGTGTTATCGACTGGCGGCACGCACGCTGGGCTGGTCGGCGAACGATTGCCTGGTGTTCGAGGATGCACCGGCGGGGATTCGCGCAGGCGAAGCGGCGGAGGCGGCGGTCGTGGTGATCAGTGCCACTCATCAGCATCCCATGCAGACACCGCATCCGATGCGTGCAAATTACACGGGTTTGCAAGCCCGAGTCGAGCCGGATGGCCGGTTACAAATCGGCCATCAAAATCAATTATAGAAAATTCTGCATGACTCATATTCCGCACCCGAGCGGTCGCGCCCGGCGTTAATAGTGCGACAATGCCGCCACTAGCGAGGAACCAAGAAATCATGACCGATTTTTCTGCCTTCCCCATCACCAAGAAGTGGCCGCCGCGACATCCGGATCGCTTGCAATTGTATTCGTTGCCCACGCCCAACGGCGTGAAGGCGTCGATTGCGCTGGAAGAGATCGGGCTGCCGTACGAAGTGCATCGGGTCAGCTTCGATACCAACGATCAACTGTCGCCGGAGTTCTTGTCGCTCAATCCGAACAACAAAATTCCGGCCATCCTGGATCCCAACGGGCCGGGTGGCAAACCGCTGGCCTTGTTCGAGTCCGGTGCCATTCTGATTTATCTGGCCGATAAGACCGGCAAATTGATTCCTCAGGAGGCCGCGGGGCGTTACCAAACCATCCAATGGTTGATGTTTCAGATGGGTGGCATCGGTCCGATGTTCGGCCAGGTGGGCTTTTTCCATAAGTTCGCCGGCAAGGAAATCGAAGACAAGCGACCGCGCGATCGTTACATCAACGAGTCGAAGCGCCTGCTCGGCGTGTTGGAAAAGCATTTGGAAGGCAAGCGCTGGATCGTCGGCGATCAGTACACCATCGCCGACATCGCCACCTTTCCCTGGGTGCGTAATCTGATCGGGTTCTATGAGGCGGGCGAGTTGGTCGGCATCAAGAACTTTCCCAACGTGCAGCGGGTGCTGAATGCGTTCCTGGATCGGCCGGCGGTGGTCGCCGGATTGAATATTCCGCCGACGCCGCCGAAGAACTAAAGGCTCGCTAGCGGATGCCGTGCGCCGGGCCACTCCGGCGCTTCGAAGTGGCTCTCAATCCACTGCGGCGTAACTTCCGCCAACGTACTCGGTTGCCAGCGCGGCTTGTTGTCTTTGTCGATCAACAACGCGCGCACGCCTTCGATGAAGTCCGGCCGGGCACAGCATTGCAAGGCGACGATCAGCTCCAAGCGCAACGTGTTCGCAAGATCGAGATCTCGCGTGCGCTCTTGAAGCTCCCAGCTCAGTGCGGCCGTCGTCGGCGATCCTGCGACCAGTGTCGCGACCGCACGCTTCATCCAAGCATCGTCGCCGTCGTAGCTGACGATTCGATTCACTGCATCGGTGACCGACTCGCCGCGACAGGACGATTCGATCAGTTCAGCATGTCGATGCAAATTCGACGCGGGCGCTACTTGCGCCGCTGCGCAAGCAAACTTCTGCAGCAGTTCAGTCAGCACTTTTCGATTCGCACTTGCATCGTCTGACCAATTCAACTGCGACAACTCTGCGAACAAGGCGTCGCGATCGCTGGCTCGAACCAGATGGTCAGCGAGGCCGCGTAACACCGCGTCAGAACCGTTGATCTGCACGCCGGTGAGCGCGAGGAACCGTCCGGTGTGTCCCGGCAGCTGTCGCAGAAACCAGCTGGCACCCACATCAGGGAACAGGCCGATGGTGATTTCGGGCATGGCCATGCGTGTGGTTTCGGTTACGACGCGATGACTCGCGCCGGCCAGCAGGCCCCAGCCACCGCCGAGCACGATGCCGCTGGCCCACACCAGCAGCGGCTTGGGATAACGATGGATCAAGTAGTCCAGCCGATACTCTTCGGCGAAGAACTCCAGCGCCGTCGGACCGGAATGCTCTTTGATCGCCTTGTACAGACTGCGGATGTCGCCGCCTGCGCAGAACGCTTTCTCGCCCGCGGCGTGCAGGATCACGCCGGCGATGCTCGGATCCTCGGCCCAGCGTCGCAGTTGTGGGTCCAGCAGCCGAATCATGTCGAGCGACAGGGCGTTCAACGTTCGTTCGGAGTTGAGCTTCGCCACACCCAGGCGGTAGCCGCCTTTCGTGGGGATTTCTTGGCAGCGCACGCAACAGTCTTCGGCCGGTGCCGACGTGGAAGATGAAGTCATCGTCAGTGGACTACTGCAGGCCCTTGTTGGGGTTGATCAAATATTTCTCGCCGGTCGCTCGGCGGTTGTAAGCCGCGATCACCTCGGGCTGCAACGCTTCGACAAGCGAAATTTCCGCGGTGTAGTGGCTGGCGAAGGTGGTCTTCAATTCAGCGGCGATGCGTTCGCGAAGTTTCTGAGTGGCCTGCGGGCCGATCTTTTCCAGGAAATAAGTCAGCAGCCAGCCGCCCACGCCCCAGGCCATGCCGACGTTGCTGCGATCGATCTCGAGCGGTCGATTGTCGAGCACGCCGTACGTGTACACCTGTTTGTGAACCGGCGAGCCATAGCGGTTGTAGGTGGTCTGCTTGCGATTGATGGCAGCTTCCATACAGATCAGGATCTGGTTGGCCAGCTTGCCGCCGCCGACGGCGTCAAAGGCGAGGGTGGCGCCGGTTTCCGCGATGGCGTCGGTGAGCTCGTCCATGAACTTGGGCGAAGTGCTGTCACAAATGTACTTGGCGCCATCCTTGCGCAGCGTCTCGGCTTGCTCGGCACTGCGCACGATGTTTACCAACGCCACGCCGTCTTTCAAACAAATCTTGTTGAGCATCTGGCCCAGATTGGACGCGGCGGCGGTGTGCACCAGCGCGGTGTGATTTTCACGACGCATGGTTTCGACCATGCTGAGCGCCGTCAATGGATTGATGAAACAGGACGCGCCTTCGGCCGGCGTCGTGCCTTCCGGCAAGGGCAGGCAGGCGGCGGCTTTGATGACGCGATATTGGGCATACATGCCGCCACCCAACACGGCGACCGTTCTTCCCAGCAGCTTCTGTGCATCGGCGCCAGCCTTGATCACGATTCCGGCACCTTCGTTACCGACGGGCATCGATTGATCGACTCGCGGAGCCATCGCCTTCATCGCTTGCGACGGGATCGTCGCGGTGTACGTCGGATTCTCGGCAGTGCCGCCGGCACGAGCGGTCGACAGATCCGCGGGCCCGAGCAGGAGCCCGAGGTCGGAAGGATTGATAGGCGAGGCGAACACGCGAATCACCACTTCATCTGCAGCCGGCTCTGGAAGTTTCGCCTGGCGCAACGACAGCTGTAGTTCGCCGCCGGCCGTCACCAGGGAACGTAGTTGCAGGTAGGTGGACTCGCTCATGTAGATCAGCCCGTGTCGACGTTGGAGTCGCAGGGTACACCAACGACCTGGGGGCTGCGTAATATCGTAACTAGTGATACGATCACAGCATTGATAATCGCTCCGTTGATAATAACGCCGCCGCAACGATACCCCATGGACCGCACCCGTAACCTTGGCTTCATGCTCAAAACCCTGGAGCGCTCGTACCGCAAGCGCTTCGAGGCCCTGGCGCAGGAGCGCTCGCTGACCTTGCCCCAATGTAAGGCGTTGGCTTCATTGGCTCGGAATGAGGGCATCAGCCAGATCAAGCTGGCCGAAATCGCCGAGATCGAGCCCATGACCCTGGTGCGCATCCTGGATCGGATGGAGGCCGACGGCTGGATCGAGCGGCGGCCGGACCCGGTGGATCGCCGCGCCCGCTGTCTGTACGTCACCCCGGGCGCCAATCCGGTGCTGGAACAGATCGATAAGGTCAGTGCGCAGATGCGCACTGAAGCGCTGCAAGGCCTGTCGGCCGATGAGCGCAACCAATTGATGAGGCTGCTGGAGCGAGTGCAGCTCAACATGAGTTCGCAACGGATCAGTGAACAACCCGCGGCAGCGGCCAAGCCGGTCGCCGCGTTAGCTCGTAAGAAGGCGAGATGAGATGAGCGATTCCGACGAAGTGACTCCCGAGCCCGCCCCGCGCAGTAGTCTGCGTGGTCCGTTGATGATTGCCGGTCCAGCGCTGGTGTTGGGCATTGCCGGTTTCGTCTATGTCACAGGCGGCCGTTACGAATCCACTGACGACGCGTACGTGCGTGCCGCGCAGATTTCGATCAGCGCCAACGTAGCGGGGCGCGTGAGTGAAATCGCCGTTCGCGACAATCAGCAAGTGCGCGCTGGAGACTTGTTATATCGGCTCGACGATCGGCCGTTCCGCATTGCTGTGGCCGAGGCTACAGCGCGACTGAACTCGGCTCGGCTCGAAGTGGACTCGATGAAGGCAACCTATCGCCAGCGTTTGGCCGACCAGCGTTCGGCGCAGACCACGCTCGACTATCAGAGCCGCGAATACGATCGACAGAAAGGCTTGCTCGAGCCTGGTATTTCCTCGCAAGCACAAGTTGAGAAAGTGCAAGTGGCACGTGACGCGGCTCGTCAGGAACTCGAAGCGTCACGAGAGCAAATCATTGCTGTGCTCGCGAGTCTGGGCGGCAATCCGAATGTACCTGTCGATGAGCATCCCAGCGTGCAGCGTGCGCAGGCGGAGCTGGAACGCACCCAGCTGAACTTGTCTTATGCGCAAGTGTTGGCGCCCGCCGATGGCATCGTGACCAAAGTCGAGCAGGTTCAAGTCGGCGATTTCTTGAACGCGGCGGTGCCGGCGTTCGCGCTGGTGTCGGCCGAGAATGTATGGATCGAAGCCAACTTCAAGGAAGTGCAGCTGACCCATTTG
>NZ_JAEUPY010000498.1 GCF_016790065.1 Steroidobacter sp.
TAGTACCTCATCCGGCAGCCGCAAGTTAATCACACCTACAGTCGCGGCCATCCCTTGATGGGTCAGATCAATAGCCGTGGGTTCCCGCAGTACGACCGGAATCCTCAGTTGTTCCTGCCGAGACTTATGAATACGATTGACTCGGATCTGACCGTGGCGACGCACGCAGTTCACTACGGCAATCGATATCCATCGCGCATCGAGGTGAGCGTCGAATGAATAGGCTGATTCGGTTCTTGACTGGGTGTGTGTTGGCCAGCGGGGTGTGTTTCAACATCGCTGCGGCTGACAAGCCTCACATTCTGTTGATTCATGACATGGAAGGGCTGGCCGGACAGGACGATCCGTATAGCTTCGTTTACGGTCATCCCAAGTATCCGCAGACGCGCAAGCAGCTGACTGCTGACGTCAACGCTGTCGTTGCTGGGCTGTTCGATGGCGGCGCCGGAAAGGTGACCATCGCCGACGGCCATGGCAGCGGCAATTCAGATGCGGACGTGATCGTTGAGGAGCTTGATCCGCGAGCCAAGCTGATCTCACGGCCCACGTACTTTGATACCTATTTGGATCTCGCCGAGCCTGGGGCGTTCGATGCTGTCGCGGTCGTTGGCATGCATAGCAAGAGTGGCACCAACGGTTTCGCTGCGCATACCTACAGCGTCGGTGTGCAGGCTTCCTTTAACGGGCATTCGATTACTGAGACCGAGCTGGTGGGAATGCTGTATGGCGCGGCTGGCATTCCCGTCATTTTCGCTTCTGGTGACGATCGGCTCGCCGAAGACCTGCGCACCATGCCTTGGCTGCGCTATGTCGTGACTAAGAAGGCCAAGAGCGTTTCGAGCGTCGAGTTGTTGCCGGTGGCGGTAGTTCATTCGGCGATGACGCGCGAAGCCAAGCTGGCGGTTCAGAAGCGAGCGTCGGCGCAAGTCGTCAAGTTGAAGGCGCCTATCGAAGTGGCCGTCCGAGCCGTGCCGCCAGCCAGTTTTCGCTGGCTGAAGGATATGCCGGGCATTCACTTCAAGGATGACACGGTGTCGTTTACTGCGAGCGACGTCAGAGCGGCCTATATCGGTATGAGGCCGCTAGTGAGCGCCATGCACTCGTCATTCAACGCGGTCGAGCGCTCGGTGCTGAGCAAACATCCCGATGGCACGCGGCTCAAGTACCAAGGACGCATCGAATTGTTCCGTCGCTGGATCGAAGCCGAGTCAGCCGGCGCTCCGCCCGCGCCGGCTGAGAGTGAGGACGTGGGTGACTATCATGGCTTCTATTGAGCAGCAGGTATCGAGCGTCGACGTCGGTGGCTCCAGTCGAGCAGCCGAATGTTTGAGCGCTGCTCGTGCCGGCACTGGCCGAGCCAGCTGTCGGCGGAATGTGCGGTCGAGCGTGCGAGCACGCTCGGCAATGGGCACTTTGTTGGGCTGCTTGTTTCTCGCGCTCGCGACGTCTGTGCACGCGGAGCGAGCTCGCGATCTGGGTATTCCATTGGAGGGCACGCCGGGCCCATTAAACGCCATCACCGACGTTGCCGGCGTCGAAGTAGGGCACATCACATTGATTCGTGGTGAAGGCGCTCTGAAGCGCGGCGAAGGTCCGGTGCGAACCGGTGTCACCGCAGTCCTTCCTCGCGGCCGCGCTTCAATCAAGCCTGTGTTCGCAGCCTGGCACGCAGGTAACGCCGCCGGCGAAATGACCGGTACCGTCTGGCTGGAAGAGCGCGGCCTCATCGACGGGCCGATCATGATCACCAACACGCACAGTGTCGGCGTAGTGCGTGACGCAACCATCGACTGGATGGTGACGCAGGGCTGGAAAAGCGATTGGTTCGCACCAGTCGTGGCCGAAACCTACGACGGCCTGTTGAACGACATCAATGGCTTCCACGTCAAACGCGAGCACGCGCTACAAGCCATCGACAGCGCCAGACCGGGCCCGGTAACCGAAGGCAACGTGGGCGGCGGCACCGGCATGATCTGCTCTCAGTTCAAGGGCGGCATTGGCACTGCTTCGCGTGTGATCGAACAGAAGTCGGGACGATACACGGTCGGTGTGCTCGTCCAATGCAACTACGGTGCTCAGCAGCGCCTGCGAATCTCTGGTGTTTCCATCGGCGACGCTTGGGGTAAGCGCTACTTACCGTGCTTAATGCCCGCGCTCGATACCCGCAAGGTGGGCTGGGCGCCGCCGTGCGAGCCCATTCCTCCTGCCAGCGAAGGCCCTCGCGGCCGGGAAGGTTCGATCATCGTGGTGGTCGCGACCGACGCACCGCTGTTACCGCATCAGTTGAAACGAGTGGCGAAGCGGCCGGCGTTGGCCATCGGACGCCTCGGCGAAGTGGCACAGGAAGGGTCGGGCGACATCTTCGTCGCATTCTCCACAGCCAACGAGATCCTCGACAGCGAGCAGACCCAAGTCGTCAGCATCGACGCATTCCCCAGTCCGGAACTCACGTCGATCTTCGA
>NZ_JAEUPY010000562.1 GCF_016790065.1 Steroidobacter sp.
GATGAGCGGCCGCCAGACGGCGCCGGTCAAGCGATGTTTGATCAATAGATGCCAAAAGCGATTCGAGCGTTTGTACAAGTAGCTCATCGCAAGATAAGGCAGCACGGCTCGCCAGTCCGTTGGCCGGCGGCGCCAGATCGAGGTGTGCGAAAACAAGCGGTCGTAACACCAGGCATAGCCGCGGTCGAGTTCGTCGGCACTCATGTGCTTTGGCGCAAACACCACATGCGCCGTATCGTATTTGTCCCAATCCCGATGCAGGATCCGCCCTTCCGCATCGAGCTGTCGGAAGAACGGCGTCCCAGGATACGGCGTCAGGATATGGAAGGTCGCGCATTCGAGCCGATTCGCCTCGATCCACTCGACAGTGCGCTCGAACACATCGGGCCGGTCGTGATCGAAGCCCAGCACAAAACTGCCGTTGACCTGAATCCCATAGCGATGCAACAGCGCCACCCGGCGCGAATAGTCCTCCGGCGCCGGCGAGCGCTTGTGGGCGTCGCTCAAGTTGCCGCCATTGAGCGATTCGAAACCGACGAATACACCGGTGCAGCCCGCTAGCGCCATATCGCGTACCAACGCGGGATCGTCGGTCACATCGATAGTGACGGCTGCACTCCAGATGACGCCTAGCGGCCTGAGCGCTGCACAGAGCTGCCTCAGATAGTCGGGTCGCGAGCCTAAGTTGTTGTCGACGAATACGGTGTACGGCTGACCATCGGCAGCGATCTCATCGACCACCTGCTGCACGTCACGCATCCGATAAGGCATGTGCAGACCATCGGTCGCGAGATAACAAAAGCCGCAACGATTGTGACAACCGCGCGTGGCAATCACGCTCGTCGTGGTTAGAAACGATTCGCGAGGCAGGAGCTCTCGACGCGGTGGCGGGTCGAGTCGATACGACCTCGCGTAGTTCGCCGTATAACGCGGCCGCAAAGCGCCCTGCTCGATATCTCGCAGGATCTGCGGCCACAGCTGCACACCGTCGCCAATCGCAATGGCATGCGCATGCGACGCCGCCTCGTCCGGGCACGACAACACATGCAAGCCGCCCATCACCACGATAGATCCTTGCATTCGATACCAGCGCGCCAACTCGTAAGCGCGCTTGGCAAAGGTGAGATGCACCGAGATACCGACGACATGCGGGATCGGTTCGCACGGCGGCGGACCTTGAAGCAGATTCTCATCCCAGTAACGAACCTCCCAATGCGCTGGCGTCGCACCGGCGATGCTGGTCAGCGCCAACGTCGGCGTCAGCACATGTTTGCCATAGCTCGCCCGCGGATCCTTGGCGTAGAAAGGATTGATGAGCAGCGCGAAGCATTGTTTAGGCGTGCCCTTCGCGACCGGCATCGGCAGCTTGGGCGCGACTCTCATCTCTTCGGGCACCGGCGTCATGCGCATTGTCGAGTACTCTACATTACAGAGTGCATAGGCGAAAAATCACCCGCGAGTCGCGCGGATGACGGCCTCCACGTGATCGAGATAGCGGTTCAACGCCGCCCTGCCCGGCTCGGTGATTCGATAAGCCGTGCGCGGCCGACGATCTTCGAACGACTTGGTGCAAGTCACGTAGCCCGCATCCTCGAGCTTGCGTGCGTGGCCGCCAAGATTGCCGTCGCTGATGTCGAACAAACTTTTGAGCTCGTTGAACGTCATCTCTTCGCGAACCGCGAGCGCACTCATGATGCCGAGGCGCACCCGTTCGTAGATCAAGCGTTCGGATTTGGACTCGCCATCCTCGGTCTTCATCGAGGCCACCGTCACGAGCTTGCGTCGTTGACGCGCGTTCTCAGCAACGACGACGCGTACCTTGGCTTTAGCGACCATGAGCGCCTCGACCGATCAGAATCCCGAACAGAATGTGAAGACCGCCGAACCCAAGACCGAGCAATGGAACCTGCCACTCAGTAGGCGATAGCATCGCCAAGACGCCGAGCACGACGAAACACGCGCCCATCCAAGTCACGATGGCTTTGGTCGAGACGCTCGCTGAAATCAATGCACATCCGTACAACAGCAACCACGTGCCCGGTACCGCCGCGATGCTGCCGACATTCCACAGCACAGCAGTCAACACAGCGCCAGCGAACAGCGACGGCACCAACCCGAGCGCGAGCTTGCGCCCCGGCGTTCCGCTTGCGATGAAAGCGCCAACCGAAGCTTGCTTGGTGAGCAACAGCGCACCCGCCAGCACACCGACCGGCGCGACTGCCAACCAAATGGCGAACCAATGAGGCGCGAACTGCGGTGTTAGCGAAAGCGCCGTCGCAATGAGCCCAACGACGCCCATCGCGATTCCCGCCGATCCTGGGACAGCCACGCCACCGGCCGCATCCATCGAGTCGCGGATATAGCGCAACGTCGACATCGCGTGCAGATCGAGATTGACGGTTTTCGCTGACGGCATGGGACGCGCCCTCGTGAAGCTCCCCGCCAAGTTACGAATCCGGCCTGGCATCGTCAAGTACTCTATAGTGCAGAGTTGTGATGAATCGTGGCCGCGACCGCCGCGCCGCCGACATCGCCATGACAACTGTCTGGCAGATTTGTTGTTAGGATGGCGCCTCGAAGGAACGGGGGCTTCGATTCACGGGTTCAAACACCATTGAAGCTACATGAGGACACCATGACTGCCAAAGCACCTACTGCCAAGAAGAAGGCCACGACCAAAACCGCTGCCAAGGCTGCCAAGCCCAAGGCCAGCTGGGCCGACACCATGAAAAAAGCGCTTGAGAAAAAGCAGCCCGCCGGCGGCTTTCCCGAGCAGCCCAAGCCTCGCGATTCGGGCATTCAGAAAGTGAAAAGGAACGCCTTCTGACGGCTTGCTGATTCGACGCGACGCTTCACACTGCGATGGCTGCTAGTGCGTTGGCCCAGTATTACGGGCTGATCAAGGCCATCCACATCGCGGCGGTGAGCCTTAGCGGCGCGCTGTTTTTGCTTCGTGGCGCGGCGTTACACGCCGGCATGAGTTGGCCGATGGCGGCGCCGATGCGCCGTCTGACCTATCTCGTCGACACCATCCTGTTGACCGCGGCGGTGACGCTTGCGGTCCTGATTCACCAATATCCGTTCGTGCAGGCATGGCTCACTGTCAAAGTGGTGCTGCTGGTCGTTTACATCGTACTGGGCACGTTCGCGCTGAAACGAGGGTCGACCCGCGCCATACGCATCGCGTGCTGGCTGGCGGCACTGCTGGTTTACGGTTTCATCATTGGCGTGGCCCGAACGCACCATCCAGCCGGCATTTTCGCGGGGTTTGGCAGCTGAGCGACGGCCGGTGGCCCGTTCGAGCGTGCGTTTCCAGTTGAGAATCGTTATCATCTAGACCGTTTCCCTGGTTTTGAGGGCGCCCTCGCCGTGAGCAGCCTGGTCAGCGATCTAGACACCCTGCAAGGCTTGGTCGGCAAGCTACCGGGCCCGCGCGACCTGAAAGTCATCGATTTTCTGGATGAGCATGCGCTGCGTTGGATCGCGGCGTCGCCGGTGGTGTTTGTCACTTTCGGCACGCCCACCGAGCTTGCGGTCACGGTCGCCGCCAGCGGCGAAACCGGCTTCACTCGCATCGATGAGTCGCGGCACTTCTCCTTGCCGCTGACTTCGCTGGACGATCCCCAACTCGCTCGCGAAGGCGTCGCGGTCGCCACGCTGTTTCTGGTGCCCGGCATGGAAGAGACGTTGCGAATCAACGGTCGCGTGACCAGCGTCGCCGATGGGCAAGTCGGCATCGCCGTCCATGAATGTTATTTACATTGCGCGAAGGCTTTCATGCGCTCCTCGTTCTGGAGCGCTACGCCGTCCGAGGATGTTTCGACCGATCACGCCGAGTTCGTGAGCCACAGCCGCTTCATGGCGCTGGCCACCATCGACGATGAAGGGCACGCGGATCTGAGCCCCAAAGGCGATCCCACCGGCTCGCTGCTGCAAGCTCACCAGAATGCGATTTGGTATCCGGATCGGCCCGGCAATCGCCGTATCGACAGCTTTAGAAACATCCTGACTCAGCCGCGAATTGCCGCGCTGGTGGTGATTCCCGGCTCGTTGCAGGTCATGCACATCAGCGGGCAGGCACGCGTCAGCACTGATGAGACCGTGCGCACCTCGTTCGCTGTCAGCGACAAGACACCGAAAGTGGTTACTCGTATCGAGAATGCTGAGTTGAGCGTGCGTAAGAGCGAGGCGTTAGCACGTGCGCGGTTGTGGCCGACGGTGCCGACCACCGCCGACCTCAACCCGGCAGACATCTTCAAAGCTCACGTGCAGCTGAGTCGAGAGACCGGCCTCCAGGCCACGCTGGTACGCGCGGCCGTCGCCGTTCCCGGCATGATGCGCAAGGGCTTGGAAAACGACTATAAGAACAATCTTTACTGACCCGAGCCTCAGGTCCGCTGTGCCTGTGCCGCCTTCTCTACGGCGCGGAACACGCGCAGGAAGTTGCCGCCCCAGATCTTGGCGATCTGCTCTTCGTTATATCCCCGCTTCACTAACTCGCGCGTTACGTTGAACGCATCGGCTTCGTTGCGGAACCCTTCGACGCCAGCGCCGTGATTGAAGTCCGCGCCGATGCCGACGTGCTCGACGCCGATGCGCTTGGCGATGTAGTCGATGTGATCGATGTAGTTCTGTAGCGTCGCCACAGGCTGCAACTTGCCAATAGCCGCCACGTACTGGTCTTGCCGCTCCTTAGAGAGCGCCTCATAACCCTCCGTGTAGTTGTTGCGGGTCACGTCGTAGTTGCCCTTCAAGCCATATTCGTCGCGCAGCGCCTTGATCTTGGTCAGCGACTCGGCGGATTGCTTGGCAAGGTACGGATTGAACGGCGTCACGTGCACCACGCCGCCGTTCTTCTTGATGGCGTCGAGCTCGGCGTCGCTCAAGTTACGCGTGTTGTCGACCAGTGCACGAGCGGCCGTGTGGCTCGCAATCACCGGCGCCTTGGTCAACTGTAGAACTTGAAACACGCCGTCGGGTGTCAACTGCGCCACGTCGATGACGACGCCAAGGTTGTTGAGCTTGGCAACGGCCTGCTTGCCCAGTGGCGACAGCCCTTTGTGCTCGACCTTCTCGCCCGTCGAGGGTCGCGATGAGTCGGCGAACGCGTTGTTGCCAGCATGGGTGAACGCGAAGATGCGCACGCCCTGTTGGTACAACGTATCGATACCGTCGAGTTTGCCTCCGAGCGAACGCGCATTCAGGAAGCTCGGGATAACCGCAATCTTGCCTTCGCGATGCAGCCGCTCGATGTCGTCGGCGCTGCGTGCCAGGGCCACCGCGCCGCCACTGTCGCTAACGAACGCCTGAATAGCTTTCACTTTCTGATCGGCCTCGGCCTTGGCTTGCGCGTCGCCCGCAGCGTTTCTGGGGCCCGGCCCCACTGCAATGGCTAAGGCAATGGCATCGACGCCGCCGGCCTTGAGCTTGGCCACGTCGGCCGCCGACTTGCCATCTTTGTCGTAGTAACGTTTCGGCGTCTCCGGTAACAACACATCGACATGCGTGTCGATGGTCAGCACCTTGGAATGAATCTGGCGCGCGCGTGCTTCCAAAGAAGCATCGTCGGCGCCAGCGGCCTGGGCCACTGCAGCAGCCAACAACAAAGACCCAATCAATCCACGTAGCAACCGTGGGTAACGCAGATTCGTATCCATACCAAAGCCTCGCCGAACGACGTGTGGAAACGCAGCTTAACGACGCTTCAGTCGCTGTGTCGGTACACGCGAGGAAACATATCAGTTACAAATCGACGCAACGTCGCGGAACTCTCATCTGTGACCGTTCGCAGACCACTGTCTTGCCAACTTCGCTTCATTTGTAGATAGCCACTCTTTCTATGCGAACAGTCTCGTTTGGAATAACGTAATCGCCACGATGCTCATAGAAAACAAACGCGCAGGATGGACTCGCGCATGACCCTTACTCAATTACGCTGCTTCGCCGCCATCATCGATGCCGGGCTGAACATCACCGTGGCCGCGAAGAAGATGCATGGCACGCAGTCCGGACTTTCCAAGCAAGTGAAACAGCTGGAGGATGAACTTGGCTTCCAGCTATTCACCCGCCGCGCACGCAGCTTGAAGGCACTCACGCCGGAAGGACAGCGCGTGCTCGAGCACGTTCGTCCGCTGCTCGATCATGCGAGAAACATTCGTGCACTCGGTGCCAACTTGCGCAACGCCGCCGATGGCGAGCTGCACATCGCAACCACTCACACGCAGGCTCGTCACGTCCTGCCGCCCGCCTTGGCACGGCTGAAGAAGTCGTTCCCCAAGGTCATCGTGCATCTCGCGCCCGGCAACAACAACGAATCGCTGGCACGACTGCGACACGGCGAGTCGGATCTGGCCATCGTCAGCACCGGCAATCATCCGCCGGATGCGGACATCGCGCTGCCGTTGTATCGCTGG
>NZ_JAEUPY010000146.1 GCF_016790065.1 Steroidobacter sp.
ATATACCGGGCGCAGCATGGAAGAGTCGCATCGCGAGCTGGCCATCGACAACGCCATGTTCAATGCGCTGGCCGAAGACGTCTATCTGGCGTTCGATCGCGCCGGCGTGCCCTATCGATTACAAAACAAAGTGATGGCCATCTTCGCGCCCATGCAAAAAGACATGGTGAAGTAAGCCGACTCAGTTACTGCGAGTGACCGGCGCCGCGTTCGAATAGCTGCGCGCCGGCTGGGCGACTTCAGGCTTTACTTCCGACGCTACATTCCGCGCCTCGGTCTGCGCAACGCGCTCAGCTCTCACCACCTTGCTCGCTTCTTGTTGAGCGAGCCGCTCCGCTTGCGCCAGTTGTGCTTTGGCTTCCGGCAGATCCGGCGACAGCGACAGCGCTTGTTTCAATGGCGTGAGCGCTTCCAAAGCGCGCCCCAGCGTCAGCAACGCAGAGCCACGCGACGCGAGCGCCAAGACATCTTTACGCCCGGTGCTGTCACTCAACGTGACGATGGCTAACGCCACCGACTTGTCGTTCCGTTGCAGCAGATGAGCGGCGATGTACGAGTCGAGCGCTTCGGACGGCTGATTGGCCGCCTGCTTCAGAATGCCGATGCGCTTGCGGAGCGCAAACTCATCCTTTGCTCCCGGCAGTAGCGAGGCCTGGCACGCTTGCAGCGCCGGCTGGCCGGTCGCATTCATGCAGGTTTCATCCAACTCACGCCGCTGCGACTCCGTAGCAGCGATCTTCTGTTCTATGCCCGCATTGCCGGGAGCAAGTTGTAACGCGCGGCGATAAGAGTCGAGCGCTTCCGCTGGGCGCTTGGCTTTGAGCAATGCATCGCCTTTGGCAATGGCGATCTGCGGATCGTCCGGCTTCTGTGTCAGTGCCTGGTCGCAAGCCTCCACGTCGCCGAGCTTGTTACAACGAAGCAAGCTGTGCGAAAGCTTGGCCGCCTCTTCGGCGCGACTCAGTCCTTCGAAATAACCTTGCTCGCGCAACATACTGCGCGCCTCACGCAATTCCGATTGAAACCTGGCGTTGCGACCGTGCGCCGCCTCGCCCTCTTCCAGCACGTGCACCGCATCCTCGAAACAATTCTCGACCATCAGTGCATCGGCCAACGTCAAACGCAAGCTCAAATCATCGGGCTTCGCCTGCAGCGCTCGACTGGCTGACTGCACCGCTTCACCACTCGCCGCGCCGCTCTTACAAACACCGTCGTGCGCCATCGCGTTCGAGAGCACACCCAAGATCAGGCCCAACACCAGCCCCGCACCGAGCAACCAGCCACTGAAGCGCAGCATCACTTGTAGCCCTCGATGTTGCCGCCGCGATTCAGCTTGTCGAACACCCAGCGGCCATTGGGCAGGCGCACCAGATTGAACAGATACCACTGATCGACGGTACGGTAAGCCGGATTCTCACGAGCGATCATGGTGTCGAACTCGGCACGCAATTGTTTGACGCCGTACTCGGCCGCGGTCGTGCCCACCTTGCCGTCGCCATCGGCATCTTCACCCTCGACATTGGCGGTGGTCAGCGTGACGATCTCGCCGACGAAGATAGCCGCCTCTTCTTTCGACTGGCTCTTGGCAACGTCCTTGCCGAGCAACGTCACCAGTTCGCAGCGTTCGACCACTCGAGTAATGTCGCTCGCAAACACCGGCGCAGCGCTTTGCACGTTGGCACTGGCATCCTCGGAGGTCGCAGCGAAGGAAATATGATTGGCAGCCAAGACCAAGGACTGCTTCAGGCCGAAGTTATCTTCCGACGACACTGCCGTCAGCGTGGCTTCGATATGAGTTTTGAGTTCTTCCAGCGTCGCCGCCGAGGCCGCTTGCTGTGCCGAACTGAGCGCTTGCTCGGCGCGCTCCCGTGCGACCACCAGATAACCTTCGCGATTGGGCGTCACATGCACGCCAGTCAACGCATGCCCCAGATGCACATGCGCGATGCTTGGCGGCCGAGTCACGCAGCCGGTCAACGCCAGCGCCACCAACATCATCAGGCCTCTGAAGCCATTCATCAAAATATTCATCGGCTAATATCCCGTACCACGCGGAAACCAACGGAGCTGCTGCGATACTCACGCTCGAAATGATTGCGATAGCTGGCACGCAAATAATCCGGTGACGTGAACCACGAGCCGCCGCGCATTTCACGAAGCGCGCAATCGCCATCAGCGCGCGCGCTGCCGTTGGCCGGCGCTCCCGCATAGGTGGGATTCCAGCAATCCTCGACCCACTCGAATACGTTGCCGAGCATGTCGTGCAAGCCGAAGGCGTTCGGTGCAAACGATGCGACCGGCGCGCTTTGCACGAACCGATCGTTACATCCAAGCGCATTCCAGCCCGGATAGCGCTCGGCACCAGCTTCATCCGCGACGTTGGCAACTTTGCAGGCTGTTTCGAGATCCGCACCCAGCGGCGTCGCCGGCGCCGTGCCAGCACTGGCTGCATATTCCCACTCCGACGCGCTCGGTAAGCGATACGCCTGGCCGCTCTTCTTCGACAACCAAGCCGCGTAGGCAGTGGCGTCATCCCAGGACACGCAGCTCACTGGATGTAACGCCGTGTGCGCCTCATCGACCGAGTTCCAATTGACGTCGCTACGCGCACGCCATTCGCCGTCGTACACCTGGCAACCTTGCGCCTGCCAGTCCGTGTCCTCAGCGAACTCGCGAAACTCACCGATTGTCACTTCTCGCGTGCCGAATGCGATTGGCCGCGCGATGGCGACGGGATGCGGCGGTTGTTCGGCAGCCTCGGCAGCCGAACCTTGAATGAACTTGCCCGCAGGTAACACGCTCATCAGCGGGCAGGTCGGACAATCCCGAAACAATTGCCCGTCGGTGAGTTTCGCAACGGGCTGCGTCGGCGTGGCCGCGTCTCTCACGAAGTAAAGCCACGCGAGCACCGCCAACACCAACACAGCGACGGCCGCGCCAGTGATCGGTAGCCATCGTGATGAACGCGGACGCACGCCGGCAAACTCATCGGCAAAGCCATGCGCCGAGCCGGTTCGACGCTGCCGATCGAATTGCAGGCCGTGCGCGATGGCTTTGAGCTGAGTCGCCGACACGGCTGGATGAGCAGCCACCGCCAGCTTGGCGGCGTGCGCTTCCAGCGAAGCGTTGCCCTTGAAGGGATGGGCTCCAGTCAACAACTCGTAGGCGATGCAAGCCAGCGCATAGATATCGTCGCGCGGATCGGGCTCTCGATCCTGCAACATCTCGGGGCTGGCATACGGCGGCGTCAGCGCATTCACCGTTTCCCAGTCCTGCTCGTTATCCGGCACCAGGCCGACCGCCATGGGTTCGGCCGGCGGATCGAACGGCCGCTTGAAGAAACGCGCGATACCGAAGTCGATGACTTTGACCTCACCCGACTCGGTGAGAATCACGTTGCCGGGTTTCAGGTCGCCGTGCACGATGCCCATGCGATGCGCGAACTCGAGCGCTTCGGCGATGCCATCAACCACGGCTTGTGCCTGTTCGCGCGGCAATCCAGCACCGCCGGCTCGACGCAACGTTTCCAGTAACGAGGCGCCGGACAAGAACTCCATGGTCATGAACACGGTGGCGCCATCTCGATCCACGTCGATGACGCGCACGATGTTGGGATGGGTCAGGCTCTGCAGCTTGTGCGCCTCGCGATCCAAGGTTTGAATGGTCGCGAGAAAGTGATCGGACGGCACGGTCAACACTTTGACCGCCAGGAACGGATTCTGCGAACGCGCCTCCACCCGTCGCAGATCGATGGCCTTGAAGACGCGGCTCATGCCGCCTTCGCCGACCAGCTCGACCAGCTTGAAACGACCTTGCAGCAGAGAACCGACGTCGACCCCGCCGGGCGTCGACGGGCCGGATCGCTCAGGCGCAGACCCGCCCCCGGTGCGCGGACCGGTCCGATCCAGCAGGATGGTTTTGGGTTCGGGTTCGCCCGGCGACGGCGCAGCGGCACCACGCTCCTGGCCGGGGCGCAATAGCTGAGTGTCGTCCTCGGGCCTGTTGTTCTGTGACATAACGCTGAGTGTGGCCGAAGCGCGGAGAATCCGGCAAAAACGGCTCGCCGGAGCGGGTTGTTCCCGGAAATTGCCGACAGAGGCCCCGGCCAGCGCGTGGCGGTGTCAACAAATCGACGGCAAACCCTTGAAAGACCGCCCTTTGGTGCCGAACTGGCCACGCTGGCGCCGTCGATCGCCCCGGCCCGCCCGTTGGTCAGATTCGCAGTGGCGTCCATCGGCCCCGACACGGTAGTCTCCGCCGCCATATGTATCGTGCCTTCCCGCCTGCATGGCCCGCATAGACGCCTTCCTTAAGCTCGGCACCGATCAAGGTTGCTCCGACATCCATTTCGCCGTCGGCCTGCCGCCCATGTTGCGGATGCATGGCGATCTATTGCCCATCAAGTTTCGAGATTTGAGCCAGGCCGAGCTGGAGGGCTACATCGTCGAGATCATGAGTCGCGCCAACCAGGACCAGCTGCGGCGAGGCCATGACGTTGACTTCTCCTATGTCTCGGCCAACGGCGGGCGTTTCCGCGTCAACGTGTTCCGTAAGGAAACCGGCGTCGGTGCCACATTCCGAGCCATTCCGTCGGATGTGCCGACCATCGACCGGCTGTCGTTGCCGCCCATCGTCAAAAAGCTGTGCGACAACCACCAGGGCATGATCCTGGTGACCGGCTCCACCGGCACCGGCAAGTCGACCACGCTGGCGGCCATGATCGATTATCTGAACTCGAGCCGAAGGCTGAACATCATCAGCCTGGAAGATCCGATCGAGTTCGTGCACAAGAGCAAACAAAGCCAGGTGATTCAGCGCGAGTTGAACACTCATCTGCCGTCGTTCGCCGAAGGCGTGCGCGCCGCCATGCGCGAAGACCCCGACGTGATTCTGGTCGGCGAATTGCGCGATGCCGAGACCATTCGCTGGGCGATGACGGCGGCGGAAACAGGTCACTTGGTGCTCGGCACGTTGCACACCACCGGCGCGGTCAAGACCATCGACCGTATCGTCGATGCGTTGCCAGCCGACGAGCGCGAACAAACCAAGGCGTTCCTGGCCAACAGCCTGCTCGCCGTGATCACTCAAGTGCTGGTCAAGACCGCCGATCAACGCGGCCGCAAGGCGATCTGCGAAATCATGGTGGTGACGCGCGCCATCGGTAAGTTGATCATGACCGACCAGACGCATCAGATTGCCTCGCAGCTGCAGATGGGCAAGGACCTCGGCATGCAGATGCTCGACCAGTCGCTGCTGGCCAACGTGCAGGCCAAGGAAATCGATCCCGACGACGCCTATGTGTACGCCAACGACAAGAAGGTGTTCGCCCGCTTCGTCACCGATACCAGCGTGCTGCCCAAGCTCGACCTGGCGCCCGGCTAATCATGAGTACAGAACCTAGCCAAGCCGTCGCCGCGACTCAGAGCACTTATGTGCCGCGTCGTATCGATGAGTTTCTGAAAGAAGTGCTGAGCAAGAGCGGCTCGGATCTGCACTTCATCGCCGGCGACCCGCCGCGCGTTCGTTTGTACGGCGAGTTGCACAACTTGCGACCCGAACCGCTCACGGCGCAGTTCGTCGAAGAAACATTGAAAGAAATCATGCCGCGGGCAGCGTTGCAGCGCCTCGAAGAGAAACACGGCGCCGACTTCGCGTACATCATCCCCGGCGTTTCGCGCTTCCGCGTCAACGTCATGCGGCATCTGTACGGGTTGGGCTGCGTGTGCCGGGCCATTCCGTCCAAGGCCCTGACCTTGGATCAGCTCAACGTGCCGGATGCCATCCGCAACCTGTGCAAAGTGAACAATGGCCTGATCCTGGTGACCGGCAAGACCGGCTCCGGCAAGTCGACCACGCTGGCAGCGATGATCGACGACATGAATTTGCGACTCAAAGGTCACATCCTGACCATTGAAGATCCCATCGAGTTCGTGCATCAACGCAAGAACTGCTTGGTGAGCCAGCGCGAAATCGGCTCGCACAGTCCGTCGTTCTCCGAAGCCCTGCACTCGGCGTTGCGTGAAGATCCCGACGTGATCCTGGTGGGCGAGTTGCGCGACTACGAAACCATGAGTATCGCGGTGACCGCCGCCGAGATGGGCATTCTGGTGATGGGCACCTTGCACACCAACGGCGCCGCGCCGACCGTGGATCGCATCGTGAACGCATTCCCTGCAGATAAGCAGTCGCACGTAAGAGCGATGCTCTCGACCTCGCTGCGAGGCGTGGTCTCACAGCAGCTCATCCCCCGAGCCGGCAAACCCGGCCGCGTCGCCGCTCACGAGATTCTGGTGAATACCCCGGCCGTGGCCAACCTGATCCGCCAGGGCAAACTCGATCAGCTGGAAAACGCCATGCAAAGCGGCGCCGCCTTCGGCATGCGGCTGATGGACAGCGCCATCCAGGAATTGCTGGACAAAGCCGTGATCACCGGCAAGTCGGCGTACCTGAAGGCCATCAATAAAGCGAAGTTCGAGTCGGTCAAAGACATCGGGTAAGCGCCGCGGGCGCCGGCGTTCCGTGGCATAATTTCCGTCCTTTGCCGCCGCTTGCCTGCGCTAAATGACCGCCGCACCTCGTAATTTCTTTGTCACCACCGCCCTGCCGTACGCCAATGGACCGTTTCACATCGGTCACATCATGGAGTACATCCAGGCCGACATCTGGGTGCGGTTCCAGCGCTTGCAGGGCCACAAGGTGCACTGGATGGGCGCCGACGACGCGCATGGCGCGCCCATCATGCTCAAGGCCGAGGCCGAGGGCATCTCGCCGGAAGAACTGGTGGCTGGTATCGCCGCCGGCCGACCGCGCTCGCTCAATGGCTTTCTGCTGAGTTTCGATCACTGGCACTCGACCCACTCGCCGGAAAACACCGAGCTGTCGCAAGACATCTATCGGGCGCTGAAGGGCAACGAGCTGATCTATCGCAAGCCGGTGGAACAGTTCTTCGATCCGGTGAAGAACATGTTTCTGGCCGATCGTTACATCAAAGGCGAGTGCCCGAACTGTCACGCCGCCGATCAATACGGCGACGCCTGCGAAAATTGCAGCTCGGTGTATGCGCCAACCGATCTGATCAACCCGTACTCGACGCTGTCCGGCGCCAAGCCGGTGCGCAAGTCCTCGGATCATTTCTTTTTCAAGCTGTCCGATCCGCGCTGTGTCGAATTCCTCAAAGAATGGACCACGCGGTTGCAGCCCTCGGTGGCGAACAAAGCCGGCGAATGGCTCAGCGGCAACGGCGATCAAGAGCTGGGTGACTGGGACATCTCACGCGACGCGCCTTACTTCGGCATTCCGATCCCGGACGCGCCCGGCAAATATTTCTATGTGTGGCTGGATGCGCCGGTCGGTTACCTGGCGTCGTTGAAGAACTATTTTTCGACCGGCAAAGCCAAGGCCAACGGCGAACCCCGCACCTTCGAGCAGTTCATCGCTGCCGACGATGTCCAGCAGATTCATTTCATCGGCAAGGACATCATTTATTTCCACACGTTGTTCTGGCCGGCGATGCTCAAGTTCGCCAATCGAAAGATTCCGGACAACGTCTATGTGCACGGCTTCATCCAGATCGGCGGCGCGAAGATGTCCAAGTCGCGCGGCACCGGCCTGAGCCCAGTGCGCTACCTGGATCTCGGCATGAATCCCGAGTGGCTGCGCTATTACCTGGCCGCCAAGCTCAATGCCCACGTCGAAGACATCGAGTTCAATCCCGATGACTTCGTGGCGCGCGTCAACTCCGACCTGGTGGGCAAGTACGTCAACATCGCCAGCCGCTGCGCCGGCTTCATCACCAAACGTTTCGGCGGCAAGCTCGGCGCGCTCGATCCGGCTGCGCAACAGCTGCAGCAGGATTTCGCAAGCGACAGCCAATGCTGGAACCGCATCGGCGAATTGTATGAAGGCCGCGAATTCGGCAAGGCGATGCGCGAAATCGGTTCACTGCTCGACCGCGTCAATCAATACATCGACTCGGCCAAGCCTTGGGAACTGGCCAAGGTGCCGGGCGAGGAACAGCGGCTGCATCAGGTCTGCTCCACCAGCCTGAACTTTTTCTGGTATCTCACGGTGCTGTTGGCGCCGGTGCTGCCCGAGACCGCACGCAAGGTGCAGGGCTTCTTGCGTCTGAGCGACGAACAAGTGCGTTGGGGCCAGCACAGCTGGCTGCCGGCCGGTCATGAGATCGGCGCGTACGAACATTTGCTCCAACGCGTCGATCCGAAGCAATTGCTGGCGCTGTTCGACACCGGCGAGCCGGAAGTGAAGCTGACAGCGAAGGTCACCACCGTTGCCTCGACCACGCCAGCCAAGGTGGAACCGAAGCCGGAAGCCGACGCGCCGGTGGCAGAAATCGGTATCGAAGATTTCGCCAAGATCGATCTGCGCATCGCCAAAGTGCTGGCCGCCGAAGCGGTCGAAGGCTCGGATAAGTTACTCAAGCTCACCCTCGATGTCGGCGACAGTCAGCGCACGGTGTTCTCAGGCATTCGTTCCGCCTACGAACCCGAGCAGCTGGTGGGTCGCTTCACGCTGGTGTTGGTCAACTTGAAACCTCGCAAGATGCGCTTCGGTACGTCCGAAGGCATGGTGCTGGCGGCTGGACCGGGTGGCAAAGAGATCTTCTTGCTCGCCCCCGACAGCGGCGCCACCGCGGGCATGAAGGTAAAATAACGTTCGCGGCGGCCACCATGTCCGCACTTCTGCTCATCCTGCTCAGTGCCGTCCTCGTCAACGTGACGGCACTGACGCATCTGCCCTCGTGGCGGCCGTTCGAAACCATCACCGGCGTCTTCAAGACAGCGCAAGCGCTGGCTGTGGCATCGCTGCTGGCGGTGCCAACCGTCGCTGCGGTCACGTGGTCGATCTCCAAACTATTGTTGGAACCGGCCAGTCTGGCTTATCTGCGGACGCTGGCCTTCGTGGTCGTCGCGTTGACCATCGTGCCCTTGGTGGAGATCGTGCTACGACGAGACGGCCGGCTGCTGCCGCAACGGCCCGGCTTCACGTTGCTGCTAACCACCAACTCCGCGCTGCTTGGCGTGGCGCTGATGGTGAACTCCCGCATGCAAAACATCTTCGAAGCCGTGGCATTCTCGTTCGCAGCCGCGCTGGCCTTGGGCTTTTTGCTGTTGGCCTTCGCAGCCTTGCACGAACGCTTACAACATGCCGACGTGCCGCGAGTGTTTCGGGATGCACCGCTCGCCCTGGTCAGCGCCGGCATCATGGCATTGGCGTTCATGGGGTTTACCGGACTGATTCAGGAATGATGGCGAGACCTTCGCGATGATCACCGCGCTCGTCACAATCGCAGTTCTAGCGGCGCTCGCCGGTATCGCCACCGTGGCGACGGCCAGCCATGTCGAGCGCGCTTCGCTGGCGGATCGCATCGATGCCTTGTTGCCGCAGACCCAATGCCGGCGTTGCACGTTCGATGGCTGTCGCCCTTATGCCGAAGCCATCGCTCAAGGCGCTGCCGACATCAATCAATGTCCACCCGGCGGCGAGCGCACCGCGAAAGCGTTGGCGCAGCTCATCGGCGTCGCGCCCAAGCCGGTGGGCAAAGAGTTCGGTGTCGTCCCCAACCATCCTACTGTCGCCGTCATCGACGAAGCCGCCTGCATCGGCTGCACCAAATGTATTCAAGCGTGTCCCGTCGACGCCATCGTCGGCGCGTCGCGTTACATGCACACCGTCATTGCCGCCGACTGCACCGGTTGTGAGCTGTGCATCCCGCCCTGCCCGGTCGATTGCATCGACATGCAGCCCGCGGTGAGGCACTGATGAGCGCGCAACGAAAAGTGTCGGGCGGCTTGCGGATCGCAGCTCATAAAGAGCGCTCCACCAAACAAGCCATCCGTGCCGCGAGTTCGAGCGAGCGCTATGTGATTCCGCTCGATCAGCACTCGGGGCTGCCGGCGCTACCCTTGGTGAAACCGTCCGACCGCGTGCGGCTGGGACAACCGATTGCGCAGCCCGCGCCAGGCATCAGCGCCTGGCTACACTCGCCAGTCTCGGGCGAGATCATTGCCATCGAGCCACGCTCTGCACCTCATCGCCTGGGAGCGCCGACACTCAGCGTCGTGATCGCGAATGATGGCCGCGATGAACGTTTCGACAATGCCGCGGCGATCGTGGCGTTCGAACAGATCTCGCCGAACGAAGCTTGTGAACACATTGCACGCGGCGGCATCGTCGGGCTGGGCGGCGCAGCCTTTCCCACCGCAAACAAATTGGAAAGCTCGCTCTGCGAGAACGGCCCGCAGCTGCTGCTCAACGGTGCCGAGTGCGAGCCTTACATCAGCTGCGACGAGATGCTGATGCGCGAGCGCGCGGAAGACATCATCTTCGGCGCTCGAGCGTTGTTACATGCGCTGTGCGCCCCGAACTGCACGATTGCTATTGAGGATGATGTGCCTGAGGCGCAGGCATCGTTGCAAAAGGCTCTCGACAAAGCCGGCGATTCGAGAATTCGTATCCGCGTGGTCCCGGCCGTTTATCCTGCCGGGGGCGAGCGGCAATTGATTGCGACGGTGTTTGGCCTCGAAGTGCCACACGACGGCTTCCCCGCCGACATTGGTGTCGTCTGCCAAAACGTCGGCACCGCTGCCGCCATCGCGCGATGGATTCGCGACGGTCAACCGCTGACCAGCCGCATCGTCACTGTCACTGGCGACGGCGTGCGTGAAGCCGGCAATTTGGAAACTCGCATCGGCACTGCTTTCTCCAGCCTCATCGCCGACTGCGGTGGCTACACCGACCGCATGTCACGCTTGCTGATGGGCGGCTCGATGATGGGGACCTCGCTACCGCATGACGAGTTGCCCGTCGTCAAAGCAACCAACTGCATCATCGCCGCGTCTGCGTTCGATCTGCAGCCTCGCGGCATGGAAATGCCCTGCATTCGCTGCGGCAACTGTTCTGAAGTGTGCCCGGCGTTGCTACTGCCGCAACAGTTGCATTGGTTTCTGCAGCCATTCGATGGCCAGCAACTGTCGCGTCACGGCCTGCTCGACTGTATCGAATGCGGCTGCTGCGACTATGTTTGCCCGAGTCAGATTCCGCTTGCCGAACGCTTCCGCGAAGCTAAACCATTGCTGATCCGCGAACTCGACGCCCAGCGCGACGCCGACGCCGCTCGCAGCCGTTATTACGCCCGCAACGAACGCCTGTCGCGCCTGGAAGCCGAACATCGTGCGAAACTAGCGGAAAAGCGTAAGCCGAAGCGCGAGCCCTAAACCATCCATGAGCTTTCCCACCGCACCCGCACCGCATGTCGTCACGCCCCACGGGGTGGGACGCGTCATGCGGATCGTGTTGTATGCGTTGCTGCCGACCATCGCGCTGCATGTGGTGTTCTTTGGCGCGGGCCTGTTGGTGCAGATCGTGTTGGGCGCGGCGACGGCGTTGGTGGCCGAAGCGGTGGCACTACGGCTGCGAGGCAAACCCGTCGAGCCGTTTTTGAAAGACGGCAGCGCCGTCGTGACAGCGACGTTGCTCGCTCTGTGTTTGCCACCACTTGCGCCGTGGTGGCTGATCGTCAGCGGCACTGCGTTTGCGATTCTGCTGGCCAAACATTTGTATGGCGGGCTGGGCAAGAATCCGTTCAATCCGGCCATGGTGGGTTATGCCGTGTTGCTGGTGTCCTTTCCTGTGCAGCTGTTGCAATGGCTGCCACCGGCGGGAATGGATATCGACCATGTGAAGTTATCTGTGGGCGAGACCCTCAGCACCATTCTCACCGGCTCGTTGCCGCAGCGACTGACCTGGGATGCCGTAACTTCACCGACGCCGCTCGACGCGCTTCGCACGAATCTGAAAATGGGCATGACCATGGCGGAGGCCCACGCGGCACCGATCTTCGGCACGCTGGGTGGCCGCGGTTGGGAATGGATCAATCTCGCAACGCTGGCCGGCGGCGTCCTGTTGCTGTCGTTACGAATCATTCGCTGGCACATTCCCGTGGCTATGCTCAGCGCCATCGTGGTGTGTTCTTCGGTGCTGTATGCCGTCGATCCGGGCGCGTACGCCGGGCCGATCTTTCATCTCACTTCGGGCGCCAGTTTGCTCGGAGCATTTTTCATCGCGACCGATCCCACCTCGGCGGCGACCAGTGATCGGGGCCGGCTGGTTTACGGCGCCGGCATCGGCGTGCTCACCTATGTCATCCGCACGTGGGGCGGCTACCCGGATGGCGTTGCCTTCGCGGTGTTGTTGATGAATCTGTCCGTGCCGTTGATCGATCGCTACACCATTCCGCGCATCTATGGCCACGCTCGCTGACAAGCGCAAGATTGCCATTCCAGCGGCGACGCTCGCCATCCTCGCGGCTGTGCTCACCGTGGGCTTGGTGATCCTCGCCAACGTGACTCGCGATCGGATCGCTCGTAATCAGCAAGCCTGGATCAAGCAGCACCTGGACGCACTGGTGCCGCCGCAGAGCTACGACAACGATCCGCTCGCCGATACGACCCAAGTTCTTTCGCCGGATCTGCTCGGCAGCACCACGCCCGTGGTCGTCTATCGTCTGCGCAAGGAAGGGTTGCCGGTGGCGGTGGCCATTCGATCTATCGCGCCCGATGGCTATCGTGGACCGCTGGAGTTGTTGGTGGCCATTGCGCCTGGTGGGCAGCTGCTGGGCGTGCAGGTGATCCGTCACAACGAAACGCCCGGGCTGGGCGATGCCTTCGAGAATCGCGATGCCGATTGGTTGGGTCGCTTCCGTGGCTCGTCGTTGACCAACCCACCCCAACAACGCTGGACCGTCCGCCGCGACGGCGGCGATTTCGATGCCTTCACCGGCGCGACCATCACACCACGAGCCATTGTGAAGGCCGTGCGGCGTACGCTGGAGTTCTATCAAGGCAACGAAGACCGGCTGTATCAAGACGGTACGCCGCCATGACCACGCCGCCGTCAAACATCATTGTCGCCAATGGCTCGACCGTGCCGCCAAACATCGCCGTGACCGCTGGCTCGAACGCGGCGACGAACGGTGGCGGTTCAGCGCCGGCCGCAGGCCAGCGCGCGTTCAGCAGCACGTTACAACTACTCGCTCTGTGTCCGTTGCTGGCCGTCAGCGACACCGTCGTGAAGGCCATCGGCTTCAGCGTCATCGTGCTGATCTTGCTGCCTCTGGCAACGCTGCTACTCAGCGCCGTTCGTCGCTGGCTAGACGACAGTATCGTGCTACCGGCCAGCCTGATCGTCACCGCCGGTCTCGTGACCGCAGCCGAGCTCATCATGCGAGCTTGGTTCCACGACCTCGGCGCATCCTTCGGCGTGTTCCTGCCCTTGCTGGCAGTAAACATCGTCGTCATCGATCACATTCAATCGCCTACTCAAGATAGAGCAACAGCGCTCGTTCGCAGCCTGCGAATCGGTGCAGGCATCACACTAACCTTATTGGCACTAGGCGTAGCGCGCGAGCTAGTGGGCCGCGGCTCACTCCTCAACGGCGCAGGCTCCATGCTCGCAACCTGGGCCGAGCACCTGGAAATAAAAGTCTTCAGCGTCGACATGGGCTTCCTGCTGGCCATGCTGCCGCCCGGCGCCTTCATTTCGCTGGGCCTGTTGATCGCGACCAGAAATTGGTTGGCTAGCCGCCGCAACCCCGACTGACCGCATGAACCGAAAAAAAATCTCCGAGATGTTCGAGCGGCTGAAAGCCGCCAATCCCAAGCCGACCACCGAGCTGGAATATTCGTCGCCGTTCGAACTATTGATCGCAGTCATCTTATCGGCGCAGGCAACGGACAAAAGCGTCAACCTCGCCACGCGCGAGTTGTACAAACATGCGAACACACCAGCCACCATCCTGGCGCTGGGTGTCGAAGGCCTGTCTCGTTACATCAAGACCATCGGCCTGTTCAACACCAAGGCCAAGAACGTCATCGCCACCTGTCAGCTCTTGATCGAACATCACGGCGCGCAAGTGCCCGAGTCGCGCGAGGCGTTGGAAGCATTGCCGGGCGTCGGCCGCAAAACAGCCAATGTCATTTTGAACACTGCCTTCGGTCATCCGACCATCGCAGTGGACACCCATATCTTCCGCGTCTCGAATCGCACCGGCCTGGCACCAGGCGACGATGTGCGCGCAGTGGAAGATCGCTTGGTGAAAGTCGTGCCGCCCGAATACGCACTCGATGCCCACCATTGGCTGATCCTGCACGGCCGCTACACCTGCATCGCTCGCAAACCGAAGTGTCCGGAATGCGTGATCCTCGACCTGTGCGAGTTCAAAGAAAAAACGCCGCCGGAAACCAAGCCCGAGAAGCGCAGTATCTTCGCGCCGCCGAAGTCCAAGCCGAAGCCCGCGCAGAAGCTGCGTAAGAAACGCGCCTGAAGGGCTAGAATCGCCACATGCCGATCTTCGATACCCAGTCCCGCGATCAACTGCGCCAGGCTTATGTCGAGGCGTGGCGCAAGCATCGCGAGGGCCTGCCGCTGGAGCCGCTGGAAGCGCAAATTGCCGACGTGGTGGCGCTTCATCCTGAATATCAGGCCGGCCTGGAGCGGCCGGACACCGTGTTGGATCGCGACTACCGCCCCGAAGGCGGCCAGTCCAACCCGTTCCTGCATATGGGCCTGCACCTGGCCCTGCGCGACCAGGTGGCCACCAACCGTCCGCCCGGGATCAGGGCCGCGTTCGAGGCGCTGACGGCACGGCTGAGCAGTCCGCACGATGCCGAACATAAAATCATCGAGTGCCTCGCAGAGGCGCTGTGGGAAGCGCAACGCGCCGGTCGGCCGCCCGACGAGCAAGCCTATTTACGCCGCGTACAAGGGCTGTCGGCCCGCGCCGGCAAGGGTAAATAGCACCCGCTCAGCCCCTTCGTTTCCCGTGATATCTGCGTTCGCGGACCGCGTGGTGGCCGGCCCCGGACCCGAATGGTAGATTCCGCCCCCTCGCGACTCCCTAGCGACACCCAGCGACTCAGGCCAGCCATGCCGACCATCAAGCAAGCCGATGTGATCCAGAGCGTCGCCGACGCCCTGCAGTACATTTCCTATTACCACTCGCCGGATTTCATCCAGGCGATGGCGGCCGCCTACGAGCGCGAGGAAAGCCCGGCGGCCAAGGATGCGATCAAACAGATTCTGGTGAATTCGCGCATGTGCGCCGAAGGCCACCGGCCGATCTGCCAGGACACCGGCATCGTCACGGTGTTCGTCAAACTGGGCATGAACGTGCAATGGGCCGACGCCACGCTGTCGTTGAGCGACATGATCAACGAAGGCGTGCGTCGTGCTTACAACCATCCGGACAACATGCTGCGCGCCTCGATCGTCGGCGATCCGTTGTTCGATCGAAAGAACACCAAAGACAACACGCCGGCGGTGATTCATATGGAAGTGGTGCCGGGCGATACGCTCGACATCGCCGTTGCAGCCAAGGGCGGCGGCTCGGAAAACAAATCCAAGATGGTGATGTTGAATCCGTCCGACTCCATCGTCGACTGGCTGGTGAAGACCGTGCCGCAGATGGGCGCGGGCTGGTGTCCGCCCGGCATGCTCGGCATCGGCATCGGCGGCACCGCCGAGAAAGCCATGGTGATGGCCAAGGAATCTCTGTTCGAAGAAATCGATATCCACGAAATCCGCGAGCGCGGCCCGAAAGACAAATTCGAAGCCTTGCGTCTGGAGATCATGGACAAGATCAACGCGCTCGGCATCGGCGCGCAAGGTCTCGGCGGCCTCACCACCGTGCTCGATGTGAAGATCAAACATTACCCGACGCACGCTGCGTCGTTGCCGGTCGCAGTGATTCCGAACTGTGCGGCGACTCGTCACGCGCACTTCGTGCTCGACGGCTCGGGTCCGGCGAAGCTCGATCCGCCAGATCTGGAACTGTGGCCGAAGCTCACCTATCAAGCTTCCGCCGAGTCGCGCCGTGTGAACCTCGATGCACTCACGCGCGAAGATGTCGCGTCGTGGCGGCCGGGCGAACGGTTGTTGTTGTCGGGCAAGATGCTCACCGGTCGCGACGCTGCTCACAAACGTCTGAGCCAGCTGATCGAATCCGGCCAGCCGCTGCCGCCGGGTCTGGATTTCAAGAATCGCGTGATCTATTACGTCGGTCCGGTCGATCCGGTCAAAGGCGAAGTGGTCGGCCCCGCTGGCCCCACCACCGCCACGCGCATGGATAAATTCACCGAGATGATGCTCGGCAAGACCGGCCTGATCGCCATGGTCGGCAAGTCCGAGCGCGGCCCCGAAGCGGTCGAAGTCATCAAGAAATACAAGGCCGCTTATCTGATGGCGGTCGGCGGCGCGGCGTATCTGGTTTCCAAGGCGATTCGCGGCAGCCGTGTGGTCGCGTTCGGCGATCTGGGCATGGAAGCCATTTACGAGTTCGAAGTGAAGGACATGCCGGTGACGGTGGCGGTGGATTCCAAGGGCGAGTCGGTGCACGAGACCGGCCCCGCCGAATGGAAGAAGCGCATCGCCAGCATCCCCGTCAAAGTCGTCTGAGCGCCGCGGGTCGACTCATTGCATGAAGCCGACCTTCACATCCTCTTGAGACAACAGTCGCACCGGCACTGTCGGTGCGCGCCAGATGTCTTTGCAATACTCCTGGATGGTACGATCCGACGAGAACTTGCCGCTACGCGCAGCATTCAGAATCGACATGCGCGTCCAGTGATCGACATCTCGATACGCCGAGCTAACCTGCAGCTGGCACTCCGAATACGACTGGAAGTCTGCAAACACCAGATACGGGTCGTGCCACAACAAGCCGTCGGTCAATGCACGAAACATCTGCGTATCGCCGCGTGAGAAAAAGCCGCTGCCGATCAGATCCATGACTTCCTTCAACTCATCGGTCAGATAATCCTGCGGCCGATAGCCTCGCGCCTTGGTCTGCGCCACTTGCTCGGCGGTCAAACCGAACAAGAAGAAATTCTCGGCGCCCACTTCCTGGCGAATCTCGATGTTGGCGCCGTCCATGGTGCCGATAGTCAACGCGCCGTTCATGGAGAACTTCATGTTGCCGGTGCCGGACGCTTCCTTGCCGGCGGTGGACACCTGTTCCGATAGATCGGCCGCCGGATACACGCGCTGACCGTTGGTCACATTGAAGTTGGGCAGGAACACCACCTTGAGCCGATCCTTGACCGCCGGGTCACGATTGACCACGTCGCCCACCGCGTTGATCAGTTTGATGATCAGCTTGGCAACGTGATACGCGGGCGCAGCCTTGCCGCCGAAAATGAAGGTGCGCGGCTGCAGGTCGGCGTTCGGGTCGGAGCGCAGCCGATGATACAAAGCGATGATGTGCAGGATGTTCAGATGCTGGCGCTTGTATTCGTGGATGCGCTTGACCTGCACGTCGAACAACGATTGCGGATCGATCACGATACCGGTGCGCTGCTTGACGAAACCGGCGAAGTCCACCTTGTTGCTGTGTTTGATCTCGCGCCACAACTCTCGGAACGACGCATCGTCGACCATGGGCTCCAGACGCTTCAGCTCATCCAGATTCTTGAGCCAGGACTCGCCGATGGTGTCGCTGATCAAGCTGGACAGCCTCGGATTGCTCAGCGCCATCCAGCGACGCGGCGTCACGCCGTTGGTCTTGTTGCTGAACTTGTAGGGCCACAGCTCGTAAAAGTCCTTGAGCACGTCCTGCTTGAGCAACTCCGAATGCAGCTCAGCGACACCGTTGATGGTGTGGCTGCCGACACAGGCCAGATGCGCCATACGCACGTAGCGCTCACCGTGCTCATCGATCAATGACAGCCGCGCCAGACGCGACTCATCGCCGTAGAAGCGAATGCGCACCTCGTCCAGGAAGCGCGCATTGATTTCGTAAATGATCTCCAAGTGCCGCGGCAGCACGCTCTTGAACAGCTCCAGCGGCCAGCACTCCAGCGCTTCCGGCAACAAGGTGTGATTGGTGTAGGCGAAGGTCTTGGAAGTAATCGCCCAGGCCTGATCCCACGGGATGACATGATCGTCCACCAGCAGCCGCATCAGCTCGGCCACCGCGATGGCCGGATGCGTATCGTTGAGCTGCACGGCGAATTTCTCGTGGAAGCGCTCGAGCGGCAGCTTCTGCACGTGCATGATTCGCATCATGTCCTGCAACGACGCGGACACGAAGAAATACTGCTGCTCCAGACGCAGGGTCTTGCCCTGGATCTGCTCGTCGTTGGGATACAGCACCTTGCTCAAGGTCTCCGACCAGACCTTGTTACGCACCGCGCCGCCGTAGTCGCCGCGATTGAAGGTCGAGAAGTCGAACGATTCGTGCGCCTCGGCCTTCCACAGCCGCAGCGTGTTCGCCGTGTTGTTGCGATAGCCGAGGATGGGCGTGTCGTACGGCACACCGACCACGACTTTGGCCGGCACCCAGCGAATCCGCAGACGCTCCTGCTCATCGCGATACTGTTCGGTGTGACCGCCGAGCCGCACATCCACGGCCCACTCCGGCCGCAGGATTTCCCAGGGATTGCCGAAGCGCAGCCATTTGTCGGTGCGCTCCATCTGCCAGCCGTCGACGATCTCTTGATGAAAAATGCCGAACTCGTAACGAATGCCATAACCCAGCGACGGGATTTCCAGCGTCGCCATCGAGTCGATGAAACAGGCTGCGAGTCGACCCAGACCGCCATTGCCCAAGCCCGGCTCGTCTTCTTGACGCAACAAGGTATCGAAATCCAGACCCAACTCAGCGATGGCTTCGCGCACTTGTTCGTAGATACCGAGATTGATCAGGTTATTGCCCAAGTGCGGGCCCATCAAAAATTCCGCCGAGAAATACGCGACGGTGCGCGAGCCCTGCTTGGTGTAAGCAGCAGCAGTGCTGATCCAGCGCTGTAACAGCCGGTCGCGGACTGCGCACGCGAGCGCCTGGTAGTAGTCGTTCTGGGTCGCGAGCGCCGGGAATTTCCCTTGCACGTAGAACAGATTGTCCAGGAAGGCGTGTTTGAACGCCTCCTTGGTCAAGGCCGTGCGTTCGTCCTCGTACGGCGGTTGAGCGGCCTCGAGCGACTCGTCATTGGGTGGATTCATTGCTTTGATCGATGTAGCCATCGCGCACCTTGGGTTTTCTGCGGCCGGCAAATGGCCTGCATGGTGCAAATATCGTGCGGAGTCGGCCACCTGTCGGCATCCGCAGCCAGTTGCGAAATTCCAGCGGCGGCACGCACCGGCTTAAACCAGCCGTCACGCGCGCCGCCTCTTTTGAGTGCAAGCCGACTCAGGCGGCGGCCTTGGCTCGATACGCCGAGAACATGGAGAACACCCACGGACGACAGGCCAACAACAACGCGACGCTGCTCTTGTCACGCGCCGGCACTTGCACGTCGAGCGCCGCGAGGTCGGCGAAGTCCGCTGCCAGCTTGTCGATCTTCTTCAGCAGAATGCGCACCGACGCCGGCGACAACTCGGCCGAGTGAAACGACAACGCCTCGTTGCTGCCGGTGAACGGGCCTTGCAGAAATTCTGCCCGCACCTGGCGCTCATACAACTTACGCACCGGACCATCGGGGCGCCACGCAATCGGCAAGCGCGCATGCAGATGCACGCGACGCTTGGCATCGATGTCGAGTAGTTGCGCTTCTACCAACTGAGTGAGCAACGTGCGCATCGCACGCGGGTTCAAACCGAGCCGGCGCTCGGCCGCTTCCACACTGCGACCATTGAGTAACAAATAAAACAAGGCCAACAACGATGCATCGCTTGCCAAAGTTCGTTCTTGGTCCAACGACAAACTGAAAGTGGTCGCCTCCCGTGTGCCGCCCGCCATGCGCACGAGATCCGCAACGCTCATGTCAAGCACCGAACACACTCGTTCGAGTCTCGCCAATGTAAAAGATTCATCGGAAAACAAGCGTTTTACCGAGGATTCGCTCAACCCCAACGCGCGTGCCAACTTGTGGTAGGTCACCCCACGCGCGCGCAAGCAACGCTTCAAAGTGTCCAGCAGATTTTTGGTCTCATTCACTGCAACAAATCTCGACAAGCCTCAGGCGGTAGTGCCTAGGGTACCGTATTCCGGTACTTCGGTTTTCAAAGCTTGTTTACCAGCACGAGGCCGCTAAGGTGTCGCCCTGCCGCGGGGTCGGGAGTCGATGCCGCGGCAACGTTGAATAAACAAGAGGAATCGATATGAAGGTGTTTCACGCGTTACGCGCCCGAGTGAGGTCAGCTTCGCGCTGGGCCGTGCCCGCGCTCGTCATCGCCGCGCCGGGGATGGCCGGGGCTGACGATGTCGGCCACTGGTATCTCACGCCGCAAATCGGCGGCATCGCGGTCGACAATGACCGGCCGCTGCAAGACAAGGATTGGCTGTACGGCCTGGCGCTCGGCAAAGTCGTCAACAACGGTTTGAACGTCGAGTTGAATTTCAACGGCGCGCAAGTCGGTGGCGGCGTGGGTCGCAGCGACTCGAGCCTGTACGGCGGCTCGCTCGATTTCTTGGGCGTGATGAATCGCGGCGGCACGGTGCAGCCGTTCCTGAGCGCCGGTCTCGGCGTCGCGCAGAACGATCGCAGCCCGGGCAAGGATGAAACCAACTTCCTGACCCAGGTGGGCGCCGGCATGTTCATCAAGGCTTGGGAAGCCAGCGACGGTTCCAAGACCTTCTCGCTGCGTCCTGAGTTGAAGGCGCGTTGGGACGATTCCGGTGCCACCGGTCATTACCGTGACTACCTGGGCTTGCTGGGTTTCCAATTCTCGTTTGGCGCGCCTGCGGCCAAGCCTGTGGAAGCTCCGCCGCCGGCTGCTGAGCCACCTCCGCCGCCCCCGCCGCCTCCGCCGCCGCCGATTGGCGACCAGGACAAGGACGGCGTGCTCGACAACGTCGACAAGTGCCCGGACACGCCGCTCGGCGTGGCTGTGGACGCGTACGGTTGCACACGCAAGGGTTCGATCACTCTGGAAGGCGTGACCTTCGAGTACAACTCGGCGCGTCTGAAGCCTGAGTCGCGCTCGGTGCTGGACACTGTCGCCACGGATCTGAAGAAGTATCCGCGCCTGAAGATCGAGCTGCAGGGTCACACCGACAGCGCCGGCCCCGATGCGTACAACTTGAAGTTGTCGCAGCAGCGTGCCGATTCGGTCCGCACTTACCTGGTCGAACAGGGCGTGCCGGAGTCTCGACTGGTGTCGCGTGGCTACGGTGAGTCGCAGCCCATCGCCGACAACAAGACCGACGACGGCCGTGCCTTGAACCGCCGCGTGGTGATGTCCGTGTTGGACAACCCAGGTGAAGTGGAAGTCAAGGGCGAAGGTAAGGTCGAGAAGTAAGCACGAAGAGCGCGGCCCCTGCTCGCAAGGCAGGGGCCGCACTTCGAAACAAGGCTCCTCCCCGCAAGGGGAGGAGCTTTTTCTTTAGGCCGCGGGAAACTGGAAGCCTTCAAATTGCTTGCGCAACTGCAGCTTGCTCAGCTTGCCGGTCGCCGTCAGCGGCAACTTGTCCACGAACACCACGTGCTCTGGAATCCACCACTTCGCCACCCTGCCCGCGAAGAACTGCAACAGCTCTTCGGCAGTCGCTGAAGCACCTGGCTTCAGCACCGCGATCAACAGCGGCCGCTCTTGCCACTTGCGATGCGGAATCGCAATCGCCGCCGCCTGCGCCACCGCCGGATGCGCGACCGCCAGATTTTCCAGCTCGATGGAGCTGATCCATTCGCCGCC
>NZ_JAEUPY010000639.1 GCF_016790065.1 Steroidobacter sp.
GGACACCAAGCTGACGTTGTTGGCGAGCCTGCAGCAGTCGAAGACCATGGGCGATCCAGGCAAGCCGTATGAAGGTACGGTGCTGCCCAATCCCAACGGCCGGATCCGCAACGATGTGTTCGTGGGCGAGCCGGGCTTCGACGATGTCGATTCAAAGGGGCGCACGCTCGGCTATCTGTTCGAACATCGCTTCAACGACACGTGGCAAGTGCGCCAGAACGTGATGTGGTTCGACTACGACGTCTATTACGCTGCGGTGGCCGTGTTCAACCACATGAGCGATGTGAGCACGCCGGCGCTGGCAAGGTTGGCGAATCGTTATGCCTACACTCGCGACGACACCGACAGCGGCTGGAGCATCGACAATCAGTTGCTGGGCAGCTGGAATTGGGGACGGTTCGAGCACACCTTCCTGGTCGGTGTCGACTACAGCGAACGTGAGTTCACCCGTGCGCAGCCGTTCACAGTGCTTGGCTCGTGGGATATCTACAACCCGGTGTACGGCCAGGCCATCACGTTGCCTCGTCCCAATCTTTCCGGCACCGACGGCAAGCAGATGGGCATCTACGCGCAGGATCACATCAAGTTCGATGAGCGCTGGATCGCGATGCTGGGTGGCCGCTGGGACGACGCCAAGAACGACGACAGCTCCAGATCGGCAAGCGGCGTCAGTCGCTCGACCCGAACCAAGCAGGATGCGTTCACCAAGCGCGTCGGCTTGATGTATCTGTCCGAGATCGGGCTGGCGCCGTACTTGAGCTACTCGGAATCCTTCCAGCCGCTGCAGGGCGCAGATTTCTCCGGCAGCGCGTTCGATCCCACCGAAGGCGTGCAGTACGAGGCCGGCATCAAGTTCGAGCCCAAGGGTCGCAACGCTGCGCTGACCATTGCAGCTTTCGAACTGACTCAGCAGAACGTGCTCACGCTCGATACCGCGCACCTCGGCTTTCAGGTGCAGACTGGCGAGATTCGTTCGCGGGGTATCGAGGTGGAAGGCCGTGTGGCCTTCGGTGAAAGTCTGGACGTAATTGCTTCTTACGGTTCCGCTGACGTCGAGATCACCAAGAGCAACAACGGCGACGTGGGTCGCAAGCCGCCTGCAGCGCCGGATAGCACCGCGTCGCTGTGGCTCGACTATCACCTGCGTGTTGGGCTCGGCGAAATGAGCTTGGGCGTTGGCGCTCGCTATGTGGGCCAATCGTTCGACCTGCCTAACACGGTCTCGATATCGCCGTACACGGACTACGATTTGTCCGCGCGTTACATCCTCGAGAACTGGCGTTTCGCGCTCAACGTCAAGAACCTGCAGGACAAGACATACGTGGCTTCGTGCGCCTACGCCTGTACCTACAGCGAGGCTCGCAACGTCACGGTTTCGGCTCAGTACAACTGGTAAGTCTCACCGGCCGCGCTACGCAACGTCGCGCGGCCGACTTTCCCATCGGGCCGGTTGGCCAGGACATCAATCCATGAAATCGATTCGCCGCACGCCTCGGGCGTTGCGAACTCTCTTTTGTTTGCTAGTTACATTGGTTGCGAGCAATGGCGCGCAAGCCAGCACGCAGCCGCAGCTCAAGGATTACGCCCGTTACATCGAGCAGGCCCGTGCTGACCTGGGCAACGTCGGCGTCGCTGTGGCGGTCGTGCACGGCGACCGCGTCGTGTTCGCGCAAGGATTCGGCGTCAAGGAATACGGTAAGGCCGACAAGGTCGGGCCCGATACGTTGTTCCAAATCGGCTCGACTACCAAGGCATTCACGCCGGCCACGCTCGCATTACTGGTCGATGCCGGCAAGCTTGGTTGGGACGATCCAGTGGTCAACTATTTGCCTGAGTTTCAGCTGCAGGATCCGTGGCTGACTCGACATCTAACCCTGCGCGACACGGTTACTCATCGCAGCGGCATTGCCGAGACGCCGTATTTCGTACTGGCCGCAATGAATAGCGACGAAGCCGTGCGCCAGCTGCGATACATCCCGGCCGAGGCCGAATTCCGCGACTCATATCGCTACAGCAATTTGATGTATGGCGTGGCTGGGCAGGTGGTCGGTGCAGTCTCTGGCATGCGCTGGCAGGACTTCATCAAGCAGCGCCTGCTACAGCCACTGCAGATGAATCGCAGCGGCGCCAGCCCTTACGATTTCTGGGACGCGAAGTACGTGGCGCCGACATTTCAAGGTACCGCTGCGATCGGCAGATACAGCCACACTGATGCTCGCGACGGCGACGTCGCCGTGCCTCACATCATGGATGAGCGCGGCACACCGAAGATGATCCCCTGGCAAAGCTACGACAACGCAGCCGGCGCCGGCTCGATCGTGTCCAGTGCCAACGACATGACTCATTGGATCATCATGAATCTCAACCAAGGACGCTTCGCCGGCCGGCAGATCCTGTCGCCCGAGGTCGTCAAGGAAATGCACCAGACTCAGAATCTGCGCGGCGGCGATTCGAGATTTCCTTTCGGGGAGACGTCGGAAGGTTACGCCATGGGCTGGAACAAAAGTCGGTATCACGAGCGCAGCCTGTTGACTCATGGCGGCGGCATCATCGGCTTTCCGGCGTTCGTAGCGTTGCTGCCAGAAGCCAAGATTGGCGTGGTTGTTCTGGCGAACAGTGAGCAAACAGTGGGAGGCGATAACCAGGCCCTGCGCAAAGCAATTGCGCTGCGTGCGATCGACGACTTACTGAACAAACCACAGCGCCAGTGGAGTCGCGAGTTCCTGGCGCGAGCCAAACAATCAGGGGCGGAGTTGCAAGAGCGCAAGGATGCAGCGCTGAAGTCACGATTGCAGAACGCGCCAGCGTCACTGCCGCTCGAGCAATACGTGGGTGACTATGCTGACCAGCGTCTTCACTCTGGACCGGTCAAGGTCAGGCTTGCGGACGGACAGCTCGAGCTGAGCTTTGCCGGCGCAGGCGCTTACTCCGCCACCCTGGAACACTGGCATCACGATGTGTTTCGACTACTGCAAAAGGGCCGTGACGAGTCTTGGAGCTTCGTCAATTTCTCGATCGATCCGTTGGGCAAGAGCGCTTCCTTGTCCATGTTCGACGGGACCTTCGATCGGCTGACCCAGGAGCAAACACGATGAGTATCGACACCAGCCGCAGAGAATTTATTCGCGGTGCCCTGGCGGCAGGCGTCGTAGCTGCGACGCCAACCGCGCTGGCAGCCAAGCCCGACTCGCTCGTGGTCAACGGATTGGATCCTTCCGTGATGACTCGCGAGTATCTGGACATGCTCAAGGCGGGCGGGGTGAATTGCTGGTATCCAAGCACGGGCAATCTGCTACGCGTGCAGACGTTCTGCGAGGAGAACAAGGATCGCGTCGCGCTGGCGCGCACCGTTCGTGAGATTCGCGATCTGCACACCCGAGGCAAGATGTCGATCATCTCCGGCTGGCAAGGCGCCGGGACGTTGGTCACCAAGGACGCCAGCGTCGAGCAGAACCTGCAGCGTACTTACGATCTGGGTCTGCGGATCTTAGGTCTTGCCTACAACCTGGCGAACGATTTCGGGGGCGGCTGTTTGGAGCCGGACAACGGTTTGACTCAGGCGGGTCGTCGTCTGGTGGAACACACTCACAAGCTTCGCATTATTCTCGACGTCGCCGGCCACACCGGTGAGAAGACGTCGTTCGACGCACTGGCCATGTCGAGCGGTGTACCGGTGATCTGCACTCACACTAACATCCGCGCGCTCAACGACAATCCTCGCTGCTCCACAGACAAACTGCTCGAAGCCATCGCCAAGACCGGCGGCGTGATCGGCATAACGGCGTTCAATGATTTCCATGCGCGCACTCGCCACGACGTCAACGTGTTGAGCACGCCGCAAGTGGGGCTGGAGCGTCATCTCGATCAGTACGATTACTTGAAGAAGCTGGTCGGTGTCGATCACATCGGGCTGGGCCCGGATTTCGTCGAAGGGCGCAATGGCACTGGCCCGGTGTTGCCGGAGAATCGAAAGGCTATTCCACCGGAAGCCTACAGTCAGATGCTGCCTTTCTTGTACGTCAAAGGTTTCGAGAACATCGCACAGCTGCCGAACGTGGCCGACGGTCTTCGTAAGCGTGGCTGGTCGGAGGCCGAGCTGCGCAAAGTCATGGGCGAGAACTGGCTGCGCGTTTACCAGACGGTTTGGGGAGCCTGACGAATGATGAGATCGATGCGGATGGCCAGGGGTGTGATGTGGGGTGTGGTCGCAGCGTGCTGGCCATTGTCCGCAGTCGCTGCGGATGAATGGGACGACATGCGTGCTTACATCCGCGCTGGTTTGACTGAACAGTCCGTACCGTCGATCGCTGTGGCGGTCGCTAAAGATGGCAAGATCCTTTGGGAACAGGGCTTCGGCTGGGCCGATCGTGAGCGGCGCATCGTAGCCACCGAGCACACACCATACTCGCTCGCCTCTATTTCCAAGCCGTTGACGACGACTGCATTGATGACGCTGGTGCAGGCCGGCAAGATCGATCTGGATCGGCCGATAAATGATTATCTAGGTGACGCCAAACTCGTCGCGCGTGTGGGCGACGCTGGCGATGCGACCGTGCGTCGCGTGGCCAACCACACATCGGGACTGCCGCTACACGTTCAGTTCTTTTACGCGGATGAGCCTTATGCACGGCCGTCGCCAGAGGAGACCATCCTTCGCTACGGCAATCTGGTGACCCGACCGGGCGAGACTTACGAATATTCCAACCTGGGGTTCGGCGTGCTCGACCATCTCATCGAGCGGGTCTCCGGCGAGTCTTATGCGCAGTTCATGCGTAGCCGCGTCTTCATGCCGCTGGGCATGACTCGTTCGTCCGTCGACATCGGTCCCGGGCTCGCGGCATTCGCGGCCACTCGTTACGACGCGACCGGCGCGCCGTTGCCGTTCTACGATTTCGATCATCCGGGCGCGTCTGCTGTGTTTGCGAGTGCCCACGATCTAGTCCGCTACGGCATGTTTCATCTCAAGGCGCATTTGCGCGACCAGCAGGGAATCCTGAGCGATGCGTCCATCGACGAAATGCACCGGCGCACCTCCGGCACTGAGGACGAGGGTTACGCTATCGGCTTCCAGACTGCTCGCCGCAATGGTTACCGGGTGGTGGGGCACACCGGCAGCATGGGCGGCGTGAACACACAGATGCAGCTGTTCCCCGATCAGCAGCTGGCCATCGTCGTGCTGAGCAATGGCCGTTCCTCGCTGCCGAAGACAACCTTCGAACAGCTGGCGCATAAACCTCTTCCGGGTTGGCCACGGCCGGCGAACCAAGCGGTGCAGCCGCAGCCCGCTTTCACCGCTGTCCCCGAACTGACCGGCACCTGGAAAGGAACGCTACATACCTACACTCGCGATCAGCCAGTGGCGATGACTTTTCAACCGGGTGGCGACATTCACGTGCGCATCGGTGAGCAACTCACGACGCTGGTCAACAGTGCAAGGTTCAAGGACGGCGTGCTGAACGGGGTGTTTGCCGCCCGGATCGGCACACCCGATACGGAGCGCTATGACTACACCGTCTTGTTGTCGTTGCGACTGCGCGGGCAGGTGCTCAACGGGTCGGCGACGGCCGTGAGCGTTCGCGATAAGGCACGCACCCATGCCGCCCTCGCGCACTGGTTGGAGCTGAGCAAGCAATAAATCGGCTCGGCGGGTGGCCATTTGCACCGTCTTCCTACACATATATAAGTAGGGAGGGGCCGCGGTGCTGGCCACGGGTAGTGTCAAACGCCGATAAGTCCACTGTTATCAACGAATTAGCCGTTCGGCATCGAACGGCTTTGCATCGCTTTCTAGCCTCCCGCCTGCGCAATGCCCTAACCGAGGTGCCGGATCTGGTTCAGGAAGTGTTCCTGCGGCTGTTGCGCGTCGACCGGCTCGACACCGTGCGTAGTCCCGAAGCCTATCTGTTCGGCATCGCCCGCCACGTCCTGCATCAGCATCGTAGCCAGACCGCGGCACTCCCGGAGACGGTGGATATCGCCGATGTGCTGGCCGAACTCGGCGATCTGCCGGCATCCGGACCGGAAGCGAAGATCGAGATGCAACAGCGGATCGAGTCGTTTCATCGCGCGCTGTCGCAGTTGCCTCCCAACGTTTATGCAACCCTGATTCTGAACCGTGTGGTGGGGCTGACGCTCGAAGAAGTGGCCGCTCGCCTCGGTGTCTCTCGCGGCATGACCAAGAAATATCTGGCCACGGCGCTGGAGCGGTGTCTGCAACGCGACCGCGAGGCGGAGTAGGGACACATCATGACCGCGAAAGAAGAGTATCCGCCCGTGTCGATTCAGGCCGAAGCCAGCGAATGGTTTGTGAACTTCCGCGAAGGCGATGTCGATGTCGCCGGACAATTGTTGTTCAGCGCCTGGTTGAAGAAGTCGCCCGAGCATATCCGTGCGTACATGGAAGTTGCGGCGCTCTGGAGCGACATTCCGCAATTGTCCGCGGATCTCGAAATCGATGCCGATGCCGTGGTCGCGTATGCGCGTAGTCAAGGCAATGTCTCATCGATCAGACCGAACTCGAACATGCGTGCTACGGAGGCGACACGAGCGCCGCGGCGCCGGTACTGGGCAGCGCTAGCTGCGTCGATTGCAGCGTGCTCGGTGCTACTGGTCTGGTGGCAACTTTCGCGCGCGCCGCTGTATGAGACCGGGATAGCGGAGCAACGGCTGATTACCCTAAGCGACGGTTCGACGGTGGAGTTGACCGCTCGCTCGCAAGTGCGTGTGCGCATGACGAAGTCAGAACGCCACATCGAGTTGCTCGCGGGGCAGGCTCTGTTCAGAGTTACCAAGGACGCGTCTCGTCCCTTCATCGTTGTCAGCGATGATGTGAGTGTTCGTGCGGTCGGTACACAGTTCGATGTCCATCGGCGCACCAGCGGAACAGTGGTCACCGTGCTCGAGGGACGGGTCGCGGTGGCATCCAACGCAGTTACTATGGTTTCGAGCGCACCCGCGACTGCGCCGGCGCCAGCATCGCTGTATCTCTCCGCCGGCGAACAGATCACGATGCCGGATGTTGGCGCAGGTGGTTCAGCGCCAGTCCTGCAGGCTCGTCACGTCGATCCCACGCAAATCGCGACATGGGCCGAGCGAACGCTCAACTTCGATAACGAAGCGCTTGCTGACGTGGTCGAAGAGTTCAATCGATACAATCAGCGACAGATCGTACTCGCGGATGATTCGTTGTCGAACCTGCGCATCAGCGGCGTCTTCTCGGCCAAGAAGCCGGCCTCACTACTGCGCTTTCTGGATGAGCAGATGCAGCTGCAGGTGGCAGCGGACGACACCGAAGTGCGGATCGAGCGGCGTCACCAATAATTTTTTTCATTCCCGGTGGCCATTCTTCCCTGCTTGAGACACATCCCTACAAAAGGCCTGCTGCATTTCGCGGCGGTCACCGAAAGCCTCGATAGAGGCAGGGGAGTGTCGATGCGCATCTCAGCTGTGGTGGCAGCCGTGCTGCTTAGTTTCGCGAGTGCTTCGAATTCTGCGGAAGCGCCGGCCATGGCGCGTCAGTCCACCGCCATTCCCGCTCAATCGCTGGACACGGCGCTGCGTGCACTGGCCAACGAACGCGGCTTTCATATCGTTTATTTGCCCGAAGTCGTCAATGCGCTGCGCACTCAAGGCGCGGCGGGTGTGCTCACGCGCGATGAAGCGCTGACACAAATCCTATCTGGCACCGGATTGACGTTCCGCTATCTGGACGACGATACGGTGACCATTACTCGTGAAGCCGCCGGTGCGCGCGCTGAACCTCAGCTCGAAGAAGTTATCGTGACCTCGCGCAAGTTCTGGCCCGAGTCCTCGAATGCGGCGGCCAAGTTTGAGCTGCCCATCGTTGAGACGCCGCAGGCGCTGACGGTGTTTACCGATGACCTGATGAAAGTGCTCAAGATCTCCGGCTCGGATCAGCTGGCTGCCTATACGCCGGGTTTGCAGACTGCAGGCTACGGCGATGGCACTGAAGTAGTCCTGCGGTCGCGTGGTTTTCCAGTGAGCCGTGAGCGCGGTTACAAGATCAACGGCATTACCGTCGACTCCGAGGCCGGCAGCGTCGACTACTCGGCGCTCGAACGTGTCGAAGTCATCCGCGGTCCGGCCTCAGTGCTGTACGGTGAGGTCGACTATGGCGCGACCATCAATACCGTGCTCAAGCAGCCGAGCAGAACGCCGGTGGCGAACGTGAGCCTCGAACTCGGTTCGTTTCATCACATGCGCAGCGAAGCCGATGTGGGCGGTGCGTTGAATGATTCGGGCAGCATTTCCGGTCGGCTCGCATTAGGAGCGGCGAACTCAGCCACCTTCATCCGCGACACCGATAACACGAGTTTTACCGTGGCGCCGGCTGTTCGCTTCGACGTAAGCGATGCGACCTACCTGCAGCTGCAGGCCTATTATTCGAGCTTCGAAGGTGGCTACACCGACGGTTTTACGCTGCTCGAAGACGGTTCGCTGCCTTCACCAGGCGTCAGCAATCACTACGGCGCCAGCTTCAACCACTCCAAGAAAGACATTCAGTTCTACTTCGCTGAACTCGGGCATGACTTCGGCAACGACTGGGAAGCCAAGGTGCGCGCGGCCTATTCAAAAGTCGTGTTGGAGGGCAAGGATTCGCTGATGTTCGGCCCGGCGACGTTGGAGGGCGATGCGTTTCTGTTCCCGTATCTGGAGAGCAAATCCAAACCCAGCTGGAGTGTGGAAGGTTCGCTGACCAAGAGCCTCACGCTCGGCGGGCGTCAGCAGACCTTCATGGTTTCTGGCGACTGGCAGCAGCAAAAGATCGAGCAAGCGACCTTCACCACTGATGAGTTCTACATCAAGAATCTGTTCGATGGCGAGCCGTTGCCGGTGTCGGACAGTATTTTCCAGTTCGTGCCGGGGCAATCGTTGGTGTCGGAGCAGCAGCTCTACGGCGTCACGGCGTTGGTTCATTTGCGACCAACCGACAAGCTGTCGATTCTCGCTGCCGGTCGTTGGAGTGGCGTGAAAGCCGACATCCGTGATAACCGCCCGATCATCGGGCGCGATTTCACGTTGTCAGGCTCGGACGATACGTTGCTGAAACGAGTGGGCGTTGTCTACTCATTCACACCTGCTCTGAACGCGTATGCGTCCTTCAGCGAAGGTGTGATCTTCAACGCGACGTTGCTCGGTGGCGATGGCCGGCCGGTAGCTCCCGAGCGGGGCGAGCAGTACGAGATCGGACTGAAAGGCGAGATCATCGGCGGAAAAGCCATGTACGCAGTGTCGGTGTTCACCATCGACCGGATCGACGCGGTCACCACCATCGATCCGAACCCGGATCGGCCGATCTACGCCAACATCGGCAGCCAGACTCACGAAGGCGTGGAGTTGGAGCTGATGGGACGCATCACCCCGTCGTGGAATCTGTTGGCCAACTACAGTTATTTGAATGTGGATATCGAGGAGTCCGCCAATCCTGCCGAGGTGGGTCACACGCCCTCTGAAGCGCCACGGCACTCGGCCTCGTTGTTTGCTACGCACGAAGTGTTGTCGGGCGCGCTGCAAGGCTTGTCGCTGGGCGGCGGTCTGGTCTATCGGAGCGAACGCGAAATAGATTCCGTCGGCACTTATCAGCTGCCGTCATACACGCGTCTGGATGCACGGATCGCGTATGCCTACAACGATCATGTGCTGTTCGAGGGCAACGCGGTGAATCTCACCAACGAGAAGATTTATTCCTCCTCGTATGGGGAGGGCGTGTTCGGTGTGCGGTACCTGGACGGGCGCGCATTCTACCTTCGCGGCACGTATCGATTCTGATCGGCGGTGCCGCTGTGAGAAGCAACTATCTCCGGGCAGTGTGCGCGCTGCTCTGCTGTGGCATGACGTCGATTGGCGTTGCGGATGAGTTCGATGGCGTGCGGGATTTCATTCGTGCGGGGCTGGTCAAGGAGTCGGTGCCTTCGATTGCAGTTGCCGTCGCGCGCGACGGGAAAGTGATTTGGGAGGAAGGCTTCGGTTGGGCGGATCGGGAACGGCGCATTCCGGCCACCGAACACACGATGTACTCGCTGGCGTCGATCTCCAAGCCCATGACCTCGACCGGGCTGATGAAGCTGGTAGAGGCCGGCAAGATCGAGCTCGATAAACCGTTGAATGACTATCTCGGCTTTGCAAAGCTGCAAGGGCGAGCTGGTGACGCTCACGAGGCGACCGTGCGCCGTGTGGCCAATCACACGGCAGGCCTGCCCATGCACTATCAGTTCTTCTATGAAGATGAGGCTCCAGTCCCTCCGTCCAAGGATGAGACCATTCTTCGGTATGGCTTTTTAGTAACGCAGCCGGGCGAGAGATTCCGGTACTCCAATATCGGCACGGGCCTGCTCAGCTACGTTGTCGAACGTGTTTCGGGTCAGCGCTACGCAGACTTCATGCGCCGTGAAGTCTTCATGCCGTTGGGCATGACGCGCACCTCGGTCGACATCGGGCCGGGACTCGAACCGTTCGCTGCGACCCGTTACGGCGCGGATGGACTGCCGATTCCGTTCTACGAGCTGGACACTCCCGGGGCCGGCGGAGTTTTCTCCAGTGCGCACGACTTGATCCGATTCGCACAGTTTCATTTGAAGACGCATCTGCGCGACCAGCGAGCAATCATCAGCGATGCATCGATCGATGAAATGCACCGACCCACGGTAAAGGGTGCGCTCACCGCCGACGATGGCTACGGCGTCGGTTTCTTCGTGGCGCGGGAGCACGGTTACCGGGTCGTGTCTCATGGCGGAGGCATGGCCGGCGTCTCCACCCAGATGTTGATCTTCCCCGATGAAAAGTTGGCCCTGCTGGCGCTCAGTAACGGGAATTCGAGTCTGTCGGGCGAGGTTTGCGAGCGCATCGCCGCCACCCAGTTACCGCGCTGGCGAGTGGAACGGCAGCCGACCCCGGCTCCCGTCGTCTCGACAACTCCCCAGCAAGTGTTGGGTGAGTGGCGCGGCCAGGTATCGACTTATGAACGTGAGCTTCCTGTCCAATTGAGGTTCTTGCCGGGTGGAGAGGTTCGCGCCACGGTGGCAGAGCAGGCGGAGGCGTTACTGAAGAATCCGCGCTGGGACGGTGTTGTTTTCACCGGGGAGTTCAACGCTCGCATTGGCACTGCCGATACCGAGCGATATCCGTACAAGGTCGAGCTGGAGCTGACTCTGCGAGGCGGCGTGTTGAATGGCGCGGCCAATGCCACCAGCCCGGTTGGCGGGCCCCGGGTACGAAACTCCTTGGCCCATTGGCTTGAACTCAAAAAAGACTGAAGCTTCCCGACCACAGGCGTATACCTTTTGATACGCCAAGCGCTCTACTCTCATTGAGTACAAGTGTGTCCGGAAGCTCCATTGGCCGCAGACAAGCAAGATTTCGTCGCCAGCATCGCTGCCAAGTATGGCGGGCGGCTGCGTCGATTTCTGAAGCTCAAGCTGTCCAACGCCTCCGATGTGCCCGATCTGGCGCAGGAAGTGTTCATGCGGCTGATGCGGCTACAGAACCACGACGACATCCGCAGCCCGGAGGCTTACCTGTTCACGGTGGCCAGCCATGTGGTTCACCAGCACTCGCAAAAGCGCGCAGCGGTGCCGGAGTCGGTCGACATCATGGACGTGTTCGTCGAGCTGCAACTGGCGTCCGGCGATGAGCCGTTCGAGAGGCTGACGGTTGCCGAACGAGTGGAGGAGCTGGAACGCGTTCTTGCTCAGCTGCCGCCGCATGTCGCCACGGCGCTGGTGTTGCATCGGCTGGTAGGCAAAACCATCGAGGAAATCGCCGCCGAACTCGGCGTTGCGGAGATCACCGTCAAAAAATATCTGGCCCGCGC
>NZ_JAEUPY010000660.1 GCF_016790065.1 Steroidobacter sp.
GAGCACCTTGCCGGTCTTGTCGACCAACTCGCAACCGGCACCGACCTTGGCGACCGAGTCATTGATCAACTCTTTGGTTTCCTTCGCGGCGCTGGCACTACGCTGCGCGAGCGTGCGAACTTCGGAGGCCACGACCGCAAAGCCGCGCCCCTGCTCACCGGCGCGCGCCGCTTCGACGGCTGCGTTCAATGCCAGCAGATTCGTCTGGAACGCAATCTCGTCGATCACACCAATGATCTCGGCGATACGATTGCTCGCACCGTTGATGGCATTCATGGCCGTGACCGCATCGGCGACCACCTTGCCACCGCCGTCGGCCAACTGCCGAGTGTTGATCGCGAGCTGATTGGCTTGCTTGGCGTTATCCGCCGTCTGCTTCACGGAGGCCGTCATCTCTTCCATGCTGGCAGCGGTTTCTTCCAGCGCGGACGCCTGTTCCTGAGTGCGACGAGACAAATCATCGTTGCCCTGCGCGATCTGCCGGCTGGCCACCGCCACTTGCGACGCGCCGTCGCGAACGCCTGAAACGATGCCGCTGAGCTGACGCTGCATGTCGCGTAGAGCCGCCATCAAACTACTGTTATCGCCAGCGGCCACATCGATACGGAAGGTGAGATCGCCCTGCGCGACACGGTTGGCGATCTGCGCAGCCTGTTGCGGTTCGCCGCCGATGGGGCGAATCACCAGTCGATTCAACATCCAACCCATGCCGACCGACACCAGCACGATGCTGAACAGTCCGAGCAGGAGCGCGACGTTACGCAGCTTCTGCACTTCAGCGAGCATGCGATCTTCGGGCACTTCGATGGCCAGCGACCACGGCGTCTTCACGCCACCGACATGCACCGGCGTGAACAGCTCGGTCACTTGCGTATCTAATGTTTCGTTGAAGATACTTCTGCGCAAGGACCGGCCATCCTTGATCGCGCTGATGACTTCGGCTGAGCCGCTGAACGACTGGCCAACGTGCTTCGCATCTCGGTCGCTGACGTAAGTGCCGCCGCTGGAGAACAAGCTGGCATAGCCCGTCTCATAGACGCGGATGGCACTGATGGATTCTTGCAAGTCGGCCAGCGCGATATCGACACCCGCCACGCCGACCACGCGACCACCGATGACGATGGGCACGGCCAAGCTGGTCATGAGTGTGTCCTTGCCGCCGACGTTGTACTTGTACGGTTCGAGAATGGTTTGCTCGCGGCTGTTCTTGGCGATCTGGTAATAGTCGCCGGCACCGCTCTTGTCGTAGTCGACCAGGGCCTCGACACTCAGCGTGCCGGTACCGCGATTCCAATAAGGAACATAGCGACCCGACGCGTCATGACCGGGCTTGCTCACGTACTCGGCATCTTTGCCGTCGAATGCATTCGGTTCCCAACCCGTCCAGACGCCAAGCAGCCGCGGGTTGTCCGCAAGCACGCTCTTCAAGATGGCATCGGCACGGGCGCGATCGGTGAGGCCAGCGGCCTTGAGACCGGACAGTGCCTGTGCGACACCGCGAGCGGCGTCCAGCGCCCCCACCAGCTCCGCCTCGACGGCAGTCACATGAGTCTCGGCCAGTTGCCCGGCGTACTGCAGCGCTGAATCCCGCTGCATGCTGCTGGCTTGGTAAGTCAACACGGAAACGGTGACCGCGAAACCTGTCAGAACAAACAGCACGATCACGCCGAGCATGCGCGTACGCAGGCTCATGTTTTGTCCAGCCGCCATGAATTGCACCCTGATTTGCTGCGGGAAACCCGCATACGAGCGCCCACGCAGGGGCTCGTAACAGAATAACGGCGGCTGTGGCTGAAGCTTTAGGGTTCGCAGAAATCCGCTAGGTTGCTTAGGGAAGAAGCCAGGCCGGCCTGATGATCTTCCGGCTGGATGCCCGGCGGCACATCCTCACAACGGACCGTAACCTGCGTGCCCTCGGGCACCGGAAGAAACGTCCAGGTGATGGTCATCTCACCGGCGAACTGAGGATCGTCGGATTGAAACTCGACGATCTGTACGATCTGCCGGTCTGGGATCAAAGCCACGAAGCGGCCCTGCACGGCATCGGAATTTTCAGTGGTCTTGCCGCTGCCGGCAGCGTCGGGCTGCTGATACGTGAGCACCATTCGATAGCTGCCGCCGACGCGTGCATCGAACTGCTCGATATGACCTTTCATTCCCTCCGGCGGCAGCCACTGCATGAGTGCCTGCGGATCCATGTGGGCGCGGTACAGCGTGGCCGCAGAGGCAGCGATGATTCTAGAGGCGGCGTCGACTCGCGGCGTCGATTGCTCGAACTCGTGCAGATAGCACGCCGGCGAGCTGTACTCGCGCGGCTCATCATCATCGGATTTCTGGGAGCTCACGTTACCCTCCTCGCCGGAGAGTAACGCAAGCTCACCCGAAAGTCAGACCAGACTCATCGGCCAGTCAATCGTTTGATCAACTCAGTCTCCGCTGCTCGATACGGTGTGCCATCGGCGCGGAACACTTCATGGAACCAAATGGTTGGCGGCTCCAGCGTGTAAGGCTTCTTCCAGGAATCCCACGGAAAGCGCGTCTGAGTTTTGCCGTCGACCAGGCCCCAGTTGACCATGGCAACGTTATAGCGTTTGCCCAGCGGCAAGGAGTTATCGAAGGTCGAACCATTACCACGCGCCATGTACTCCGTGCACAGCAACGGCCGACCGTAAACCTGCAGCTGTTTCACGCGACGCTCGAACGTCTCCGGCCAGCTGTAGTCGTGGAACGAAATCACATCCGACTGCACGATCTGAATCTTTTCGATGGCCGTGAGCTTTTCCATGGACCAGTCATCGTGCTGCCACAGACCGCTGGTCAGCGGCTGGGTCGGCTTCTGCGAACGTGCCCAGTCGAACACCTGACCGAGCAACTGCTCCACATACTTTTGTTTGCCGGCATGCTTCGGATAGTTGCCGCCGCCATCGTTGTCCGGCTCATTCCAAACGTCCCACGCCAGAATGCGATCATCCTTGGCGAACGCACCGACCACACCCAACACGTATTCACGCAGCTTCGGATACCCCGACGCATCTTCCAACCGTGCGCGGCCAGGAGCCTGCACCCAACCCGGGTTATGCACGCCAGGAATCGGCGGATGTTGCGGACCGAGCTTGGGCTCCGGATCCCAACAGCTGTCGAACAACACGAAAATCGGTTTGATGCCATTACGAGCAGCGATCGCCAGGAACGTATCGATGCGCTGCTTGAAGCCCTTGGCATCCTGCTCCCACAACAAGTTGTGGAGATACACACGCATGGTGTTCATGCCGATGCCGCGCGCCCAGCCGAGTTCCTTTTCGATGGTGGCCGGATCGAACGTGTCAGCCTGCCACATCTCCAGCTGATTGATCGCGTTGGCCGGAATGTAATTGGCGCCGACCAGCCACGGTTGTTTGTTGTACCAGTCGTGCGCTTGTTGAGTACTCCAACGCTCGGCGGCATAGGCCGGCGCCGCTATTAGCAACACCGCCTGGAGCAACAAGGCGAGCACGGTGGATAGGGTTCGAGTCATGGCGTTTCTCCTGCGAAAAACCGATAGACGATCACATTGCGATAGCTGGCACCCGGATCGAGTCGCGCCGAGCCGAACTGCGGTTGATTGGGCGTATCAGGAAACAATTGAGGCTCGAGCACCAGCGCATCGCCTTGGCGATACGCACGGCCTGACTTACCGATCACCGAGCCGTCCAGAAAGTTGCCTGAGTAGAACTGCAGCGCCGGCTGATTGGAGAGCAGCTCGAAGCCGCGGCCGCTGGTGGGCTCCTGCACTCGCGCGAGTAGGCGCGGCTCCTTGGCCACATCCTTCGCGATGACGAAATTGTGATCGTAGCCTTTGCCGAACACGATCTGCGGCTCGCGTGCCTCACGAACTCGTGCGCCAATCGCTACCGGCTTGCGGAAGTCGAACACGGTGCTGGCCACGGGCTGCAGCTTTCCAGTGGGAATCAACTTGTCATTCACCGGCGTGTAATGCTCGGCCGGAATCGTGAGCACATGCCCCATCGCAGCGACGGCCGCGCCCTCGCCTGCCAGATTCCAATACGCATGATTGGTGATGTTGGCGATGGTGGGTTTATCGGTGGTCGCCGTGTACTCGATGCGCAGCTCATTGGCTTCGTTCAACGCATAGGTCGCGAACACGGTTAGCGTGCCCGGATAGCCTTGATCGCCGTCGGGGCTCACATAGCGCAAGCGCACGGACGCAGCGTCACCCTGCCCCACGCCGACGACTTCCCACAGAACTTTATCGAAGCCACGCTCGCCACCATGCAACGAGTTGCCATGATCGTTCTGCGGTGTCTGGTAGGTCTTGCCGTCCAGCTTGAAGCGGCCATCGGCCAGACGATTGGCAAAGCGGCCCACGGTCGCACCGAAATACTCGGACTTGGTGAGATAGCCCTCGAGCGATGGGTAACCCAAGGTCACATCCGCCGGCTTGCCATGGCGATCCGGCATAGTTAGCGACTGCAGCGCGGCGCCGTAAGCGATGATGGAAGCCGTGACTCCTTTGGAGTTACTGAGCGTGACCTTCTCGACCGACCGCCCGTCGGGCAATTTGCCGAACGACGCTCTAGCGTATTCAGCGGCGCTGGCGGTCGCGCTCAGCAACGACATCGCGCCGATCAAGCTCATCGACACGGCGCCAAACAACGTGGCGCTTCTCGGACGTCTCGACATCTATCCCCCTGACAATCTGCGAGTACTAACCGTGATAACGAAACGGAGCCAAGCCGCGCACCTGCGGATCGACTTCGAATAGGCAACCAGCGTGCGGCTGGTCCGCTACGCCATCGAACGCCGAGGTCACAAACATTCGATCCAGATTCGGCCCAGCAAAGGTGCAGTTGGTGATCTGCGACGCCGGCAACTCGATACTTCGCTGTAACTTGCCTTGCTCATCGAAGCGGCTCACGCGACCGCCGCCCCAGTGCGCCACCCACAGGCCGCCTTCGCTATCGACGGTCATGCCGTCCGGGCTGCCCCAGTCCGACGCGAACTCGATGAACACAGCGCGTTCCGATAACGAGCCATCGTCGTGAGAGCGGAAGCGATAGATGACGCCCGCGTGTGAGTCGGTGTGATACAGATAATTGCCGTCGATGCTGAAGGCCGGTCCGTTGGCGACGGTGTAGCCCTGATCCACGCGTTCGACGTTGCCATCGACATCGAGTCGATACAGCGAGCCGGCTGGCTGATCTGCGGCAATCGGCATAGTGCCCGCCCAGATGCGACCGTGACGATCGGCCTTCGCATCGTTGAGTCGATTACTGGCGGGATGCGCTGGCAACGCTTGCAACGGCGCGCTGCGCACGGGATCCAACGTCAGTTCGTGGAAGCCGGAAGCGAATCCCGCGATGAAGCCTGGCCGGCGTTCGCGCTCGATCAACCAGCCGACCATCTCCGGCATGTCCCAGCTGTAGATCTCGCGGGTCAGCAACGACAAGCGATGCACTTGACGGTCGAGAATGTCGACCCAGAACAGCGCTTGCTGACGCTGCGACCACAGCAGGCCTTCGCCCAACCGATCTCGCCGCGACCTCGCAATGATCTCGAACGACATGCCGCGCTCTAGTGACTATCGCGCAGGTTGTCCACGGTCTGCGCCAGGCGCTGATACTTCACCGCCATCTCGAGCACCGCACCGGTTTCGAACTGACCGGTCAACGAGCGATGAATCTCTTGCCACGGCGTTTGTGACTTGGGATACGTCGGACCCGCAGCCTCGGCTTCCTGACGACGCTGCGCGAGTTGCTGATCGTCGATCAGCACGCGCACTTCGCGACGTTTCAAATCGATGCGCACGCGATCTCCGGACCGTAGCAACGACAGGCCGCCGCCAACAGCCGCTTCCGGAGACGCATTAAGAATCGACGGTGAGCCCGACGTTCCGGACTGCCGCCCGTCGCCGATACAAGGCAGCGCGTCGACGCCGGCACGAATGAGCGCCGCAGGCGGACGCATGTTCACAACCTCGGCGCCACCCGGATAGCCAATGGGCCCGGTGCCGCGAATCACCAGAATCGAACGATCGTCCACGCCCAGCTCCGGATCATCGATGCGCGCGTGATAGTCCTCCGGCCCGTCGAACACCACGACCTTGCCTTCGAACGCATCCGGATCGAGCGGATCGGACAAGTAGCGCGCGCGGAATTCCGGCGAGATGACACTGGTCTTCATGATCGCCGAGTCGAACAAGTTGCCCTTGAGAACCGTCAGCCCGGCCGTCGGTTTCAGCGGCCGTGCGTACGGCCGAATCACATCTTCATCGAGGCTGCGAGCGCCGGCGCAGTTTTCACTGAGCGTCTTGCCGTTCACGGTCATCGAGTCGCTGGCGATCAGTCCGGCCCGCATCAACTCGCCGACCACTGCAGGCACACCGCCGGCGCGATAGAAATCTTCGCCGAGATATTCGCCGGCGGGCTGCAGATTCACCAACAGCGGGATGTCGTGACCTTCGCGCTCCCAATCTTCCAGCGTCAACTCGACGCCGACGTGGCGCGCGATGGCGTTGAGATGAATGGGCGCATTGGTGGAACCGCCGAGTGCCGAGTTGACCCGAATCGCATTCAGAAAGGCGTTGCGGGTCAGAATGTCCGAAGGCTTGCGATCGGCATTGACCAGCTCGACGATGGTGCGCCCGGTGCGCCAGGCACACTCCTGACGATCGCGATAAGGCGCCGGAATGGCGGCCGAACCCGGCAACGACATGCCGAGCGCTTCGGTCAACGAATTCATGGTGGTGGCCGTGCCCATGGTGTTACAAAAACCGGTCGACGGTGCCGCCGACGCCACCAGGCGCACGAACCCTTGGTAATCGATCTCACCGGCGGCCAGCATGCTGCGCGCTTTCCACACGATGGTGCCGGAGCCGACGCGCTTACCTTCGTGGTAGCCGTTGAGCATGGGGCCCACCGACAACGCGATGGCCGGCAGATTCACGGTCGCCGCCGCCATCAAACAAGCCGGCGTGGTCTTGTCGCAGCCGATGGTCAACACCACGCCATCCAGCGGATAGCCGAACAGCGTCTCCACCAGACTCAAATACGCCAGATTGCGATCCAGACCGGCGGTCGGCCGCTTGCCGGTTTCCTGAATCGGATGCAGCGGAAATTCCAACGGAATGCCGCCGGCTTCGCGAATGCCCGCTTTGACGCGCTCGACCAGCACCAGGTGCTGGCGATTGCAGGGCGTCAGGTCGCTGCCGGTCTGCGCGATACCGATGATGGGCCGCTGGCTCTGCAGCTCCTCGATGGACAATCCATAGTTCAGGTACTTCTCTATATAGAGCGCCGTCATGTCCGGATTGGCTGGATTGTCGAACCAGGCGCGCGAGCGCAATTTCCGCTGCCCCTGAGCACTATCGATCATGCAATTCCCCTGCTGGCGCGAGCCGCCAGTTGCCTTTGGCGAGGTCGCAGTCTATAAAGCCTATATATCATATAAATCAATCCGGCCGCGACGAAGATAGCAGAAGCGCCCGCAAATACCAGCGGCCCGCGCTGCAGCCTCGACCGGACGGCACATGCTGTGAGGACTCGAACAGGTGGGATCCGCTCCGCTACGACTGGCCCTGGTGGGCATCGGCAAGATTGCCCGCGACCAGCATTTACCGGCGTTGGCGCGCGGCGATGGAGTCGAACTGGTCGCGGCCGTGAATCGCGACGGCCCGGTGACCCAGCTCGCCACTTTCCCGGATATCCCGTCGCTGCTCGCTTCCGGAATACGGGTCGATGCGGTCTCGCTCTGCACCCCGCCCGCAGGTCGGCACGAACTGGCGAGCACGGCGCTGGAGGCTGGACTTCACGTAATGTTGGAAAAGCCGCCGGCCGCGAGCGTTGCCGAAGTCGATGACCTCGCACAGCGCGCTCGACGACGCGGCAAAACGCTATTCACGACGTGGCATTCGCGTGAGGCCAGTGGCGTCGAACCGGCTCGCGCGTGGCTGAGTCAACGTTCCATTGCCAGCGTGCAAGTGACTTGGAAGGAAGACATTCGAGTCTGGCATCCAGGCCAACACTGGATCCTGCAAGCAGGCGGCATGGGCGTATTCGATCCCGGCATCAATGCGCTTTCCATCCTGACGCGCCTGTTGCCGGGCGTCCTGAAATTACAATCGGCCTCGCTCTCGGTGCCCAGCAATTGCCAATCGCCGCTGGCTGCTGAGATAGTGTGGTCGCACGGCCAGACGCGTGTCGCAGCCTCGTTCGACTTTCTCTATGCAGGCGCACCTCGTTGGGATATAGAAGTGCGCACCGACGCCGAGATGCTGCTGCTGACCGATGGGGGACATCGCTTGTACATCGACGGCACACCGCAGGTCGCCGGACGCAATGAAGAATATGCCCGGCTGTACCACCGCTTCGCTGAGCTGATCAGCACCGGCACCAGCGACGTGGATACCACACCGCTGCAATTGGTCACCGATGCATTCAGGTTCGGCCAGCGCCAGGCCAGTGCCCCGTTTCATTTCTGAGAACAACACATGCAGCTTGCCACGATCGATCTGGTCATCATCGTCATCTACGCCATCGGCTTGTTCGCCCTTGCACAGTGGGTCTCACGCGAACGCGGCGGCAAGGAAAAGGATTCGGCCGAGTACTTTCTCGCGTCCAAGACGCTGCCGTGGTGGGCCATCGGCGCTTCGCTGATCGCCGCCAACATTTCGGCCGAACAGATCGTCGGCATGTCCGGCTCGGGCTTCGCCATTGGCCTCGCGATTGCGTCGTATGAGTGGATGGCGGCGCTGACGCTGCTGATCGTCGGCAAATGGTTCCTGCCGATTTTCCTCAAGAATGAGATCTACACCATGCCGCAGTTCCTCGAGCAGCGCTACGGCACGCGTATTCGCACGTTGATGGCCATCTTCTGGCTGGGCCTGTACGTGTTCGTCAATCTCACCTCCATCATCTGGCTCGGCTCCATCGCCATGGCCAAAGTCGCCGGCATCGATCAGAACCTCGCGCTGATCGGGCTCGGCGTGTTCGCGCTCATCTATCAACTGCGCGGCGGCCTGCGCGCGGTGGCGATGACCGACATCGTGCAAGTGTCGCTACTGGTGCTGGGTGGCCTGCTGGTCTCCTACCTGACGTTGAACGAAATCAGCGGCGGCAACGGCGTGGCGGCTGGCTTCTCTACCCTGCTGCAACGTGCGCCGGATCATTTCCACATGATCCTCGACTCGACTCATCCCTATTACAAAGACCTGCCCGGCCTGTCGGTGCTGATCGGCGGCATGTGGATCGCCAACCTCAGCTATTGGGGTTTCAATCAATACATCATTCAACGCGCGCTGGCCGCCAAGAGTCTGGCGGAGGCACAGAAGGGTGTGATTTTCGCGGCGTACTTGAAGCTGCTGATGCCCGTCATCATCGTGCTGCCCGGTATCGCCGCCGTGGTGCTCGCGCCGGATCTGGCCAAGCCCGATGAAGCGTATCCCACCATGATGCGGCTGTTGCCGACCGGCATTGCGGGCTTGGTGTTCGCGGCGCTGATCGCCGCAATCATCGCGTCCACCGCGTCCAAGATTAATTCGATTGCGACCATCTTCACCCTGGACATCTATAACAAGGCCGGCCAACCCAAGCCTGAAAAGCAATTGGTGCTGGTGGGCCGAATCACCGCCGTAGTGTCCATCCTGCTGGCCATCGTCACAGCACGACCGCTGCTCGGCAGCTTCGACCAGGCGTTTCAATACATCCAGGAGTACACCGGCTTTTTCACGCCGGGCATCGTCGTGATCTTCATGCTCGGTTTGTTCTGGAA
>NZ_JAEUPY010000664.1 GCF_016790065.1 Steroidobacter sp.
GTGTCCCTCATGAAGGACACAGTAGCATATGTCCCTTTTGGAGCACATGTCCCTCAACAGGGACATTGGAGCGAAGTCCGTTTTGAGGGACCTATGGCGCAGAGGCGCCCCTATGGGAAGCCTAGCCCGCCCCGCCCACCACGGGATAGCCGGCTTCGCGCCAAGCCTTCATGCCGCCATCGAGGGCAACAGCACCTCTGAAGCCCATTTGGCGCAACGTGGCGGTGGCCAGCGTAGAGACGCGGCCGAACTCGCAATAGACGAGCATGCGACGCGTCGGGTCAGTGAGTTCTTGATTGACGCGTAATTCCAGCTGCCCGCGAGGCAGGTGCATGGCGCCTTGAATGTGGCCTTCCAGGAAAGCTTCCCGCTCGCGCACATCTAACACGATGAAGTCGCGTCCGCTGGATTCGATGCAGGCCTTCAACTCGGCGAGCGACATGAACGGCACGATGGCGGCAGCTTCTGCCAGCATCTGTGCGACCGTCTTGCCGCCGGTCATATTCGTGCGCAGCGCTTCGGTGATGTGAGTCGGCATCGTCAGATTGAGGTTCTGCATCATCTCGACGAACGCCGAGCGATCACGCTGCTGCAGACGAGGATTCTCCGCGAGCTCGCGACCGATGGTGGTGTGCGAGCGGCCCTTGTACTCGTGCGCCGGGAAAACCTTGGTCTCCGGGTCGAGCTTCAACACACCCTCGAACAAACTATCGTAGAGCGAGCTGGCATCGCCGCTGGGCAAATCGGTGCGGCCGGTCCCGCCGATCAACAAGGTGTCGCCGGTGAAAACGCGATCGGCAATCGTGAGACACATCGAGTCGCGTGTGTGTCCCGGTGTGTGCATCGCTTGGAGTCGCAACTTACCCACCACCAACAACTCGCCACTCTGCAATCGCAAGTCGACGTACGGCGCGGGACTGGAGCTGTGCATCACCACCGGCACATTGAGTTGCCGCGCCAACTGCTGGGTGGCCGAGAAGTGATCGGCATGGGTGTGCGTGTCGACGAGATACTTGATCCGCAGTCCATCGCGGGCGGCCAGCGCTATGTAGCGATCGATCTGACTGAGTTCCGGATCGATCAACGCCGCGGCACAGGTTTCTTCGCAGCCGATGAGATAAGAGCGACACCCGCCGCTGACGACCGCTTCGAACAACATGACACGCCCCCGCTTTCAAGTTTTACGACGCACCGTCCCTGGCCGCCTTCCGCTGCCAAGAATAGCACTCGGCGGGGTGTTACTCAGCTGCCGCCGCGGCCCGGTCGTGTAGCGGCTCGAACGCGATGGGCGGTTCGGTCGGATGTGCGTATTGCCTCGCGCCGCCGGCCTGGTCGGAGACGTGCGTGACGCCGGCAGCCTTGGCCCATTCCTGCGCCGCTTCGTGGTCAGTCGCCACCACTAGAACGCGGCGATGGCCAAGGTCGCTAAACGGCTTGCTCGCTTGCTTCAGATGCCAGGATGACCCGGCCTTGGGGTGCTCGAGCATGATGCCGTCGACGTAGCGCTCGCCGTCGAGACCTCGCGCGTCGCCGCGATCCCAGTAGCCATTGGTGACGATGATGAACTTGGGATCGATGGCGCGCCGACGCTCATCGAGACGACGGACCAAGTCTATGTTGCCGTCGGTCCATACATCTCGCTCAGCTTGCGGCCAGTTGCTCCAATCGGCCAGCTTGTCCCACGAGCGCGCACCCATCGCGTCGAGAAAAACGCCATCGACCTTGCCCTCGCGCATCAGCTGCTCTACGTAATCGACGACGTGCAGAATCCACGGCGAGCCGGGGCGCATGTCGGTCATGTGAGTTTTGGGATAGCTGACTCTTTGGCCTTCGCTCGGATACGGCCACAACGGCACGCGCGTTGGGTCGTTCAAGTAAAGCTCATTGTCGAGTGCGCAGACTCGAGCGTCGGGTCGCGCGGTGGCACTGACATAGAGAAGAACTTCGGCGCCGTTGCGTCGTGCTTGATCGAAGGCCGGGTCGTTACGATTGCAGCGGCCAGCGATGACCATGCCGGTGGGTTGGCCGTAGAGCGACACGTTGGCTGTGTCTTTGAAGGCGATACCTAGCGGGTTCGCGGCCTCGGCTGCTTTCGCCTGGATGAGCAGGCCGATGACACACACCACCGCCGCAATCCACGAACGACGGCGGGCCAGCGTGCAAGAATGACTTGGGGTACGCATGATTTGCCTACGCCACCACGCAGTGGCGGCGCTCTGAATGAGGCAGCGAGGCGGGGAAAAAGTTCGCGTGTGCGGCCCTGCCCGTTGCCGCTATCATCTCTCTCATCTTCGAGCGTAAGCAATGCACACATCCGGCTCATGGCTCAATGTTCGCTGGCAGGTCCTGACGCTGCTCGCGGCCTGGATCTTCGTCGTGCCAGCAGCGCACTCTCAACCGCTCCGGGTGATGACATTCAACATTCGCCTGCTCACCGCCACTGACGGCGTGAACAATTGGGATAAGCGGCGCGATCTGGTCGTCGAGATGCTGCGTGCGGAAGATCCCGACGTGATCGGCACTCAGGAACTCTTCAAACGCCAAGGCGATGAGCTGGTCGCGGCGTTGCCTCAGTTTGTGTGGTTCGGCGAAGGCCGGCGCGGTGGCGACGATGACGAGCACATGGGCGTGTTCTATCGCAAAGACCGTCTGCGCGTTCGCGAGTCCGGGAACTTCTGGCTGTCGGATACACCCGACGTGCCGGGCAGTCGCACCTGGGGCAATCTCTATCCGCGACTCGTGACGTGGGCGCGCTTCGAGCGTATCGCCGACGGCGCGACATTCATGCTCTACAACACGCATCTGCCTTATCGTGATGTCGATGAAGCTGCTCGCATTCGAGCTGCAGAGTTGATTCGCGCTCGCATTGGGCAGCTGCCCGAGCATGAGAAGGTGGTGTTGGTGGGTGACTTCAATACGTCGCCCGATAGTCGAGTGCACGCGGCGCTTACTGATGGGCTCAGCGATGCGTGGCTCGCTTCGCCCAGGCGCACTGGCCCGGAAGCGACTTTCCACGGCTTCACCGGCAACCCGGATCGGCGCATCGATTGGATTCTGTTTCGCGGGCTGTCAGCTCTGTGGGTGAAGACGGTGACCACTCACCGCGGTGAACGTTACCCGTCGGATCATTTCCCCGTCGTCGCGGAGTGCGATCTCGTAGCGGACTCCGCGCCGCGCCGGTAGCATGCGCCGTATGGGACACACCATCGAACTCAACGACACTCTGAAATTGAAGCGCGGCGCCGGCTTTCCCGAAGATATTCGGGTCGGCGGTGTCTACGATTTCTCCATCGCCGGCCGGCGGCTCTACAACCTCAAACCCACTCGCGTGTTTTTGGTTGAGGAGATCGATGGCAAGTGGAACCTGGTCGGCCATGCGTTGATCCTTCGTCAAACCATCGACGCGGTGACGGATCGCACTAGTGGGCAGTTTGAAGTGTCCAAGCTTTATCCGCCGGAGTATGTGGCCTTGGCTAATCAGCTCGACACTCCCGCCGGGAAGGGTTACGAAGGTAGCTGAGTTGCTGGCACGGGCGTCGCGCCGCCTCGCGCTCGTCGCAGTAGCGCTTCGATGGCGAAGGCGTGGTCATAGGGTTCGCCATCCCATCGCGATGCCGCGGTGTGTCGATCGATAGCAATACCATCCTCTTCGTTCATCGCAACCAGCCGGTGCCAATCGCCTAGCGGCTGCGTGTGACCCGGCAAGGTGCTTTCGAAGCATCGTCCGTTCGGCGCCGTGAAGCGGATTGCGCCATCGTCTAGCACGTGCACCTCGACGTTTCCTTCATGCACCTGCCGGTGATGGAAGCGACACAGGCTCACGAGGTTCGACAGCTTCGTCTCACCGCCGTGCGCCCAGTGCTTGATGTGATGCCCATCGAGGTAACGAGTGTTCGGGCATCCCGGAAACCGACAGCAGCCGCGATCTCGCGACTTCAGCGCGCGGTGTAGTGCAGGCGGAATGCTCCGCGTCTTACGGCCAACATTCAGCGGCTCGCCGTCTGGGTTCTCCAAGATAGGAACGACACTGCAATCGCAGGACAATCGCCGACACGTTTCCGCGGAAACGCTCGGACCGTCTTCGTAACCGCACTGACCAGCGGTGCTGTCTCGAA
>NZ_JAEUPY010000680.1 GCF_016790065.1 Steroidobacter sp.
TTTGTTTGGGCTGGAGCTGTCGAGCTTCCTGTTGTAAACGACGCTGTCGCTGCGCGCGGCCGCGGCCGCTGTTGTGAATGTGACGCCGGCCCACATGGATCGTTACGACACCCTCGAGGACTATGCGGCCGCCAAGGCGCGCATCTTCCAGCGTTGCGAGGCGGCCATCGTGAACATGGACGATCTCGCCGTTCGCACCATGCCTTTCGAGTCGGCGCGGCTGCTCGGCTTCAGCCTGCATGCCGATCCGTCGGCTGAGTACTACGTTCATATGCAAGGCGACGACGTGATTCTGATGCACGGTCGCGAGCGCCTGATTGCCATGTCGGAGCTGAAGATTCGCGGGCTGCACAACGCGGCCAATGCGATGGCGTCGTTGGCGATGTGCGAGGCGCTGAATCTGTCTCGGCCGGCTTGCTTGCAGGCGCTGCGAGAGTTCTCTGGATTGCCGCATCGTTCGCAGTGGGTTGCGGATGTGAACGGCGTGCGCTTCGTCAATGACTCCAAGGGCACCAATGTCGGTGCAACGTTGGCGGCTGTGGCTGGCATGCCTGGGTCGCTGGTGTTGATCGCGGGTGGCCAAGGCAAAGGTCAGGACTTCAAGCCGCTCGCTCCGGCGTTCCGCGGCAAGGTTCGACATGTGGTGTTGATTGGCCAGGACGCCAAGCAACTCGACGCAGCGTTGCAGGGCGTGGCGACCACGCAGTTTGCCAAGGATATGAATGAGGCCGTGCAGTTGGCGGCGAACGCGGCTCGCTCCGGCGAGACGGTATTGTTGTCGCCGGCCTGTGCCAGCCTCGACATGTTCCGTGACTACGGCCATCGCGGCGATGTGTTCGCCGCGGCGGTGAAGGGGCTGCAGGCATGAACGCAGCCACTCTCACGTTTGCTCGCTCCAACGGCCGGCCGCGTCGGTTCGCGTTCGATCCTGTGCTGTTGATGGCGGTCGGCGGCATCCTGCTGCTCGGGCTGGTGATGATGACGTCCGCGTCCATCAGCATCGCCGACAAGCAACTGCAGGACCCGCTCTACTTCTTATATAAGCAGCTGTACGGCGTGGCCTTCGGCGTGTTGGGTGCCGTCATCATGATGGCCATCCCGACCAATGTCTGGGAAAAGCTGGCCATGCCGCTGCTGCTGGTCGCCTTCGTTTTCCTGGTAGCGGTCTTGATCCCTGGCCTCGGTCACGAGGTGAACGGCAGTCGTCGTTGGCTGCGTGCCGGCGTGATGAACTTCCAGGCGTCCGAGCTGGCGCGCGTGCTGCTACTTATTTATCTGTGCAGCTATGTCGTCAGGAAGCAGGGCGAGCTGAAGGAAGAACTGAAAGGCTTCCTGAAACCGCTGGGCGTGCTGATGGGCGCTGCGGCTCTGCTGCTTCTGGAACCGGACTTCGGTGCGGCGACGGTGCTCATGGCCACCGGTCTTGGCGTGTTGTTCCTGGCCGGCGTGAAGATTCGTCACTTCCTGGCGCTAGTGGCCATTGCCGCCGCAGGCATGGCAGTGATCGCCGTGACGTCGGCGTATCGACTAAAACGACTCACTGCGTTCATGGACCCGTGGGCCGATCCGTTCGACTCAGGCTTCCAGCTCACTCAATCGTTGATCGCCATCGGTCGCGGCGAGTTGTTCGGCGTCGGCCTCGGCTCCAGCGTGCAGAAACTGTTCTACTTGCCCGAAGCGCACACCGACTTCGTGTTCGCCGTGTTGGCCGAAGAGCTGGGCTTGATCGGCGTGATCGCGACGCTCGCGCTGTTCGTGCTGCTGGTGTGGCGCAGCTTCTATATCTCGCGTCTCGCTTCCGAAGCCGGTCTCGCGTTCCAGGCGTACTGCGCGGCTGCGTTCGGCATCTGGCTGGCGCTGCAGACGTTCATCAACGTCGGCGTGAACATGGGCATTCTGCCCACCAAAGGGTTGACGTTGCCGCTGATGTCTTACGGCGGCTCCAGCGTCATGGTGACGCTCGGCTGGTTGGGATTCCTGATGCGCATTCATCATGAGGCACAGACTTCGGGTCGACTCGCTGTGTCTCGCCCTGCTCGTCGCGAACGAGTGGAGAGTGACGAATGAAGCGCACGGTTCTAATCATGGCCGGCGGAACGGGCGGACATGTGTTTCCGGCGCTGGCGGCTGCTCGTGTGCT
>NZ_JAEUPY010000723.1 GCF_016790065.1 Steroidobacter sp.
TTGCTGGTCGACGGTAGCGAACCCACTGTCGAAAACATTGCGCGCACGTTCACTGCGATGCCCATGCCTTCGCGCGCTGGAATTTATTCGACGGCACAACCCTTGTTTGAAGTGCGCACCGAGTACAACCCGGAAAAGCGCACGGCGGTGCAGATCGTGCCGGCGTTGATCGGCGTGATCCTGAGCATGACCATGATGATGTTCACTGCCGTCGCCATCGTGCGCGAACGCGAGCGGGGCAATCTGGAACTGTTGATTACCACTCCGGCCAGCTCGTTCGAGCTGATGATCGGTAAGCTGCTGCCTTATGTATTCATCGGCTTGATCCAGACCACGCTGATCCTGGCGCTCGGCTCGGTGCTGTTCAATGTGCCCATCAACGGCAACTTGGGCTCGTTGTACCTGGCGGCGTTGTTGTTCATTGCCGCCACGCTGACCTTGGGCTTGCTGGCCTCGACCTTGGCACAGACCCAGATGCAGGCATTTCAGATGTCGTTCTTCGTGCTGTTGCCCTCGATCCTGCTGTCCGGCTTCGTGTTTCCGTTCGAAGGCATGCCGCCGCTGGCGCAATGGATCGCCCAGGTCTTGCCGCTGACTCATTTCATCGAACTGGTCCGCGGCATCGTGTTGCGAGGCGCCGAGCTGGGTGACCTGCTGCTGCCCATCTACAAGCTGATCGGCTTCACGACCCTGTCGTTGCTGGTCGTGACCCTGCGCTTTCATAAGAGTCTGGATTGAGCGAATGTCTCCGGCGCTCGGGCGCACCAAACGCGCGCGGCCGATAGGGGTTGCGCGCCAAACTGGTGCGCCAAGGATCGGTTTTTTACCGTCAGGCTGCTGGTAAGCTGCAGCCTTGCGGTCACCCTGGGTCGCGGTTAGCGGCATAGAACGTGCATTGCAAAGCTTCGCCGCGGTAGTGCAAGGTAGTCTGGCCACGCCACGCACGCCCGGCGGAAATCACAATCCCAATTTTTCCGGCCTCGCACAGCAATGACGACGAGACCGGGCTAGCGCCATCGAGACAGGAGCCACGGGGAATGAAACTCATCAGCGCAATCATCAAGCCGTTCAAGCTCGACGACGTTCGTGCCGCGTTGTCGGAAATCGGCGTGTCGGGCATGACAGTCACCGAGGTCAAGGGTTTCGGCCGGCAACGCGGCCACACCGAGCTGTATCGGGGCGCCGAGTATGTGGTGGATTTCGTGCCCAAGACCCGGATCGAAGTGGCCGTGAAGGACTCGCTGGTCGATCAGGTCACCGAAGCCATCATCAATGCCGCCAAGACCGGCAAGGTTGGCGACGGCAAAATCTTCATCACCGATCTGGAGCGAGTGCTGCGTATCCGTACCGGCGAAGCGGACGATCAAGCGCTTTAACCGTCAGTTGCGATGACAGGCGGCGTACGCCGCCGCCTGCAATCTTTCCTTGCCGTCATGGCAGTGCTGACTGTCGACTGACAGTGGCCGGCGTCCGTTGGACTACAATGCCGCCATGACCGGCGTCATTCGTTTTCATGAAACAGGCGGCCCCGACGTGTTGCGTTGGGAGTCCATCGAGCTCGGCGAACCCGGGCGTGGCGAAGTACGGCTGCGCCATGGCGCGGTCGGCGTGAACTTCATCGATGTCTATGAACGCAACGGGCTTTACCAAAGGCCGTTGCCCTCGCTGCTGGGCAAGGAAGCGTCCGGCGTCATCGAAGCGGTCGGGCCCGGCGTGAAGCATGTGAAGGTGGGTGACCGTGTCGCCTACGCGCAAGGCTCCGGCAGCTATTCCGAAGCGCGCGTCATGAGCGCCGACGACCTGGTCAAGATTCCGGACACCGTTGACGATCGAACTGCAGCCGCGGCGATGCTCAAAGGCCTCACCGCGCAGATGCTGCTGCGTCAGGTGTATCGAGTGAAGAAGGGCGACGCATTGCTCGTGCATGCAGCCGCCGGCGGCGTCGGCACGATCCTCGTGCAATGGGCTCGTCATCTCGGTGCGGTTGTGATCGCCGTGGTCGGTTCAGCCGCGAAGGCCGACGTAGTGCGCGAGCTCGGCGCTCAGCATGTACTACTAAGCGATGACGATTGGGTTGCTCAAGCCAAAGCGATCACCGGCGGCCGAGGCGTCGCGGTGGCGTATGACTCGGTCGGCAAAGACACCTTCATGCGTTCGCTCGACTCCATTCGACAGCGCGGTTTGATGGTGAGCTATGGCAACGCTTCGGGCGCGCCACCTGCCATCTCACCGCTCGAATTGTCCAAGCGCGGTTCGCTGTATCTCACGCGGCCGACGATGTTTCATTTCACTTCGACTCGGCCGGCGCTCACACGAGCGGCGCAAGAATTGTTCGATTTGATGGGCCGCGGTGTGATCAAGGTGCAAATCGGCCAGACGTATCCGCTAAAGGAAGCTGCCCGCGCGCATGCCGATCTCGAAGCCCGCCGCACGACGGGCTCGACTGTTTTGTTGCCTTAATCTCAGGTCGAAGAGATCGGTGCCCAACGCGGCTGCGACGACACGCGGTCGCACCAGCTACGAATGTTGGGATAGGGCGCGAGATCGAAGCCGCCTTCGTGGGACACGTGCGTGTACGCGTACAAGGCGATGTCGGCGAGCGTGAATTGGTCGGCGACCAGATAGTTGCGCTCTCGCAGTCCGTCTTCGAGCACGTCCAACGCCGCGTAGCCGCTCTTTTTCTTTTCGATCAATTTCTCGCCCAGCTCGACCCGCGTCTTGCCCAGCATTTTGAGCCAGAAGCGCACCGTGCCGATGTTGGGTTCGAGGTTGTACTGCTCGAAGCACAGCCATTGCCACATGCGGGCGCGCTGATAGCCGTCCTCGGGAATCAGCGCCGAGCCTTCCGCCAGGAACGCAATGATGGCGTGGCTTTCGGCCAGGAAGCCGCGGCCCGGAATTTCCAGCAGCGGAATGCGGCCGTTGGGATTTTTCGCCAGGAATTCGGGAGTGCGCGACGCGCCCACCTTGATATCGAGCTCGATCAGCTCGTAGGGCAAGGCCAGTTGCTTGAGCACCAAGCGCACTTTGTAGCCGTTGCCGGAAGGCAGGTAGTCATACAGGCGGTACATCATCTCTCCCAAACATCGCACAGGCATAAGAATCAGGAACGCGTTCGACGCTTAATCGAACGTGTGCCCTGAAACATCCTGCCCCGGATGTTTGCAGAGAACTTTTTGTCAGCCTCGTTGGCTGCCGTTAACGTGCGGCCTGGCTTCTTAGGCGCGGAGCGTGGTCGCTCCCCGCAACATTGCCAGTGCACCGCTGCGCACGACTTCCAGGACTTCGCCGAGATTCCCCGCTTCGGCAATGAACCTGTTGATCTGCGCTTCGCTATCGGTCAGTTCGACGGTATAGCTTTCCGCGTCATCCGACAAGACTTTTCCGCCCGCCCTTTGCACGGCGGAGTTGATCGCACCGAGTTGCGAGCGCGGCACGCGCAACTTCAGTAACAACAATTCACGTTCCACGTGCTGATCGCGCGTCACGTCGTCGACGTTGACCACGTCGATGAGCTTGAGCGACTGGTTGACGATTTGCTGAACGACCGCTTCGCTGCCGGTGGTGACCAGCGTCAAGCGCGAGACCGTCGGATCTTCGGTGGGCGCGACGTTCAACGATTCGATGTTGTAGCCGCGCGTGGAGAACAAACTGGCGACGCGCGTCAACGCACCGACCTCGTTCTGTAACAGGATGGAAACGATGTGGCGCTTACGGGAACTCATCGCGGAACCCTTCGAAGTGGCAGGTGTGGTCCAGGCCCCGGATTGAGGCGTCACTATGGTAGTCATCGCGGTCGCGAAGGCCGGTGGCTGGCGAAAAGGCCGGAGAGCATACACCAGCGACCTGCGCAGCCCATCCCCCAACCCCCTGGAGGCCCCTGGTTTGGCCTGCGGTCGGTTCGGGCGCCGCCGAGGGTGTCAAATAGACGCTCAACGCCCCTTCCTGTACGCTGCCGGCGTCGCATAAACCCGGCCAACTGCAGCTCGCCGGGCGCATTTTTTTCCGGAAACAGTCGTGAAACACAGTCCTGCCGCGCTCTCCGCCGCCAGCCATCCGCTCGCGGGCAAGCAGATGTCAGGCGCCGAGATCATTGTCCAGGTGCTCGCCGACGAGGGCGTGGAGACGGTATTCGGCTACAGCGGCGGCGCGATTCTGCCGACATACGACGCGATCTTCGTCCACAACCGCGATGGCGTGAAAGACGGTGCCAAGCCCATGCCGCTGGTCGTGCCGGCCAACGAGCAGGGCGCTGGCTTCATGGCGGCGGGCTATGCACGGGCCACCGGCAAGGTCGGCGTGTGCGTCGTGACCTCGGGCCCGGGCGCGACCAATACGGTTACGCCGGTGCGGGACTGTATGGCGGACTCGGTGCCCATCGTGGTGATCTGCGGCCAGGTGCCGACCAGCGCCATCGGCAGCGACGCCTTTCAGGAAGCGCCGGTGGCCAGCATCATGGGCTCGGTCGCTAAACATATTTTCCTGGTGACTGACGCCGCGAAACTGGAAGCCACCGTGCGGACCGCGTTCGAAATCGCGCGCACCGGCCGGCCTGGTCCGGTCGTCATCGACATTCCCAAGGACGTGCAGAACTGGCGCGGGGCCTTCCAGGGCACGGGCCGTTTGCCGGTGCCGGGCTATCGGCATCGCATGAACCGGCTCCTGCGCAGCACGTTGTCCGACGCACAGTGCGCCGAGTTCTTCAGCATGCTGGGCGAAGCCAAGCGGCCGTTGATTTACGCCGGCGGTGGCGCGATTCAGTCCGGTGCTTCGCCGGCACTGCGCGAGCTGGCCCTGGAATTCAACATTCCGGTGGTGACCACGTTGATGGGTCTCGGCGCATTCGATACGACGCACCCCTTGGCGATGCGCATGCTCGGCATGCATGGCGCTGCGTTCGCCAATTACGCCGTCGACGATTGCGATTTCCTGATCACGCTCGGTGCGCGCTTCGACGATCGCGTCGCCGGCAATCCGCCGAAGTTCGCGCCCAATGCCAAGCGCATCGCGCAGATCGACATCGACGCGTCCGAAGTGAACAAGGTCAAGCCGGTGCATTGGCATCACGTCGGCACGCTGCCCGAAGCGTTGCGAACGCTGCTGGCATACGGCCGTCGCGGCAGTTTCAAGCGTGACTGGTCGGAGTGGGTCGCACATTGCGATCAGCTGCGTAGCACGCATGCGATGAACTACGATCGCGACAGCACGCTGATTCAGCCGTATCACGTCATCGAAGAAATCAACCGGCTGACCAAGGGCGAGGCCATCATCGCCACCGGCGTCGGCCAGCATCAGATGTGGGCTGCGCAGTACTTCGACTTCCGTCAGCCGCGTTTGTGGCTCACCTCCGGCAGCATGGGCACCATGGGTTTCGGTTTGCCTGCAGCCATCGGTGCGCAGCTCGCCAATCCCGACAAGTTGGTGATCGACGTCGACGGCGACGCCAGCATTCGAATGAATCTGGGCGAGCTCGAGACCGTCACCACCTATGACTTACCGGTGAAGATCGTGGTGTTGAACAACTGCGGCGACGGCATGGTGAAGCAATGGCAGAAGCTGTTCTTCAAAGGCCGGCTGTCGGCCAGTGACAAGTCGCTGCACAAGAAAGATTTCATCAAGGCCGCGCAGGCCGATGGTTTCCAGTACGCGGTGCGCCTGGATCGCAAGGAAGACATTCAGCGCGTGGTGCGCGAGTTCATCGAGTTCAAAGGCCCGGCGTTCCTGGAAGTCATGATCGATCCGGATGCCGGCGTCTATCCCATGGTCGGTCCGGGCCAGGCCTATAACGAAATGATTACCGGCCAATACATCGTGTCCCGTAATTCGCCGTCGGAAATCCGACCGCCGGACGCGTCCGAAATGTTCTAGCCGGTGCTGCCGGGCGCTCGCCCGGTGGTGCCCCATCTGGTGTTTTCGAAAGCACGGTCTGCTGACCGTGCTCAGCGCCCGTGGCCGGCTGCCAGCCACCAGCGGCGCTGTGCCCCTCTGTGGCGTTTTTGACCCAGTTCCGTTCCGGCCCCGTCTCGGCCACCGGTCCTTCTTGCCGAAAATTAATACCAAATATTCTAAAAAGCTTCTTACCTGAATGAAGCTACGTAGTTATCCCTGCCTGAACGCCTGAGCATCGACGCTACAGTGTTGTAGCTGAGCCGCGACTTAAAAGCATATCAGGCTCAAAACTTGACGTATTTCACACTTTCAGCTGAATGTTGTATTACAAACACAACAACTCAGGCTTTGAGCTTGGAAAACGCTTGACGACGGTAAGTGAATACCGCAGTTTCCAACACCGTAAAAAATGCCGACGGATGCGGCGTTGAAAGCGCCGCGGACGTCGCGCATCACTGAAACGTATTGGCAACTGGCGACGAATTTATCTACCGGAGAGTGCCGGGCGGATACCGGTTTGCCCGGACTATGTCAGGAGGATTCATGAGTTCGTATTTGCGTTCTAGTGTCCACACCGTTCTGCTCAGCGCCGCTCTGGCGACTGCAGGTGTGGCATCCGCGGCGGAGCCGCAACAAACGACGTTCATCGAAGAAATCGAAGTGATCGTCGTCACCGGTTCGTACATCGAAGGTGCCGCTGAGGATGCAGCGCTGCCCATCGATGTGCTGCGAGCCGAGGATCTGGCCAAGCAGGGCTCGCCCAGCATGGTCGAGTTGGTCAAATCCATCCCGTCGATGCAGGGCGTAGTGGGTGAGGCCAACCAGTTCACTGCGGCCAACACCGTCGGCGCGTCCAACGCCAACCTGCGCGGCCTCGGCGGCGCGCGCACTCTGGTGCTGATGAATGGTCGCCGTCTGGTGCCGTCACCGGCGCCGATCGGTTATGACCTGAACCTGCTGCCGATGGCGGCTCTCGGGCGTATCGAAGTGCTGAAGGACGGCGCGGCTGCGACCTACGGCTCCGACGCTGTCGCCGGCGTGGTGAACTTCATCACCAAGCGCGGCTTCGAAGGCATGTCGGTCGAAGGGGCGTACAGCTACATCGACGGCTCCGATGGTGACTACAACGCCAATATTTCTTTCGGCACCAAGGGTGAGGGTTGGGATCTGTTGCTCGCCGGCGGATATCGTCGCCGTTCCGAGCTGAGCGCTACTGATCGTGATTTCGCGGTGCCCAGCATCACGCAGAATCCGCAGGGCGGCTTCTCCTCCTTCGGTAATCCCGGCACGTTCATCATCCCCGGCGGCACTGTTGCTGCGGGCACCAATGCGTTCCGCGATCCGGCGTGTGCCGCGCTGGGTAACACGCCCACCGGCGTCGCCAGTTGTACGTTTCAGTTCACGCCGTTCGACAATCTGATCGAAGAGGAAGAGCACTACAACGCCTACGCCGAATTCAACATGCTGTTCGGCGAGAGCATCGATTTCCATGTGGAAGCGATGTACGCCGTGCACGACGTGCCGGCAGAACATTCGTCGCCGGCTTACGCTCCGACTCAGGGCGCGACGTTGACCAACGGCATTCCGAGCGCGCCGACGTTCTCGATTTCCAAGAACAATCCGGGCCTCGCCTCCCTCCTGCCGCTGCTGACCACGGCGCAGCAGGCTGCGATCGCGGCGGCTCCGGCACTGGCCGTGAGTGGCTTGCAATGGCGTCCGTTCGGTGTCGGCGGCAATCCGCTGACTGGCGGCGCGAAGGAAGACGAGCGTCTGTTCGACGGCGCGCGCCTGTCCACCAGCCTGAGCGGCGAAACCAAGTTCTTCAATTGGGACGTCGGCCTCACGTACGCGACCAACACGCGCCAGATCAATACGCAGGACATCATCGTGACGCGCTTGCAGGCGGCGTTGAATGGTCTGGGCGGACCGAACTGCGCGACCAACACTCCGGGCGCCAATGGCTGCTTGTGGCTGAACCCGTTCTCGAGCGCGATTCAGGCCAACGTCATCACCGGTGCGCAGAACAACCTGACGTTCAATCCGAACGCGGTCAACACGCGAGAGCTGGCGGCGTGGCTGTATCAGAGCAACGGTTTCGAAGACGAGACCACCAGCTTCGTGGTCGACACCGTGTTGAATGGTCAGATGTCGCTGGGCTTCGAAGCCGGCGACATCGGTTGGGCGGCCGGCTTGCAGTATCGCGAAGAGACTTTCGAACGCGATCCGAACGATCTCACTGACGTTACCAAGAATCCTTGCGTCAACACACTCTCCACCGGTAACACGACCTGCACCATTCAATCCGGCGTGTTCTCATTCTTCGGGCCCGCGACTCCGCAGGACCTGACCCGCGACGTCAAAGCGGTGTTCGGTGAACTGAACATCCCGGTGCTGGAGAGTCTGTCGGCTCAGGTCGCGTTGCGCTATGAAACATACGGCGGCAGTGTGGGCTCGACCACCAATCCGAAGTTCTCGTTGCGTTGGCAAGCGCTCGATTGGTTTACGTTGCGCGGCTCGGTGGGTAGCACCTTCCGCGGCCCGCTGCAGACTCAGCTGGTCAACTCGCCGACCACCAACCTGGCCTTCACGCCAGCGGCCGGCGGTTACAAGACCTACGACATCTTCGGCAGCAGCAATCTGAAGCCCGAAGAAGCGTTGACCTTCAACGTCGGCATGATCTTCAAGGCGGGCGGCTTCAATGCCACGCTGGACTACTGGAGCTACGACTTCGAGGACGCGCTGGAAAACGAGAGCGGCACCGAAATCGTGGCGGCGTTCTTCGGTACCACCGCGCCGACCGCGGCGGTGCCGAATCCGCCCAACCAGTGCGACAACGCGGCGTTCGATCGGCTGCAGACTCGCTTCACCTTCCAGAACAACGTTTGCAGCATCGGCAATCTGCTGCGCGTTCGTACCAACACCATCAACGGTCCGGACCAGCGAATCTCCGGTATCGATGCCGGGGTGTCGTACTTGTTCGACGACGTGATCGGCGGCGACCTGCTGGTCGGCGTGGATGCGACTTACACGCTGGAGTACGAGCGTGATGCGGCGATCGTGGAAGGCATCCAGATCCAAGCGGCCAACGACTTCGTCGGCACTCGCGGTGCGTCGGGCATCGGTGCCGGCACGCTGCCTGAGATTCGCGGCGCAGCCTTCGTCGACTATTCGACCAACTGGCTGGCGGCTCAGGGCGTGCGCCTGACGGCTCGTTACATCGATGGCGTCACCGACGTGCGTGCTGGCCTCGCCACCGCGACCACGCGGGGTGTGGAGATCGGCTCGTTCCTGACGTACGACTTGGTGTATCGCCTGTCGTTGCCGGCGCAGACCACGCTCACCGCCTCGGTGATCAACCTCACCGACGAGGATCCGCCGTTCGTGCGTCTGGATCTGAGCTACGACCCGTTCATCGCCAATCCGTACGGCCGCTACTTCAAGCTGCTGCTGAACAAGAAGTTCTAACGGACGCGTCAACGCTGGAGCAACCGGCGCCACGGATCGGTGGCCGGTGGAGGCGGGGCTTTAACCAGCCCCGCCTTTATTTTTGTAACGAATTTATTCGGCGAACAGGCCCATGAGCATGGGCTTCTCATATAACTCGTGCGTCTGCTCGCCGGTGGCGCCCGGCACCCACCAACGGTATTCGGCCGACGCATTCAATGTTGCTGACAGCATTTGCGCGCCGATCATCGGATCGACTGCGCGAATCGAGCCAGCGGTAATGCCGTCCACAATCACGCCGGCGAAACGATTCGACACGCGACCATAGGCTTCGATCATTTCCTGGCGCATGGAAATCGGCAGCGCCACCAGTGCCGAGGTGCGCAACAGCGGGCCGCGATCCGACATTTGATAACCGATCAGCGCGGCGGCGAGTGTCATCAACTGTTGCCACTGATCGTTGCTCTGGGCGAGCACGGTGCGTTGAATCAGTCGCATGGTGTCGAAGCTGCGCTTGAAGCACGCCACCACCAAATCGTCCTTGGCATCGTGGTGGTAATAGAACGAGCCCTTGGTGACATTCAAGCGCTCGGAGATTTTTTCCACCGAGGCGCCGCGATAGCCGCGCTCATTGATGAGGCGGGTGGCGGCGATCAGGAAGGTTTCCTGGGCGGCCGTGGTCTGAGTGGCCGGCGGCAACATCTCGTCCAGCGAAACCTGCACCGGCTGCCAGGCGCGGCCGGGTCCGGCGAACCCGTGTAACAAAATGTCACACATGCGTGCGTGGGCCCGCTCGAAGTCGTCGGTATCGTAACGGCGCAGCCAGATGACAGCCCAAAACACTTGCTCGCTGAGGATGTGAGCACGTGCGGCTCGTTGTGTCGGCGTCATCCAATCGCAGTCGGGCGCTTCGAACAGCGCGCACAGCTTGGCGAAAAAACGGCGGTAAGCATCGCTGACCACGGTGCGCTGTGGTTTTTGCAACGTGCGCATGTCGCCGAACAAGGCAATCGGTGGCTCTTCGCCGGCCAGCACTCGGCGCCGCAGCTCCAGCCACAATTGTAACAATCGCTGTACGCGAACCCGTGCGTCCGTTTCCTGGAGCGCAGCATCGACCACGGCATCGACCCTAGCGATGGCATCGAGAAAGCAGGCAACCGCCAGATCTTCTTTCTTGCGGAAGTAATAAGTAACGCTGGTGGTGATCAGGCCGACGCGGCTGGCGACGTTGGCCAAGGTCATGCCTTTGACGCCGTCGCGATTCAAAATCTCGCTGGCGGCAGCGACGATAGCCTGTTGCTTGCGCGCGTACTTGGTGTCGCCGGCGGATTTGCCGGCCTTGTCCGAACCAGACATCCGGGCTGCTCTCGAGGGTGGGGCGGGGTGCGCGTCACGCCCCCGCAGCCGGCCCCGGTAGAAGATTTAGAAAAGACCAGCAGCGCCCCACCCGCCCCCCCCCCCCAACGGGACGACGCCCG
>NZ_JAEUPY010000740.1 GCF_016790065.1 Steroidobacter sp.
TCAGCTTCTGCACTTCGGCAAGTGCTGCTTGTCGGCCGGCTGAGCTTGCACTGCCGCGACCAAAGCCACCGGACAACAGCGCATCTCTCCGGCGCTGAAGGTCTTCGATCTCTTCATCAAGGCGGAGGATTTCGTTCGGCGGGCCGAGGATGGCGATCGAAAGACCAGCCGCGAATTTCGCGGTGTATGCCGACAGCGTGGAGGTGAGTTGCTTGATGGCGCGGTCGGCTTGGTCGATGCCCTCGGCCGTGGTGCCGCTCATCGTGATGCCGAGCCGATCGGCCTGCTGCATCAGGTCATTAATTCCCGCTTTGCCTTGAGAGAGCATCGGCACCAACTGCGGGCCAGCCGACTTTCCAAACAGGTCGACCGCCAAGCGAGTCCGATCAGCAGGGTTCTTGATCTGCTTGAATGCCTCGGCAACCTCGCCGAGCTGATCCTCGATGGACAGGTTTCGAAGGTTCTCCGCCTGCAGCCCGAAGCGCGAGAGCGTTGCAATCGCCTGCTTGCTTTCGTCGTCAGCCTTGGACAGAGCGATCTGGAATTTCTGGATGCCGGTGGTCAGCGCCACCATCTCAACATCAGTCTGGCCAGCCGCATATTGCAGTCGGCTAAACGTTTCCACCGCAATGCCAGCGCGCTCGGCTGCTGTGGCCGTCGCGTCGGCGGCTTCGAAGGCTTGCTTGGCAAAGTTGGCGAGCGCCGCACCGGAGAAGACACGCAGCGCCACTCCCGCGACGCGCTCCATGCTTTTGAAGTCGCCTTCAATGCGGTTGAGCGAGCCCTGAACCTTCTTCAGTTCAGCGGTGAACTTCGCAGTCTCGGCTGCAAAGTCGACTGTGACTGTACCTGCGCTAGCCATCTACGTATCCGCCTTCACTGCTAGAGAAATGCCCGCCGCCGAGTTGGAGTCCACACACACGAGGTGATGCAGGAGACTCGCGCGGGCTCTGCCGGTTGCTTTCATAAGCGCCGTGACTCAGCAGTAAGACGGCGTCCGCATGACTCGCTTGCGCGACCTGTGCGGCCAGGAATCGGCCGCGCCAATCGTGGGGAAAGGCGCGACCAGTGCTTCATCACGACACTGCGATCTTCAGAGCCTTGATCGCGTCATTCGATTTCACGGTGCCGCCTACGCGTTTGCGGGCGTAGAACTTCGTCTGACCCGGCGTCGTGTAAGGGTCCAACGTGATCTGCATCGACGTGCGATCGGCCAGCAAGTAGCCGCGTCGCCAGTTGCCGAACAGGATCGGGAACGCGTTCGCCGTGCTCGACAGCGACATCGCATCGCAAGTGATGACGCGATAGCCGGCGAGCGTTGCCGGATTGCCGTTCGCCGCGTCCTGCCAGAGATACGTGCCCGCCGTGCTCGCTTTGAGTTTGCGAATGCGAGCGGCCGTCAGTCGATGCATGACGAATGCGCAGCGGTCGGTCTCGGTGAGGTATCCCTCGTTGACTTGTGCGGCGAGATCAATCGCGCCGTCGATCAAGTTCTGAGTTGAGCTCGTGATCGGCGATGCCGTCGCAACGAGAGGGATGTACTCAATCTGAGATGCACTACGCATCGGCGAGCCGTTATCGTCGTTCGCGCCCGGCGTCGTGTTCAGG
>NZ_JAEUPY010000750.1 GCF_016790065.1 Steroidobacter sp.
CCCGCTCGCAGATACACCGGCGGCTGCTGCCCCATGCCCACGCCCGGTGGCGTGCCCGTGGAGATCACGTCGCCGGGCTCCAGCGTCATGAACTCGCTCAGATAGCTGATCAGGAACGGTACCTTGTAGATCATGGTGGCGGTGCTGCCGTTCTGGTAGCGACGGCCGTTGACAGCAAGCGTCATGCGCAGCGCATGCGGGTCGGGCACCTCATCTCTAGTGACCAGCCACGGACCGAGCGGCGCGAACGTGTCGCAACTCTTGCCCTTGACCCACTGCCCGGAGCGCTGCAACTGAAAGTCTCGCTCCGACACATCGTTGACCACGCAATAGCCCCCGACATAGTCCATGGCATCGGCGACCGTGACATAGCTCGCCCGCCGACCTACCACCACCCCAAGCTCCACTTCCCAGTCGGTCTTGGAGGAGCCACGCGGCAATCGCACGTAGTCGTTCGCGCCGGTGATCGCCGTAGTCGCCTTGAAGAAAACCACCGGTTCCGGCGGCACCGGCAGGCCCGACTCCGCTGCATGATCCGAGTAGTTCAGTCCGATACAGATGATCTTGCCGACGCGGCCGATGCACGGCCCCAGTCGAGGCGCACCCTCCACGCGGGGCAGCGATGCCAGCTCGAGCCCAGCCAGGCGCACCGCGACGTCTCGCTGAAATATCGAGCCCTCGATGTCGGACACCATGCCACTCAGGTCGCGAATCACACCGACGTCATCCAGCACACCCGGCCGTTCGCTCCCCGCCGGCCCAAAACGCACGAATCTCATGAGCAACCTCGATCGTTGATTAGTTGGTCCAGCCGCCGTCGATGACGTGCAAGGCGCCGGTAGTGAACGCGGATTGGTCCGACGCCAGGTAGAGCGCCAGCGCCGCGATCTCCACCGGTTCGCCCAACCGCCCCATCGGCTGACGCGAAACGAAGGCGCGCCAGTTGTCCTCCTCCTCGCCAGGCAACGCTCGCACTCGTTGTTGCAGTGACGGCGTCCGCACCGTGCCTGGACAGATGGCGTTGCAGCGGATGCCGCTGCCGACGAAGTCCGCGGCTATCGACTTGGTCAGTCCGATCACCGCCGCCTTGGTCGCTCCGTATGCGAAGCGACTGGCCACGCCTCTGACGCTGGAGGCCACCGATGACATGTTGATGATCACGCCGCCACCGCGGTTGATCATGTGCGGGATCACTGCCCGACAAACGCGGTACATGGAATCCACATTGAGCGTGAACGAGCGCCGCCAACTGTCCTCATCGCAGTCCAGGATGGTGCCCTGATGCACATAACCGGCGCAGTTGAACACCACGTCGAAGCCCGCGTTGTTCTCCACCAGTGCGGTGATGCCTTGCGGATCGCTCACATCCAAACGCTGCGTGCGGATCAGCGGATATTCCTGCGCCAACTGCTGCAAGAGATCTTCTGCGATATCCGTGGCGAGCACAGTAGCGCCCTCGGCGGCAAATCGGATCGCGGTTTCCCGGCCGATGCCTTGAGCCGCGGCGGTGATCAGGCAAGATTTTCCTTGCAACGTTCCTGACATACTCATTCACTCGATCCAGGGGTGTTTCTGGTCATCAATCTTCAGCCAATGAATAAAAGCGCACGGCGTTGCCTCCCAGCACGTCCGACGCATCCTGCGCTGGCAGCCCGGCCAGAATCGAGCGAGCGACCGCCAGCCACGTCGCGTAGTCCCCGTTGCAATTGAGCCCCGGCCAATCGCTGCCCCACATCACCCGCTTGGGGCCAAAGCTGTGCAATACCTGCTGCGCGTAGGGACGCACATGCTCGCTGGTTTGCGTCGGCGACAGTTGGCTGAGCTGCCCGGACAGCTTGCACAGTGCCTGTGAATTTCGTGCCAACGAATGCATCGCCGTCGACCATTCAGCGAATGCACCCGCGGCGATGTCAGGTTTCGCGCAGTGGTCGATGACCACACGCAGATCGGGATGTCGATCCAACCGCCGGCGCAGATGCTCCAGATGCCTGGGAAACACCAGCGCATCGAATGTCAGCTCGCAATCGATCAGCGCCTGAAACGCGGCGTCCAGCGCCGCAGAGGCAACCCACCGGTCATCTGCAATGTCCTGGATCATCGGGCGAATGCCCTTCAGACAACCCATGCCCTCGGCCTTGAGCCCGGCGATGCGTGCCGGCGCATCCTTCGCCGCCATGTCCACCCAGCCGACCACGCCTGCTACGAAGTCCGTTGTGCGAGCTATGCCAAGCAGGTATCGCGTCTCCGCTTCGGTCGCCGCAGCCTGCACGAGAACACTTTTGCGCACCCCCGCTTCAGACAACAGGGGCCGCAGATCGGCTGGCAGGAAGTCTCGATACAACGGCTCCAGCTGCGGCGTGAGCCAGTCATAGTCGCCACGTCCCAACGACCAGAAATGTTGATGTGCATCGACGATCACGGCAGTCGGGCCTCCGAGCCCGGCACTGGAGCGTCCGCCGCGATCAGACCTTCGGCTTTCAGATCGCTCCACAGCGAATCGGGAATGCTGACACGATAATGCTCCAACGTTGCCCGCAACTGCTGAGCACTGTCAGCGCCGGGGATGACACTGGTGACCTGCGGATGCGCCAGCGGGAACTGCAGAGCGGCGGCAGCCAAGGGAACACCGTGGCTATCGCAGACACGCTCCAGGCGACGGACGGTCGCCAATCGATCGGCGGGGGCAGGCTCGTAGTTGTAGTTCACCGGACCATGACCCCGGGTTCCCGTGGCCAGGATGCCGGAGTTGTAGATGCCCCCCAGGATCAGCCCCGTCTTGCGCGCCACGCACTTGGGCAGAAATGTTTCGAGCGCGCCCTGTTCGAGTAACGTGTAGCGCCCGGCCAGCAGGAAGCAATCGAAGTCGCCCCATGCCATGACCGATTCGCACACCTGCCACTCGTTCACTCCCAAACCAATGGCCGCCACCATCCGCGCGCGACGCAGCTCATCGAGGGCTCGATAACCGGACATTTCGAGCAGGCGCAGCTGAGTATCGTTACTCTGACCATGCGTCGCATGACCGATATCGTGCACCAGCAGTACGTCGACGCGGGCGAGTCCGAGCCGCTGCAAGCTGTCCTCGAACGATCGCATGATGCCGTCGTAGGAATAGTCATAGACCGGCTCGAATGGCATCTCGGAGGCGAAACCATGCCGCCGACCGCAGCCTGCGTGAGTCGTCAGCGGCTTGAGCAGCCTGCCGACCTTGGTGGACAGAACGAACGAATTTCTCGACGACGTGCGCAGTGCATCGCCCAAACGCCTTTCACTCTGCCCGAACCCGTAATACGGCGCAGTGTCGAAGTAACGCACGCCCGCCGCCCAAGCCGCCTCGATCAGCGCACGCGCGGTGCCTTCACTCATCGGCTCATACAGGCTGCCCAGCGCAGCGGCACCAAAGCCGATCTCCGTCAGGCGAAGTTCGGTCGCGCCGAGCCGCCTGGATCGCGGCATCTGGTCAGCGGCGGCGCCCGGATTCATGTCGTACATCGTGCGGCGTCGGTGCCGTTCCATTCACTGCCGGTTGGATATTCGTAGCGGGCCAGCGATGCCTCGCGCATTTTTATGCTGTACCCGGGCTGAGAAGGCGCCACGTACGAGCCGTCGCGTATCACGCAAGGATCCTCGAAATGCTCGTGCAGGTGCTCGACGTATTCGGCCATCCGCCCTTCCAGGTCGGCCGAAAGCATGACGTAGTCGATCATGGAGAAGTGCTGCACGTATTCGCACAGCCCCACACCGCCGGCGTGCGGACACACCGGCTTGCCGAACTTCGCCGCCATCAAGCCGACGGTGAGCATTTCGCTGAGCCCCGCCAGCCGGCACGCATCCACCTGCACGATGTCGATGGCGTCGTTGGCGATGAGCTGCTTGAACATGATGCGGTTGTGACAATGCTCTCCGGTCGCAACCTTCACGCCGTGCAGCGCCTGCTTTATCTTGCGATGGCCGAACAGATCGTCGGGACTGGTCGGCTCTTCGATGAACAGCGGCTTGAACACCGCGAGCCGGTTGACCCACTCGATGGCCTGGTCCACCTCCCATATCTGGTTGGCGTCGATCATGATGCGGACTTCCTGTCCCACCGTATCGCGGGCGATACGACATCGGCGTATGTCATCTTCGAGATTCACTCCGACCTTGAGCTTGAGGCTCTTGAAGCCCTGAGCAAGCGCTTCGCGGCACAGCGTCGCCAGCTTCTCATCGCTATATCCGAGCCAGCCCGCCGAAGTCGAGTAGGCAGGATAGCCATGACGCTCCAGGTATGCGATGCGCTCATGCCGGCTCGCGTAATTGCGACGCACGATCGCCAGCGCTTCTTCGCGTGTCAGCACGTCGCTGAGATAACGCAGGTCGAGCGTATCGACGAACCGCTCCGGCGACAGATCGCAGGCCAGACGCCACACCGGCTTGCCTTCGCGGCGCGCCCACAGATCCCACACGCAATTGACGATGCTGCCGGCGGCCATATGGATCACGCCCTTCTCCGGGCCGAGCCAGCGCAGTTGGCTGTCGGCGCGCAGGTCGGCACAGAAACGTCCCAGATTCGCCGTGATCTCATCGAGGTCACGTCCCACCACCAGGTGACTCATGGCCTCGACCGCGCGACAGCAGATGTCGTTGCCACGACCGATCGTGAAGATCAGACCATAGCCGCTATGCCCGTCGTCGGTCTCCAGCACGACGTACGCCGCCGAATAATCCGGATCCGTATTGATCGCATCCGAGCCCGCGAGGGTGCGGGAGGTCGGGAAACGAATATCGCGCACGACCAGACGGGAGATCTTGGTGGCCATTCCTGTCATTGAACTGTTGATGCCATATATGAAAATTCATCGTACCCATAAAAATCGACACGTGCAACAGACCCGCTCAGCCACGTATCATTCGAACTTTCCCGTCATGGCGACCAGGCAGCGAGACATTGCATGAGCACGAAGCGCAAGAAGCAGGCGGGCCGCAGAAAGTACGAAGCGCCAGCCTTGGAGAAGGGGCTGGACATCCTGGAGCTGCTCGCCGGCGAGGAATCCGGCCTGACGCTATCGGGCATCGCGACGCGCCTCGATCGATCGGTAAGTGAGCTGTTCCGCATGCTCATCGTCCTGGAGCGGCGCGGCTACGTGCACGCCCCGCCGGAATCGGACAAATACCAGGCCACGCTGAAGCTGTTCGAGCTGGCGCATCGCTTCCGGCCGGTGCAGCGCCTGACCACCGTCAGCGGCCCCCTGATGAAAATGCTCGCTCACCGCATCGAACAGTCCTGCCACCTCGTCATCTACTACGAAGGCAAAGGCCACGTGGTGGCCCAGCAGGACTCACCCTCCGAGCGCGTACTGAGCGTGCGTTTGGGGGCGGAGGCGCCGTTGCTCAACAGCTGTTCCGGACACTTGATCCTGGCGTACGCGACAGAGCAGGAACGCGCATTGATGCTGACGCGCGTTCCCAAGCATCACCGCCGGCCCAGCGGCTCCGACGTCGACCCAATCGTGAAGCGCGTGCGCAAGCAGGGATTCGAGCTGATCGACAGCGCGCAGATCAGCGGCGTGCGCGATATCGGTTACCCGGTCTTCGATCACACGCGGCAGCTCATCGCCGCGCTGGTCGTCCCCTTCTTTTCCTTTCTAGACGGCTCTCATCCAGTCAGCATCACGGCCGCCCAGGAGCTGGTGAGTAAGACCGCCGCTGCGATCTCGCGCGAGATGGGCAGCCCTGAAGCGTGACGACTCGGGGCGGTCGTAGCGCGCAAGCGACCACTCGGCGTCATTGCGGCCGCAACCTGATCAGCGGCATGTACGCCAGCGGTATGGCCAGCAGCACGATCAGCCCGATAAACAGCCCACGGTAGCTGCCGGTCAGGTCGAACAACCAACCCGACAACACCGGCACCGCGGCGGAGATCGTCACTGCCACCAGCGACATGCTGCCAAGCGCTCGGCCAAATATCCGCAGATCGAAGAGCCGACCGACCAGCGCGCCAAAGAACGGTGAGATTCCGCCTCCGACGATCGCCGCCGTCATCGTGGCCGCGACCAGGCCCGCGTAGCTGTCAGCGATCGCGAACAAGGAAACGGCAGCGATGCATACCGACAACAGGCCCGCGAACACCGCTCGAATGTCGAGCACATCGCACAACCTGCCGATGATGGGGCTCACGCACATGCCGATCAGCGCGAACATCGACAGCAATAGTGCCGCTTTGTCCCGTGGCGCGCCCATGTCGGTGGCAAACAGTGACAGATTGGACATCACCACGCTGAACATGGCGAGGATCACGCTCATGCCGAACGAGGCCAGCCAGAAATTCCGATCGGCCAGCACGGCCTGGAGTGTCACCTTCTCCGTAGGCACCTGCGGCTGTTTGCTGGCGAGCGACTCAGCTGCGATATCGCCGTCGGGCGCAAGACCGCGATCCTGCGGATGATCGACGATAGCCCAGCACGCCAGCAGACAAACCACGACGGCAATCAATATCCCCACCACGCGCATGGCGAATCGCCAATCGAACTCGTCGATCAGCAGCGCCACCACCGGCGGCAGCATGAAGCCACCCAGCTTGGTGCCGAGCGCCGCCAGTCCGATGGCAAGACCGCGCTGGCGCACGAACCATCGCGAAAGTAACAACGGGGCAAATAGCGTGGTCAGCGTGGCCGAGCCGATCGGAATCAGCAGCGTGTAACCGGCGATGAAGCCGCGCACGTCGGACGTGAACGAGATGAGGAAGAAACCCGCTCCCATCGCGATGGAGCTTGCGA
>NZ_JAEUPY010000775.1 GCF_016790065.1 Steroidobacter sp.
CGCGACTTCGACTACGTCTGGAGCGCATCGACGACGAAGCCTTGCGTGATCGCTTGGTCGGCGACCTGAGCGCCATGAATGAGCTGATCGATGAAGGCTTGGAGCTGGCTCGCAGCGCCGAGACTTCCGAGCCGCGCGTCATGCTCGACCTGGACTCGCTGCTGGAAAGCTTGGTCGAAGATGCCGCCGATGCCGGCGCTCAGGCCGAGTTCCAACAAGGCTGCGGCGCCGTGCTACAGCTACGCCCGTTAGTGGCGCGGCGACTGTTTTCAATCCTGATCGATAACGCCATCAAGTACGGCGGTTGCGCACTCGTGTCCTCGATCCGCAGCGGCACTGAAGTAGCCGTGCAGATTGCCGACCGTGGCCCTGGCGTGCCACCCGAAATGCTCGACAAAGTCCTCGCGCCATTCGTGCGAGTGGAATCATCTCGCTCGCGCGAAAGCGGCGGCGCCGGCCTCGGCCTGACCATCGCTCGCAAACTCGCCGAAGCCAGCGGCGCGACGCTGACACTGAAGAATGGCGACGATGTGGGGTTGATAGCTATCGTGCGGTGGAGCAAGACCGAGAACTGACCTCTGGGCCGCCCGCGTCATCGCAGCTTCGAGCGAATCTCACATTCTTGGCGCGAGCGGTAGAAATCAACAGAGCCCGTGGCTTGCCGGCAGCATCTCGTTCGATGCGGACTGTTTGCAACGGCCAGTCCGATGCAAAACCATCCGGCATCGTCGGTCGCAACACGAAGCGGCGTTCGAACCAGATCGAGTCGACCAGGAGCTCGCCGTTCTCCACCGAGAGCGTGTAGGTCGCGTCCAACTCGCTGCTGCGATAGTCGCCCACCAGCTCGCTCAGATTGACTGTGGCAGGTGCGGGCACCGGCTCTGGTTCGGAAGCATTACTGCGTGTCTGAGGTTGTGTCTTCGCAGGCGCAGCCGCTGACTCAACACTCTTCGCGTCGAGCATGATCGTTACGACGCGCTCCAAGGCCCGCATCGTCTCGATAGCGGTATTGGCCAAGATCGCTACCGACAGCTGCTCGGCGGGAAAGTAAGCGAACACGCCGCGAAAAGCCCCATGCACGCCGGTGTGCAAAACGGCTGCATGCCCGGCGACCGATTTCCTCTCCAGCGCGAAGCCATAGTCGAGCGGCGTGCCATCATCCAAGCTGCCCATGCCGATGAACTGCTCGATCAATGCAGCGTCACCCACCACCGGGCGCGAGAAGTTCGCAGCCCATCGGGCGAAGTCATTGGCAGTGATGTACAGCCCCGTGCCGCCGACGGTGTCGCCCGCCAATATCTTCGCTCGCCAGCGACCCGCTGCATCCTTCTCATAGGAACGCGCTCGCCGCGGTACGAGCTCGCTGGCATCGTCATAGAAGAACGTACTGCGCATTTGTAGCGGTGTGAAGATTCGTTCCGTCGTGAACTCTCGCAACGTGCGGCCGCTGACTGCGTGCACAATCTCAGCGAGCAACGTGTAGCCAGTGTTGCAATAGTTGTACTCAGTGCCAGGCCGCGCGTTGAGCGCCCGCTGGCGCTTCACCATGTTCACCACCTGCCGTTGATGAGTGCGACTGCCATCCTGGATGCCGCCGAGTTCGAACAAGCTCCATTGATCGCGGAGCCCGCTGGTGTGATGGATCAAGTGCCGCACCGTGATTCGGTCGCCGAAGTCCGGCACGTAAGGCAGATAGGTGCGAATGTCAGCATCCAAATCAATCTTGCCGTCGCGAGTCAGTAGCAGGATGGCGAACGCGACGAATTGTTTGGAAACACTGGCAGCGTAGAACACTGTGTCCGCAGAGATCGCGACGGGATTCTCCAAGTCGGCTAAGCCATAGCCGTGCGCATACACGGTGCGTCCATCGCGATAGATACCGACTGCCAGGCCCGGCGACCCAGGCCGCTGATAGTCCGCAAACAATGCATCTACTGCCACCTGCTTCGGCGCGTTGGCAGCGTCAGCCCAAACCAGCATTGGCATCAGCCACACGCCAGCCATGCAAATCAATGCGCGCAACATCAGTGCCGCTGTCCCAAGGTTCGACTAAAGAACTCCATGACCTTCTCCGGCGGACGCGCTCTAGGCCCTAGATGCCCGGCCTCGGGAGCGATATGAAATTCCACCGGCGTGCCTTGCTCGAGCAAGCGATAGCCCAGGTCGATGACGGCTTGCATGTGACCCTGCTTATCCAGCTCGCCCATCGAAATGAATGTCGGAGCACGCCACGCAGAGATGCGCGAGGGTGGCGACGATAGATACGCAAGTTCCTGCAGCCGGGTTCGCTCCGATAAACGAATGGCATCCGGCGGCGCGCTCGCCCAGCCGCCTTCTTCGCCGTCGAGCTGTAACTCGAGCACCCAGTCGTACACACCGCTTAGATGCGCAGCCGCCGCGAAGTACTGCGGCAACTGAGTCATCGCCAAACCAACGATGTGTCCACCATACGAGCCACCCATGATGCCAATGCGCGTGGCATCCACATCCGGCCGACTGCGCAAATAAAGCGCTAGCGCGCGCAAGTCCAACACCTCGCTGGCGCCACTCGCGCCGCCCGCTAGCGGCACGCGATAGTCCAATCCGAACCCGGTGCCGCCTCGGTAATTGATCTCGACGAAAATAAAACCGCGACTGACTGCGTGCTGGCCAAGCGCGGTGTTGACGCCATTGCCCGGCGAGACACGGCTGCTCGGTCCGCCTTTGCTCGCGACGATGACTGGAAAGCCGCCGGCCGGCGCCGGCCCCGATGGGACTGTGATCAGATGATGTGACACCACGCCATCCTCAGCGACCAACTCGACCACTTGCGTGTCCTGCAACTGCGACCACAGCGACTCATGCTGCTGCTCCGGCTGCGGCGTGAGCACGACCGGCTGTTTCGCGTTCGTTGTTACCAGCCGGCGATTGGGCATACGCCCATGGGTGTTGCCGATGTAAGCGACGTTGCCATTCGCCAGAATCCTTGGGCTGTGCTCGACGCCTGCACCTCGCGTCAACTGTTCCGGCTTGCCGCCGGAAATCGGCGAGCGCCACAAGTGCGAGCGAGCGTGATCGTTCCAAGTCGCGGCATGGATCAAGTTTTTGCCGCTGGCATCGATCACCGGCACCGAAACCTCTCCGTCGCCGGACGCGACCGACCGTGGCGCACCTTTCGTCGCATCGATGGCATAGGTCGACAACCAACCGGTCTTTTCCCACGGAAACAAGATCTCATCAGTGCGAGTCCACAGCAGCTGCGACTTCTCGAGCGCACCGATCATGGTGAAGCTTTCGCCGTAAGGCTCAAAAACGCTGCCTCTGCCCTCATCCGCTCGCCAGCGCGTTCGCACTTTGCCGGAGACGACATCCGCGATCATCAGACTCCAAGGAGCCGCCGAGCGCTGCGGCGAAAAGCGATGCTCTAGAGTCCAATTGCCCGGCATTCTCACAAAGGCCAGCTGTGTGCTATCGCTGGACCACGCCGGCACGACGTCGCGAAATATTCCCGGCTCCAAGTACTGATATGCGCCGGTGGCCAACGTATGAATGCCAACGTAGCTGTGCCCTGCTTTTCTCCAGCTCACGAACGCAAGCTGACGACCGTCGGGCGAATAGGACAGATTCGTGAGGCGCAACGCCGAATAGTGTTGCGGATCGTTCTGTAGCAATGGGCGGCGGCGCAGCGGCTCGGTATCGAGCCGATATTCATAGAGCATCGGTCCTTCTGCGATGACGAACGCTTTGCCATCCGGTGAGAAAATCGGCGCCTCAGTGGGCACCTCACTGCCTCGTAACAACAGTTGCGACGACTCGCCGGTCACGTGAACCCGCCACAGCGTTCGCGAGTCCTCTGCTGGGTACGAAGCGAACGCGGGCGTCGTTCGTCCTCGCACGTAGAACAAGCTCACACCATCGCTGGACGGATACGCTGCGACCAGCGGAGTTTGTGCGTCAGCCGTTATTAACACGCGGGGTTCGAACTTCGGTGGCGTGGCGACCAACAACTTGGAGTCTTCCATCCAAGCCACATAGTTGCCGTTGGCCGACGCGATTAGATCCGACGAGCCCAGGCCCAACGTTTGATGTGCGAGTATCGACTCCTGCAGCGTAAGTGCGCTCGCCACCCACGGCGAGCAGCACAGGATCGCCAGTGCGCTCCACTGAACCACCCAGCGCGCCTTCGATCTCATTGTTTATTTTCTCGCACGCGCTCGAGGCGCAGGCCCTGCAGCGCGCCTTCGATAATCTCGAGACTGACCACGTGACCCTGCTCGTCACGTCGAGGCTGCAGTACACCGAAGGCAAAGCTGTTCGACTCGAAGCGGTCGCGCGTGACAGCAGTCAGGGTCACCGCCACCGGCGACCACAGCGACCATTCCGACTGACGCTTCGCCTCCGCATCCACCGACCATAGACTGCGCACCACGAGCTGGCCTTTCTCTAGTTGCAACGTGTAAGTGGTGTCCAGTTCGTCGATCCGATACTGGCCCGTGATTTCGTTCGCGACGGCTGCGGATATCGGCGCCTGACGAGATCTCGAGTCCCGCGGCGGAGCTGGTGCACGTACAGGCCGCGGACTCCCGAGATAAATACTCGCAACCTCCTCAGCCAGCTGTTTCGCCGTGAGCGCGCCTAGATTGTTGGACATCACAGTGACTGCGAGGTCGTCGCCCGGGAAGTAGAATCCAGTTGCGCGAAATGCTTCCGCCTCGCCGCCCAGCACGATGGCCTGATGGCCGGCGATCTGCTTGGTAATGACACCGAAGTTATAGTTATTGCCGCCCACGGTAAGGCGAGCCGGCGTGGCTATCATATCGATGAGCTTCGCGTCGCCTACTCTCGGCGCTCCGTAGTTCCTCAGCCAAGTGAGCATGTCTTCAACGGTGGTCACCAAACCCGTTCCGCCGACTGTCTCGGCGTTCAACAGCGACGTGTGCCAGGTGTTGGCGGTTCGTGAGTAGCCATGCACTCGGCCGCGAATGACTTCGGTGGCGTCGTCAGCGAATACTGTTCTCGACATTCCCAGCGGCGCGAACATGCGCTCAGCCGTGAACTCACGGAGCGATTTTCCGCTGGCGCTGCGCACGATCTCGGCAAGCAATAAGTAGCCGGTGTTCGAGTACACCGCCTTGCTGCCGGGCTCAAACATGAGACTGCGTTGGTGGCGAATCAGATTGACGGCCTGCTCTTGCCACAACCAATCAGTTCTACTGCGTTGGGTGAGCTTGGCCAGCAAGCCATAGTCGCGTAGCCCTCCGGTATGTTCGACCAGATCGCGTACAGTAATGACAGCGCCGAAGTCGGGCATCGACCGCAGATAACGACGAATGTCTGCTGCTAGGTCGACCTTGCCCTCGCGCACTAGCAGGGCAATCGCAAAGCCGGTGAATGCTTTGGAGACGCTGGCCACGTAGAAGGCACTGTCCGCGGAGATCGGAACGTCGTGTTCGAGATCGGCATCGCCATAGCCTTTGGCTAACAGCACCTTGCCGTGGCGTGCCACACCGACGACGAAGCCCGGATTTCCCCGCGTGCCAAAGGGCGCTTCAGCCGCGATTAAAGCGTCGACCGCCGCGCTTTGAGACAGATCGGCGGCCTCGACGCACAGAGTCGACAGCATCGCCATGATTACGACGAAATAGCGCATGGATACTTTCGGGCTGCTTACGATTAGTGCAGTGGCGTGGCCTTGCTCAGGCCATCGAAGAAGAACGCCACGTCGAAGTTCTGTATCAACGGCAGCCGCGTACGCAGATCGGCCTCGTACCAGGTCAAACTCTGCCACCATTGCTGCGCCGGACCAGACGTGGTCAGGGCCGAAAAATCGACGGCAAACATCGCAGGACGTGTACTCGCCCAAAGCTCATCGAGCCGGCGATCCGGTACCGCCGTGCGCCGATCTATCATCGCCACGATCAGCATCTGACGGCCCAACTGCTGATGCAGATGACTGCCCATAGCATGCGAACACGACGTCGCCTCCAAACAAACCGGTTCACCGCGCCCAGCGTCACGCGACGCGTGTCCATTCGCGGAGAACACCATCAGTTTTCCATCGGCTCCTTGTCGATCCAGCGCCCAGAGAACGCTCTGAGCCATAGCTGCGTCTCGTTGAGCAATATCCCCATTGCGGCGAGGTGTCGGCGTCCACCAGCCCGTTGCACGCAAATCAGCATCGAGATTGCGTGCATTCACGGCGCTTCGATGCGCACGGTGATACGCCTCCGAAGAACTCGAAGCCAGCCACTCGACATGACGCCGCTCAAACAAACTGACTAGATCCGCCGTCGCCAACGTCAAGGCATCACGATCAGTCGAAGGCAACGCTTCGTAACGACTCGCCACCAGCGCAGCCAACAACGGCTCAAACCGAGCACGCCAGCTCGCAGCCAACACCGGATCGACCCGTTGCAAATAGTCCAACGCGAAGTCGGCGGCCTTGCGCAGGTGAACACGATCGGCATCGCGCACGTAGTTCACATGCCCGAGCATCTCGATGCCGTAGAAACGCAGCTTACGTTTAGTAGTGGAGCGCGCGTTGTAAGCACGCATCCATTCGAGCAGCCGGCGATTCTCCTGCCAACCCGCGGACGAGTTGAACGAAAACACGTTCCTGACCAATTGCTCGGTCAGCTCGCCCTTTCCGATGATGTAGTCATCGACCGCAGTGCCTTCGACGAATCCGGTCTCGGCGGCGATCGCAGTGAAGCCGTGTGTCTCGACCAGGAACTGGAACAGGCGGTTACGCAGTTCGAGCGATTCTTTATAGCCGTGCAAGACTTCGCCGAGACTCAACACCCGCACGCCGTCGAGCGAGCGATCCAGGAAGCGTAGCTCCGCTGGATCGCTGCCCATCTGCAGGCTGGACACCGGATGTACCGGTGTGGCCTCGAGTAAATGCTCTGCGGTTGCGGCTCGCCCGGTGGCCATCAGGCACAACAGAGCTATGATGGCCCACGGGCGCGGCGACAATCGCATGAGGACTCGCCTACAACTTGACGCTCATGCCGAGCCGAAAGGTGCGGCCGGGATTCGCGTTCTGCACCAGAGCCAGCCAGTCGAAGGCCGGGGTGTAGTACTTCTCGTCGAGCAGATTGGTGACGGCGCCATACACTTG
>NZ_JAEUPY010000777.1 GCF_016790065.1 Steroidobacter sp.
AAAACCCTGCAAGTCTCTGTCGATAGACACGAGCGCGGCGCGGCAGACAAATCTCCTCGCATTCAAGCAGTTCGGGCCGCGTCGGAGCCGAGCTGGCGATCCTGCTTGAGGCTCATCTGCAGCTGGCCAATAACTCCCGAGGTACGCAACGGACGCATCGACCACGGGAGCGGACACCATGTATCGACAGATTTCCGAGTGCCGAATCTGTAACAGCAAACAGTTGGTCGAGGTGCTCGACCTCGGCGTCCAGGCACTCACCGGCGTGTTTCCAAAAAGCCGCACCCAAGCGGTGACCGCCGGGCCGCTCAAATTGGTGAAGTGCTCAGGGGGCGAAGAGGCTTGCGGATTACTACAGCTACAACACACCTACGATCTAGGCGAGCTGTACGGCGACAACTATGGTTACCGCTCGGGCTTGAACGCGAGCATGGTCGCGCACCTGCACGCCAAGGTTCGCCGCATTCTGGAGCGAGTGCCGTTACCGGAAAACGCGCTGGTGTTAGATATCGGCGCCAACGACAGCACAACTCTGCAGGCCTACCCTGCACACGGGTGCACGCTCGTTGGCGTCGATCCCACCGGCGCCAAGTTCAAGCGCTTCTATCCGGCGCACATCCAGCTGATCCCCGACTTTTTCTCGGCCGCCACCGTGCGCCAGCATTTCGGCGAGCGCAAGGCGGCGGTCATCACCTCGTTTTCCATGTTCTACGACTTGGAGCAGCCGCTGGCGTTCATGCAGGAAGTGGCCGAGGTGCTCGATGACGACGGCGTTTGGGTGCTGGAGCAAAGCTACATGCCGACCATGCTGCAGAAGGTGTCCTACGACACCGTCTGCCATGAGCACCTGGAGTACTACGGGCTGAAGCAGATCAAATGGATGACCGATCGGCTCGGCCTCAAGATCGTCGACGTCGAGTTCAACGACACCAATGGCGGCAGCTTTTCGCTGATGGTGTCCAAGCGGCAGTCCAAGCTGCCCGAAGCACCGCAGGTGGCCCAGATCCTGGAGGAAGAAACCAAAGCAGGACTGCACACCTTGGAGCCTTACCAGGTCTTCGCTCGTAACGTCGCCGCCAGCCGCGAGACGCTGCGCTCATTCATCGATGAGGCCAAACACTTCGGCAAGTCCATTTGCGCGCTGGGCGCCTCCACCAAAGGCAACGTGGTGCTCCAGTACTGCAACATCACCGATACCGACATCACGCGGGTCGGCGAGGTCAATCCCGACAAGTATGAAGCGTTCACGCCCGGCACATTGCTACCCATCGTTGCCGAGGGCGACGTGCTGGCGGCACAACCGGACTACTTGCTGGTGCTGCCGTGGCACTTCAGAAACTTCTTCACCGAAGAGCAACGCTACTTCGGCCACACGCTGGTCTTCCCCCTGCCCCGCCTGGAATTCGTGCGTAACACTGGCCCGAGCGCTAACGATGCCGGCAAGTTCGAACCGCAGGTCATCCGGCATTCCTATGGACCCCACACGTTGTTACGTCACTAGCTGACGCCTAACGCCGCCAGATCGGCGTCGACCATCATTCGTACCAGCTGTTGGAATGAAACGGTCGGCCGCCAGCCGAGCACGGTTCTCGCCTTTTCAGCATTGCCCACGCGCGGCACGGCATCCAGCGGACGGCCTGCCTGCGGGTCGACCCGAACGTAGTCGCGATAGTCGAGACCGACGTGTTCGAAAGCGACCTCGCAGAACTCGCGAACCGAATGACTCTGGCCAGTCGCCAGCACGTAGTCATCAGCCACCGCCGCCTGCAGCATCTGCCACATGGCGCGCACATAGTCCGCTGCGTATCCCCAGTCGCGCGAGGCTTCCAGGCTTCCCAACTGCAACGTTTCAGCGAGCCCACGCTTGATGCGCGCTACGCCCATCGTGATCTTGCGGGTGACGAACTCCGTCCCGCGGCGTGGGCTTTCGTGGTTGAACAGGATGCTCGAACACGCAAACAACCCGAAGTTCGCTCGGTACGTGCCCACCATGCCATGCGCGAACAGCTTGGCGACGCCATAAGGATTGTTCGGCCGGAACGTTGTGGCTTCGCTCTGCGGCGCCTGCAACGCCTCGCCGAACATCTCACTGCTGGAGGCCTGACAGAAACGAATGGCGGGATTCAACGCCCGAATCGCCTCCAGGATGCGCACCACCGCCAGCCCGTTGAAGTCACCAGTGAGCACCGGGTCGGCGAACAACTGTGAGCTCGAAGCCCGGGCCGCGAAGTTATAGATCTCGTCAGGCTGGTACTGGCTGATGAGGCTTCTGAACAATGCCTCGCTCAACAAGTTGCCGCTGACGACTTCGACCCGTCCCTGGAGATGAGCAACGCGCTGCAGTCGAGCATCCGCGTCGTCTCGAATCAGGCCGACGACGCCATAGCCGCGCTCCAGTAGCAGTTCGGCAAGGTAAGAGCCGTCCTGGCCGTTGATGCCGGTGATGAGCGCTCGCGGCATGCCATCTTCAAGAAGCGATGCGCGAGCCGAACACCGCCGGGAAACCGTGCGGTCTCAGCAACTCCTCGCATTCCGATTCCTTCAGATCCTCTTTCACCATCTCGGCCACCAGCTCGGTAAAGCTGGTGCGCGGTTTCCATCCCAACTTCTGCCGCGCTTTGCTGGGATCGCCGAGCAGTGTTTCGACTTCGGTGGGACGAAAGTAGCGCGGATCGACGGCGACCACGCAGTTACCCGAGCGATCGAAGCCCTTCTCCTCGACGCCCTCGCCTGCCCACCGCAACTTGATCCCCATCCCGTCGGCGGCGACCTCGACGAACTCGCGAACGCTGCGCTGTTCGCCGGTGGCGACCACGAAATCTTCCGGTACTGACCGCTGCAACATCAACCACGCCGCTTCCATGTAGTCTCGGGCGTGCCCCCAGTCTCTCATCGCATTCAAGTTGCCGAGATACAGGCAGTCCTGCAGACCGCATTTGATTCTGGCCAAAGCGCGAGTGATCTTGCGAGTTACGAAAGTCTCGCCGCGGACCGGCGACTCATGATTGAACAGGATGCCGTTGCAGGCATACATGTTGTACGCCTCTCGGTAGTTCACAGTGATCCAATATGCGTACAACTTGGCCGCCGCGTACGGCGAACGTGGATAGAACGGCGTCGTTTCTTTTTGTGGAATCTCCTGTACCAGGCCGAACAGCTCGGACGTCGAGGCCTGATAGAAGCGCACGTGTTTTTCCATCCCCAGAATGCGCACCGCCTCCAGGATTCGCAGCGTGCCCAACGCATCCGAGTTTGCGGTGTACTCCGGCTCCTCGAACGACACGGCGACATGACTCTGCGCCGCCAGGTTGTAGATTTCATCCGGCTGCGTTTTTTGAATGATACGAGTCAGACTGCTGCTATCCGTCATGTCGCCATAGTGCAGAAACAATCGGGCGTTGGGCTCGTGCGCATCTAGATACAGATGATCGATGCGATGAGTATTGAACAGCGACGTGCGCCGTCGCATGCCATGCACCACATAGTTCTTCTTGAGCAGAAACTCCGCCAGGTACGCGCCGTCCTGACCTGTGATTCCGGTGATCAAGGCGGTTCGTTGCTTCATTTGACCGACCCACGCTTCCGTACGATGACGCCCAGTCTTGCTGCTAGCACGGGTTAGTCAACTACGAATGGGGCGGCGGCGTGAGCTCAGCGCTCCCCGCCAGTCGCTGACGCGACTGCGAGCGCCGTGTCGATCATTCGAAACTCAAGTAAAAATCGCCACCAGCTTGGACAAAGTGCGCCCCCGGCCTTCCAGATCGGAACTGCGCAGCAGCCCCTCCAGCGAGGCCATTTCCAACATTGCGCGCACATGGAGCGGCGACTGTTTGAGCCACCGCACATAAGCCAGCCGATCCGCCTTGCTCATAGGGCCGTCCCGCAGGGACGCCAGCCACTCCGCGGCTTGCTGAGCAATCAGCTTGGACGTTTTATTCTGGGGACGGTCAGGCATCCGTCTTCCTACCCTATGATGGCACCGGCACGCGACAACGCTTCACCAGCCCTCGACCACCTTTCACTCGGTGCATCGGATCTGCCCCCGAATGGCTAGACCGGCTCAAGAAAGTCAGTGGCCCGGATCAGACAGAGCACGAACAGCCGCGCTATTGCCTTAGCAACAGCGCGGTTTTCGCACTAAGTAACAACGAACGGTGGAGTTCGTCAGTACCTCGCCTCCTGATCGCCATGCGTTTGCGGCACATGCTGCCCCACCTCGATGAACTCTTCCTCATCCTCCGCCAACACTTCATAGCTCGACGGCGCGAGCGGCAGCAGGTGCGTGAACGCGTCCAACTTGAACAGGTCCGGCTGACGCTTGCGATACGATGTGATCGTCTTAGACAAGGTCGATGAGACGCGCCCCAAATAGCGCGAGATCTCCGCAAGCGTCGCAATCCCCCGCACGGTTGCATGCCAAGCAATCACTGCGCGAGCCAGTGCCAGCCTGCGCAGGCGAGACTTGGAAAGCACATCCTCGCGAGACACATCCAGCATGCGACATACATGACGTGTGATCTGATCCGACGTCATGCGGGCTGCACGCTTGGGCCGATGACCCGCCGACTCCGCAAACTCCGGCCCACCGAGAATGCCGGGTGTCTTGGGCATACCGCGCTCCACCTGAGAGATGGTCTGCGCTGGGGGCGGAGCAGCCATTAACATACGATAAGCACTGGCTTGCTCATCTCGCTTACCCAACTGCCGCCGCGCCGTCCCACAATGCACCCACGGCACTTCGCGAGTGTCCATGTACGCATGATGACTCGAGCATGGGAACTCATCCGACGTCGCTGCGTAGCCCTTCAACACCGGCACGTAATGGATGTAATGAACCACACTCGACAAGTACGCCTTCTGATCCACGATCACGGCGTCGTAACGAACTTGAAACAAATGTCCGCGCTCGCCCAGTCGACGTTGAATACCGCGCGCGTAACGACTCTTGAGCCACTGCATGAAATGTCCGAGCGAGATCTCATCGATCTGCACACACAGATATACAGCTTCTGTAGTCCAACAATACGCATGCAGTCTGGCACCGGTACTGCGCAATGCCGCTTGCAGCACCGACTCGAACAACTCGTAGTCTTCCGGCTGCGAAAAGATCGGCCGCTGTTTGGTGCCGCGCTGAACGACATGATACGTTCCCCCGGGAACGTGAATCCGTCGGCGATATGACATTGTTAACTCTCCATTGGGAAATCTAGACAACCGCGGTGCGCGCCGCGCCTTCCGTGTCAGCGCTTTCTTTTTGCCCCATTGCCTTCGCCATTGATATGGCATCGGCTCAGCCCCGCGATTCTTGGGCAAAGCCGCCGTAGCTCACTGCAAGGTTATTTGTTTGTTCGCCGCGAACCGCGTGATGCGCACTAAGCTTTCGCCAACAACATCGATGACACTAGCGGCGACGTGTCGCCTCACGACACGCCAGCGATGCGCCAGCGCCGCGACTGACACTTTCCCGGAGGCCGGCGACGACGCCGAAGTGGTCTTCTAAACTGGCCCTGCAACCCCACCCCAGACTGTGCGAGTTCGCAATGAATCCCTCGTTCGACCACTGGACCTGGCAAGCGCCAGCGCACTGGACACGAATCAGCACTATCGACATGCACACCGGTGGCGAACCGCTGCGAGTCATCACTTCGGGCTTGCCGCCTATTGAAGGCCGAACAGTGCTCGAGAAGCGCCGCTACTTTCGTGAGCACTACGACCACCTGCGCACCGGCCTCATGTGGGAACCGCGCGGCCACGCCGACATGTATGGCGCAATCGTCACGCCGTCAGAGACAGCCGACTTCGACGTGTTCTTCCTACACAACGAGGGTTACAGCACGATGTGCGGGCACGCGATCATTGCGCTAACCAAGCTCGCACTGGAAAGCGGTCTGGTACGAAAGCCGAGCGATAACCCACGCCTGACGATCAATGTGCCCGCCGGCACCATCTACGCCCAAGCGATCATGGACGCCGACCAGGTCCGCGAGGTGTGGTTTCGTAACGTTCCCTCATTCTTATATTTAAGAGAACAAGAGTGTGACGTGCCGGGACTGGGCCGTGTCCGTTTCGATGTGGCCTACGGCGGCGCCTTCTATGCTGTGGTCGAAGCGGCACCGCTGGGACTACAACTCACCGCGCAACAATACGATCGCTTGATCGACTACGGTCGGCGCATCAAACAAGCCGTGATGATGCAATTCGCCATCGAACATCCGTTCGAGAACGAACTCAGCTTTTTGTATGGAACGATTTTCACCGGACCGGCCGCGGCGCCGGAACATCACAGCCGCAATGTGACCATCTTCGCCGAGGGCGAAGTCGACCGCTCTGCTACCGGCAGCGGCGTGAGCGCCCGCGCCGCCTTACATCACGCCAAAGGCGAGCTGCCGTTGAATGAAAAGATCTGGGTCGAAAGCATTCTCGGCACGATGATGAGCGTGCGCGCAGTCGAGGAAACCAAGTTCGGAAGTTACCAAGCGGTGATACCGGAGGTGGGCGGTACGGCTTCGTATACCGGCCGGCACGAGTTCTATTTCGACCCGGCCGACCCGCTGGGAGCGGGTTTTATTTTTCGCTGATGCCCGACGTGTTCGTGGCTGCCTGCAGGCCGAGGCGGCCTGGCCACTCGAAGCGCTTGCAGATCTTCTATCTGCAAGAGCTGGCGTCCCCACGGGGATTCGAACCCCGGTTACTACCGTGAAAGGGTAATGTCCTAGGCCTCTAGACGATGGGGACGCACGAAAAACACGTCGGGACTTGGTGGAGCTAGCCGGGATCGAACCGGCGACCTCTTGCATGCCATGCAAGCGCTCTCCCAGCTGAGCTATAGCCCCACGCGAGAGGCGCGCAATGTAGGGAAGTGGCGCGGGGCTGTCAAGGGCTGGCCTAACCCTTCGCGTAGGCCAACGCCTTCTCCAGGCGTGCCAGCGTAACTTCGCGGCCCAGCACTTCGAGAGTCGCATCGATGGGCGGCGACACCGTGCCACCAGACACCGCCACACGAATCGGTTGCGCGACCTTACCCATGCCGATGCTCAGCTCAGCGGCCGTCTGGTTGACTGCATCGTGCAATGCTGGAGCCAGCCACTCCCCGAGCGCCGTCAGCTTGGCCAGCACGGTGCTGAGCGGGCCAACCGCCTCGGCGGTGAGATTCTTCTTGGCGGCCTTCTCGTCGTAGCCCGCCACGTCTTGGAAAAAGAACAGACTGTTCTGCGCCATCTCCTTCAGCGTCTTGGCACGCTCCTGCTGCGCCTTGGCGACGGCAGCGAGTTTCTTGTCGTCGGTGACGTCCACCCCGAGCGCGGCAAGTTGCGGCTTCAGGTAGCGCGCGACGTGCTCCGGCGTGGAACGCATGATGTGCTGTTGGTTCAGCCACAGCAGCTTGTCGGGATTGAACGCCGACGCCGACTTGTTGACGTCCTTGATGTCGAACAGCCGCGCCATCTCCTCCATGGAGAACACTTCCTGATCGCCATGCGACCAGCCGAGGCGCACCAGATAGTTCAACAGCGCTTCGGGCAGGAAGCCGTCCTCGCGATACTGAAGCACGCTCACCGCGCCGTGACGCTTCGACAGCTTGGCGCCGTCCGGCCCGAGAATCATCGGCACGTGCGCATACACAGGTACCGCCGCGCCCAGCGCCTTGAGCATGTTGATCTGGCGAGGCGTGTTGTTGAGATGATCGTCGCCGCGAATCACGTGCGTGCACTTCATGTCGCTGTCGTCGACGACCACGCAGAAGTTGTACGTCGGCGTGCCGTCGGAGCGAGCGATGATCAAATCGTCGAGCTCCATGTTGTCGAACACGACGTTGCCGTGAATGACGTCTTCGACCACCACGCTGCCTTCGATGGGATTCTTGAAGCGCACCACCGGCGACACGCCAGGGCGCGGTTCGGTGCGATGACGACACGTGCCGTCGTAGCGCGGCTTCTGCTTGGCTTCCTGCTGCCGAGTGCGCATCACCTCCAGCTCTTCCTTCGAGCAGTAGCAGTGATACGCGTTGCCGGCTTTGAGGAACTCGCCGATGACTTCGCGATAACGATCCATCCGGCGCGTTTGATAGAACGGGCCCTCGTCGGCTGCCAGCCCCAGCCATTCCATGCCGTCCAGAATGACCTGCGTGGCAGCATCGGTGGAGCGCTCGCGATCGGTATCTTCGATACGCAGGATGAAGGTGCCGCCGTGACGGCGTGCATACAGCCACGAGAACAAGGCAGTGCGCACGCCGCCAATATGCAGCATGCCGGTGGGACTGGGAGCGAATCGAGTGCGGATGGCCATGGCGTTGATATCGCTCATGGCGCCGGGTTTCCATCCAACGCCGCCGGCTCTTGAACCAGCCGAATCTCGTAAGGAGTGGTGGGCGGTACAGGGATTGAACCTGTGACCCCTGCCGTGTGAAAGCAGTGCTCTACCGCTGAGCTAACCGCCCGATGCCGGCCCCACGAACCGTCTGAGGTTTGAAGGGGCGCGTAGTTTAGGGATGCAGCTCGATCAGGTCAAACCTTCTTCGGCGGAATCGGCTTCAGCTGATATGGAACGGCGGCGGCCGGTTCAGCATCACCCAATACAGCCCCAGGCTGCTGACCGCCTCGACGAAGGCACCGAATTCGACCGGCTTGCGCACGTAGCTGTTGGCGCCCAAGTTGTAGCTGGCGATCACGTCCGCATCCTGGCTGGAGGATGTCAGCACTACCACCGGCAAACTCCGCGTCCGATCGTCGGCGCGCAGCCGCTTCAGTACGCCCAAGCCGTCCAGTTTGGGCAGCTTCAGATCGAGCAGGATCACGGTGGGCGCGTTCATCACGTCGCGGCTGGCGTATTGCCCGGTGGCGAACAGATATTCGATGGCTTCGACACCGTCGCGCACCACCACGATCTCATGCGCCAGATTGTTCTTGCGCAGGCTGAGCAGCGTCAGTTCCTCGTCGTCTGGATTGTCCTCGACCAGCAGGATGTAGCGCTCGCTCATTGCGGCCCCTTGGCAATGGTGAAATACATGGTCATCCCTACCCGCTTGACCTGGCCCAATTCCAGCAAGGCATCGATCGAGTTCGACATTCTTTGCGTACCGGCAGGCACGCGATCGATATTGCGGCGATCGATGTAGCGACGACCGTCGGCGACGATCGTCTCGTAATGCCGGTCGCGCAGCAAGCCGGTAAACCCCGCTACCTCCGCTCAGTGCGCCGCTTCGCCCCCGATCATCTCCAGCAGCTCCGCCGTGCGGGACTTCATCAATGCCTCGTCGCCGCGGCTCTCGACGTTCAAGCGGATCAACGGCTCGGTATTGGACGAGCGCAAATTGAAACGCCAATCCGCGAACTCGATGGACAAACCGTCGGTGAAATCGATGGCCTTGGCGCCGCTTTCATACTTGGCTTGCACGCGGGCGATGGTGGCTTTGGCATCGGCCACCTTGCGATTGATTTCGCCGCTGGCGGGAAACTTGGCGATGCGCTCGCCCACCAACGCCGACAAGGTTTTGCCGGAATCGCTCAGGATCTGCGCCACCAACAGCCAGGGAATCTGGCCGGTGTCGCAGTAACCGAAACGACGGAAATAATGATGCGCGCTCATCTCGCCGCCGTAGATCGCATCGGCCTCACGCATCACATCCTTCATGAAGGCGTGACCGGACTTCGACATCACTGCCTTGCCACCGAGCGACTCGACCATATCGGTGGTAGCCCAGGTCAAGCGCGGATCGTGCACGATGCGCGCGCCCTTCTCCTGCTTCAGGAACACCGACGCCAGCAAGCCGACGATGTAGTAACCCTCGATGAAGTTGCCGTGCTCGTCGAACAGGAAACAACGGTCGTAGTCGCCGTCCCAGGCCACGCCGCAATCGGCTTTATGTTTCTTGATGGCCTCGATGGTGGCGACCCGATTGTCTTCCAGCATCGGATTCGGCACGCCGTTCGGGAAGCTGCCGTCCGGCTCATGATTGATCTTGATGAACTGGAACGGCAGGTGCGACTCGAGCTGATCCACGATCAGGCCGGCGCCGCCATTACCGGCGTTGACCACGATCTTGAGCGGCTTGAGCCTGGCACGATCCAAGTACGACAGCAGATGCTCGATATATTTCTTGGAGACGTCGAGCGTGTGCCGCGCGCCCTTGTTCGCAGGCTCGGAGTACTTGTTTGCTTCAGCGATGCGCTGGATGTCCTTCAAGCCGGTATCGCCACTGATCGGGCGCGACTGCTCGCGCACGAACTTCATGCCGTTGTAGTCCGGCGGATTGTGGCTCGCGGTGACCATGATGCCGCCGTCCATGCCTTCGCTGAAGGTGGCGAAGTACACCACCTCCGTGCCGCACAGACCGATGTCATGGACATCCACACCGGAATCGAGCAGCCCGCGCGTCAGCGCTTCGCACAGCTCGGCGCTGGACTTGCGAATGTCTCGCCCCACCACCACCCGCTTCGGCTTGACGAATTCCGCGTACGCACGACCGATGCGATAGGCCACCTCGGGGTTGAGCTCGTTCGGGATCCGGCCGCGGTAGTCATAGGCCTTGAAGCCGACGATGGCGGAAGACTGATTGGACATGCGCTCGTTCCTAAATCTACAAAGCGTTGCGAAGCGTTGAATTGTACCGGGGCTGGCGCGGCAGCGATTACTTCTCGCCTTCCCGGCCGTAGCGATCCTCGAAGCGCACGATGTCGTCCTCGCCCAGATAGCCGCCCGACTGCACTTCGATGATGTGCAGCGGAATCTTGCCCGGGTTTTCGATGCGGTGTTTGGTGCCCAGCGGAATGTAGGTCGACTGATTCTCCTCCAACAGGAAAACCTCCTCGCCCCGCGTGATTCTCGCCGTCCCCTCCACCACGATCCAATGCTCGGCGCGGTGATGATGCAGCTGCAACGACATCTGCGCGCCCGGCTTCACCGACAGGCGTTTCACCTGGAAGCGACGGCCGTTGTCGATGCTGTCGTAGCTGCCCCACGGGCGAAACACTTCCCGATGCAAGGAAGTTTCGTAGCGGCCTTGCTTCTTCAACAAATTGACCAGTTCTTTGACGTCCTGCACCCGATCCTTGGGCGCCACCAGTACGGCGTCCTTGGTTTCGACCACGACGTGATCCTGCAAGCCCACCGCGGCCACCAGGCGGCTGGTCGAATGCAGATAGTTACCGTGCGAGTCCGCAGTCAGCACGTCGCCGAGCGCGACGTTACCGTCGCCGTCGGCCGGAATCGCTTCATGCAGCGCCGACCACGAACCGACATCGCTCCAGCCGGCATCGAGCGGCACCACCACGCCGTGCTTGGTTTTTTCCATCACTGCGTAGTCGAACGAATCGCTCGGACAGGCGCCGAATTCCTTGCTGGGCAGACGCGTGAAATCCAGATCGCGTTTCGCGGCGGTGACCGCCTGCGCGCAGGCCTCATAAATTTTTGGCGCCAGCTCGCGCAGCTCGTTGAGCACCGCCGAGGCGCGGAACAGGAACATGCCGCTGTTCCAGAAATATTCCTTGGACTCGACGTAGGTCTTGGCCGTGGCCAGATCCGGTTTTTCGACGAACCGGTCGATGGCATAGGCCGGCCCGGCACCGTTGACGCGCTTGATGTAGCCGTAACCCGTTTCCGGTTTGTTCGGCACCACGCCGAAGGTGACCAACTTGCCTTCGCTGGCCGCTTTACGGCCGATTTCCAGCGCCGCCCGGAAGGCCTTCACGTCGCGAATCACATGATCGGCCGGCAGGATCAACAACAGCGGATCGTTGTCGTTACCGCCCCCCTTACTTTGGGGCAGATCCGCCACCGCCGCCATGGCGGCGACCGCCACTGCCGGCGCGGTATTGCGCCCCACCGGCTCCAGCACGATGGCCTGCGACTTGATGCCAGCCTCGAGCACCTGTTCGGCGACCAGGAAGCGATGGTTCTCGTTACAGACCACCACCGGCGCGCCGAGACCGTCGACTCCAGCGACTCGCGCCAGCGTCTCCTGCAGCATGGTTCCCTTGCCGACCAGGGGCAGCAGCTGCTTCGGATACAGCTCGCGCGACAGCGGCCACAGGCGCGTGCCCGAGCCGCCGGAAAGAATCACAGGAATCAACATACGCTGTCACCTCGCCCAATGGCGTAGTACTTCAATCCAAATCGTTTGACGAAGGCCGGGTCATACAAATTGCGGCCGTCGAAGATCACTTTGTTCTTCAGCTGCGAGGCGATCGCGTCGAAATCTGGGCTGCGGAATTCCTGCCACTCGGTGACGATGGCCAAAGCATCGGCACCTTGCAGCGCCTCGGGTCCGGACTTCACCAGTTGCAGGTCGTTGCGCTCGCCGAAAATGCGATGCGCCTCTTCCTGCGCGACCGGATCGTAAGCGCGCACCTTTGCGCCCGCGTCCCACAAGGCTTCCAACAGCGTGCGACTCGGCGCCTCACGCATATCATCCGTATTAGGCTTAAACGCCAGGCCCCAGACTGCAATCGTCTTTCCGGACAGGTTGCCGCCGAAGAAGTTCTGTAGCTTCTGGAACAGGACGCTTTTTTGACGCTTATTGACCGCTTCGACCGCGTTCAATAGCTCGGCATTGAACTTATGATCGGCCGCGCTGCGCGACAGGGCCTGCACGTCTTTCGGGAAACAGGAGCCACCATAGCCCATGCCGGGATAGATGAAGTGATAACCAATGCGCGGATCCGAGCCGATGCCCTGGCGCACCTTTTCGATATCGGCGCCCATGCGCTCGGCCAGGTTGGCGAGCTCGTTCATGAAGCTGATCTTGGTCGCAAGCATGGCGTTGGCAGCGTACTTGGTCAGCTCCGAGGAACGCACGTCCATCACGATCATGCGCTCGCGGTTGCGGGTAAAGGGGTCATACAACGCCTTGAGCAGCTCGGCGGTGCGTGGGTTGTCGGTACCCACCACGATGCGATCCGGCTTCATGAAGTCGTTGAGGGCCGCGCCCTCCTTCAAGAATTCCGGGTTGGAGACCACGTCGAACTCGGCCTGCGCGCCGCGCGCCTGCAAGGTGCTTTCGATCTTAGCCTTGACCTTGTCGGCCGTGCCCACTGGCACCGTGGACTTGGTAACCACCACGCGATACTCGCCGATGTTTTTGCCGATGGTTTCGGCGACCGCCAGCACGTACTTCAGATCCGCCGAACCGTCCTCGTCGGGCGGCGTGCCGACCGCGATGAACTGAAACAGACCATGCTTGACGCCCTCCACCGCATCGGTGGTGAACTTCAAACGGCCGGCTTCCAGATTCTTGCGCAACAACTCATCCAGGCCAGGTTCGTAGATGGGCGACTCGCCGCGCTTGAGCATTTCGACCTTGCGTTCGTCGACATCCACACACAGCACGTTGTTACCCACCTCGGCTAGGCAGGCACCCGTGACCAGGCCCACGTAGCCGGACCCGAAAATAGTCAAACGCATGGCGATAACTCGCTGGACTTAAAAGGAAAAATGGCCCGCGAGCTTAGCGGACCCCAGGGGTAGGGTAAAGCAGTCGGCAACCTACTACATGGCGTGCCGGCATTGCATAACCTGAAATTTTTTCAGCCTCGCCGCCGCCTGCTGCGAGGGCGAAATGGGCCGTTTGTCGCTTTATCTATTAGGAACAGCAGCTTTGCCACGGAGGGCAGTCGCTTTCCGGTCGCCCACGAGCCGCTCCCACGGCTCGAGACGGCCTTGACCAGGGATGGCCCAAGGACGGTAAGTCAGCCGCGAGCCGCACCAACGGCTCGCGGCTGCCTCCTCACACCAGTACGACGTGGTCGAAAACCCGCAGCAGTTGCTTATCCAGGGTCGCCAGGCGGCCGCCATGAATCAGCGCAAGCGTTGCTAAATAACCGTCCGTGACCCATTGATGAGTCGACGTGCGCGGCATGGTACTGCCGAAAGACGCGTGCGCGTAACCGTGCTCGGGCTCATCCCAAAACGAATGATCCGGAAGCGCGGTGATCTCGCTGAGGTAACGTTGTGCCACCGACGGCGACACGTGATGTGGAACCGCGGGATTGGATGACACGCGGATGAAAGCCAGCTGCGTGACCAGGCAAGTGGCCCAGCCCCTGCGCCGCTCGTTGGCAAACCACTCCTGCACCCGGTTGTGCTCGGTGTGATTCGGCCAAGCCAGCGCGATCAGCACATTAACGTCGAGCAGGTAAGCCTTCATCGTCGACGATGGCCTCGACAAACTCGACCGTCAGCACTTCGGCATTCACCGGCACTTCGAACACCGGAAACTCGCGGTACGCGACACGTTCGTGCCGAGTGCTCTCCAACGCTTTGCGCGCCAATTCTGAAATCACCATTCCTATCGTCTGCCCGCGTGCGCGAGCCAGCTCCTTTGCAGTGGCCAACACGACATCGTCGATGTCTAACGTGGTACGCATCGACAGCGATGGTACTGGCCACCGCTTGCGAAAATCTCCGCCATCTCGTCAGTAATTTCCGAGAAAAGCCGCGGAGCACATCCTGTGCTCCGCGGTTGAGACTCAGGACTGAAGACTCGTTCCCGAGGATCGTCCGGCGATGGGGAAGCACCGGACTGCGGGCACTCCTTTGCCCTGACGCACAGCATGCGTTCGGGAGGGTGGTCGGCAGAGCGGTATATCTGCAGGATTTCGCCCGAAATGGGCTGAATTTGGAGTGTGGAAGTGTGTTACGCGCGGCGGTACTCACCGCTCAACACGTTGCGCCACCAGCCCTCGTTGGCCAGGTACCAGTCGACAGTCTTCTCGATGCCGGTCTCGAAGCTCTCCGCCGGCGCGAAGCCCAGCTCGCGTTGGATCTTGGTGGCGTCGATCGCGTAGCGCCAGTCGTGCCCGAGTCGATCGGTCACGAACGCGATCAAGCGCTCAACTGGCTCACCTCGCGCAGCGGGACAATTCGGAAAGCGAGCGCGGAGGTCGGCTTGCTGAGCAAACCTGCGATCCAACAGCGCGCATAGATGACGAACGATATCGATGTTGCGCCACTCATTGCGCCCACCAACGTTGTAGGTCTCTCCCACCCGCCCCCGCTGCAAAATGGCATCGATGGCGCGACAATGATCTTCGACGAACAACCAATCGCGCACATTCTCGCCCTGCCCATAAACCGGCAACGGCTTGCCGTCCAGCGCGTTGACCAACATCAACGGAATCAGCTTTTCAGGAAAATGATACGGCCCGTAATTGTTGGAACAATTGCTGGTCGTGACCGGCAGGCCGTAAGTGTGATGATAGGCGCGCACTAAATGATCGGACGCGGCTTTGCTCGCCGAATATGGTGAGTTGGGCGAATAAGCCGTGGTCTCCGCAAAAGCCGGATCAGCCGGCCTCAACGAGCCATACACCTCGTCGGTCGAGACATGATGAAAGCGTACCCCGTCGCGCCATTGACCATCGTTGCTCCATGCAGCGCGCGCAGCTTTGAGCAACGCATGAGTGCCGAGCACGTTGGTACGAATGAATTCATCCGGTCCAGTGATGGAACGGTCGACATGCGACTCGGCAGCGAAGTGCACGACGCAGTCGATGCCCTCCTCCGCGAACAGATGGCTGAGTAACGCGGCATCGCCTATCTCGCCGACGATGAGCCGCAAGCGAGAGTTGTCTTGCACTGAAGCCAGATTGGCTCGATTGCCCGCGTAGGTCAGTGCGTCCAGCACCACGACTCGATCTTCGGCATGCTGGCGCAACCAGTAATGCACGAAGTTGGCGCCAATGAAACCGGCGCCGCCGGTGATCAGCAGGTGCTTCACGATCGCAGCTCTCGCAATACTTCTCGCAACTGGGCCCGCCAATGAATCGCCTGCAATCCCAGCGTTGCGCGCGTCGCCGAAACATCGAGCACGCTATACGAAGGGCGCCGCGCAGGCGTTGGATAGTCGCTGGTGCGAATCGGTTGAATGTCCACCGGCTGGGTCAGCAACCCCAACGCTTGGGCTTCTTCGTAGATCGCCACCGCAAAGTCGTACCAACTAGCCGCGCCCGCATCAGTGAAATGCAGGATGCCGCGAACCTCGCTGACCGCTGCACTCCATAGGCAGCTCGCCAAAGACTTCGCGCTAGTCGGCGTGCCAATTTGATCCGCGACCACGCGCACTACCGGCCGCTCTTTGAACAAGCGCAACATGGTCAGCAGGAAGTTCTTGCCGACACTCGAGTACACCCAGGCCGTTCTCACCACGCATCCGTTCAGTCCGGTCTGCGTAGCCAGTCGCTTTTCGCCAGCCACCTTGCTGGCACCGTACACACCCAGAGGTGCGGTGACATCATTCGGCTGATACGGCCGCCCAGCGGCGCCGTCGAAAACAAAATCCGTCGAAACATGGACCAGTCGGGTGCCAGCGGCAGCGCAAGCCTCGCCCAGCACGCCCACGGCTTCCGCGTTGATCAAATAGGCGCGTTGCGAATCCGATTCCGCTTGATCGACTGCGGTGTATGCCGCCGCATTACTCAGTACATCCGGTCGAGCGGCATGCACGCGAGCTGAGATAGTTTCGAGTTGCGATAAATCGAGCTGCGCTCGATCCCAAGCAATCAACTCTATCGAGGCAGGCGCGGATTGCACCAGGGCGCGCCCAAGCTGCCCGGCAGCACCGACGATCAGCACCTTCATGGCAGGTACTCGGCCTGCGCAAGCCGCACGCCCGCGTCATCCTTATCGGAAACCACAGGCGCGACACCATTCGGCAACGGCCACTCGATGCCGAGCTCCGGATCGTTCCACAACACGGTGCGCTCGCTGGACGGATCGTAGAAATCCGTGCACTTGTACAGAAACTCCACGCGCTCGCTCAACACCAGAAAACCATGCGCGAATCCCGCGGGCACCCAAAGCATGCGGCGGTTATCAGCCGACAAATACTCGCCCACCCACTGACCGAACGTCGGCGATGACTTGCGCACGTCGACTGCGACGTCGAACACTTCGCCCTGCGTAACGCGCACTAATTTGCCTTGCGTGTGACGTAGCTGATAGTGCATGCCTCGCAGCACCCACTGACTCGACGAGCTGTGATTGTCCTGCACGAACTGTGCATCGATGCCGCCGTCGGCGAATTTCTTGGCGTGCCAGGTTTCCATGAAGAACCCGCGCGGATCGGCAAATGCCTTGGGCTCGATCAGCACGACCTCGGGCAAGCGGGTCGGTGTGAACTTCATTCGATGACTCGTTCTTCCAGCATGCGCAGCAGATATTGGCCGTACTGCGTATTCTTCAGCGGCCGCGCCAACTCACGCACCTGCGCGGCCGTGATGAATCCCTGGCGATAGGCAATCTCTTCGGGACAAGCCACCTTCAGCGCCTGCCGCGTTTCGATGGCTTCGATGAAGGTCGCGGCGGCGATCAACGATTCATGCGTACCGGTATCGAGCCAGGCGTAGCCGCGGCCCATGACCTGCACGTGCAGCTCGCCGCGCGCCAGATATTCCTTGTTGAGATCGGTGATCTCCAATTCGCCCCGCGCCGACGGCGTTAGACCTTTGGCGAATTCGTAAGCATGTTGGTCGTAAAAATACAGGCCGGTCAGGGCGTAACTAGAACGCGGCTTCGCCGGTTTCTCCTCGATGCCCAGCGCCCGCCCCGCTGCGTCGAACTCGACCACGCCGTAACGCTCGGGGTCTTGCACGTGGTAAGCAAATACGCTGGCGCCGCTGGGCTTGGCTGCCGCGGTCCTGAGTAACTCAGTCATGCCGTGGCCGTAGAAAATATTGTCGCCGAGCACCAGCGCAACTGGCGCTGCGCCGTAACGTCGTCCCGCGATCAACACGGCTTCGGCAATCCCATTCGGCTGGGCTTGCTCGGCATAATCGAACTTCATGCCCCACTGCTCGCCGGTTCCTAGCAATTGCTGAAAGCGTGGCAGATCCTGGGGTGTCGAAATGATCAGATGTTCGCGGATCCCGGCGAGCATCAATAC
>NZ_JAEUPY010000785.1 GCF_016790065.1 Steroidobacter sp.
GCCATCATCGGCGCCGGCGTCATGGGCACCAAAGTCGCATGGGCTTGTGCGCGCGCCGGTATGCCGACGCGTCTTTTCGACGTTGAGTCGGGAAAGGCGACTGAGTCCGTGGAACTGGCGGCTTCGTGGTCCGTTGGCGCCGAGGCCGAAAAGGTGCAGCTGAACCTGCGGGCCGCAGCTTCCCTGGAAGACGCAGTCACAGACGCTCAGCTGGCGTTCGAGAATGTTCCCGAGCGCTTGGCATTGAAGTGTGAAGTGGCAGCCTCGGTGGCGAAGCTGCTCTCGCCGCAGGCTTACATGGGCTCGAACGCGTCGGTGTTGCCGTGTTCGCCCATTGCCGAAGCGTCGGGTCGGCCGGAACGATTCTTCAATATGAATTTCTCCGATCCGCGGCACTTTCGCTTGGTAGAGCTGATGACAGCGCCGCAGGCTGAGCCGGCCACTGTGGGGTTTGCTCTCGCGTGGGCACGTCACATCGGCATGATTCCGCTGCAGTTGGGCAAAGAGAACATCGGCTATTCGATGAATCGCTTGTGGCGGGTCGTCAAGAAAGAAGTGTTGCGCCAGATCGCCGAAGGCATCTCCACGCCTCACAACATTGACCGTGCTTGGATGCTGGCTTTCGGGGTCTCGCAAGGACCGTGCGGGCTGATGGACGAGATCGGGCTGCATTCCATCCGCCGCGTCGAGCAGCAGTACTTCGAGCTGACCGGTGACCCGAGCGATGCGCCACCGATGTTCTTGTCGCAAATGATCGAAGCGGGGCGGCTCGGAGAAGGGACCGGCAGCGGCTTTTATGAATATCCCGATCCGGCGTATCGACGCCGCGGTTGGTTGGAGGAACAAGCGTGACAAAGTATTCGATGTTGGCGGCTGGATTATTGGCGCTGGTGGCCCTTCCGTTGCAGGCCGCGCAGGCGCCGTGGAACGTTGCAGTCGATCCGAAACTGTCGGCGGCGGTCGATGCCATTTATTCCTACTACGACGCGCCACATTCGCCTGGTGCCATCGTGGCGATTCTTCGCAAGGGCGAAGTGGTTCATTTGCGCGGCTATGGATATGCGAATCGCGAGTTCGACGCACCCTGGACGCCCGAGACGCTGTACACGTTCTTCTCGACGACCAAATCCATGACCTGCTTGGCGCTGCTGCGCCTTGCCGAACAGGGGCGGCTGTCGCTGGACGATGAAATACAACGCTATCTCACCGACTTTCCACAGTTCGACCGCCGCATCACATTGCGACATCTGATGAATCACACGTCCGGGCTGTGGCAGGACGAAACTCTGCTGCACCTGGCGGGAACGGGCGCTGCGTATCAGCCGCTGACTTTGGATGAGCTGTACGAACTCAACCGTAAACAACGCTCGTTGCCGTATGCGCCGGGCAGCAACTGGTACTACAACGATGCGGGAACGCGACTGGCAGCACGCATCATCGAGAAGGTGACCGGGCAGAGTTTCGACGCGGCGATGCGCGCTCTGGTGTTTGCTCCAGCGAACATGAAGACCGCCAGGACCAAGTCGTACGAACCGCAGTTCTACCCCAATCAAGCGTCCAGCTATCTGATGAATCAATCGCCGGCGCCGAATCTGGCTACCGACTCGCTGCGCATCGGCGGCATCATCGTAGAGACCAGCGGCGATGGCGCCGGCATGGGCACGATTCAAGATTACATCGCCTACGCACGCTATCTCACCACGCCGCAAGCCAACGGCAAGCGCTGGATCGAGCAATTGACCGTGAGTTCGCCGGCCAATGATTGGTACACGCCGGCCTATCGTTACGGCTTCATCGACGAGAAACATCGCGGGGTGCGCATCGTTCATCACGGTGGCTTCTACGGCAAGCGCATCGCGTACCTGCCCGAGCTGGACATCTGGGTGCTCCAGATGCGCAATGCTCTCGACTATGGCGTGTCTTCCGATCCGCAACGGATGTTGCAGACGGTGGACGCTGCGTTGAGTGCCGTCGACGACGGCTTCTATTTATCTGCTCGCAATCCTGCGCGCGATGCTGTCATGAACGTGCCGGTCGACCAGAAATGGAAAGCCGATGAGCTGCAACGACTCTCGGGTACGTTTGTCGAGCCTCAGAGCGGCTTTGTGTTGCGCTTGAATTCCAAGGCCGGCGACGGCGTGCGGCAGATTCAGTATCGCTTCCATGATTCGGAAGGGTTGCTGGCGCGTCGTGGCAAGGCTGGAGATTTCATGAGCTATGGCGGGCGTATCGCCAACGCGGTCCGTGTCGTTGAGACATCGGCTGGCTTGAGTTTGCAGTACGCGGACTGGCCGCAACCGCGACCGGTGCAGAAAGTGGTCGAAGGGCGTGCGTTCACTGCCGCCGAGACGGATTCATTGCTGGGCTGGTATCGCAACGATGAACTCGGCGTTCATTACCACGTCGTCCGCGCAGCGGAGGGTTTGCAGTTGCAGATCAACGGCGGCAACCGCAGCGGCGAGCGTTTCAACATGCGCTCGGTGACACCCGACGTGTTCGAAGCAGTGCCGGAAACGGCTGCGTCTTACTTGGATTTGAAGATGACGGTGAAGATCGAACCCGCGGGCCTGCGGCTGACCACCGTCGACATCAAAGACCTGCGGCTGCGCAAGCTGCCGGTCGACTCTGTGCATTGAGCTTTTCCTGGAGCACGCCGATGACCGCGACCATTGCTAACAACGCCCAGGCGCTCTACAAAAGCGCTGTCGTGTGGGACATGATTTGGCCCTGGGACCCGCCGCAGGGGAACACTTGGGACCGACTGCAAGACTTCGAGGCAGCGGGTCACACCATCGTGGGAGTGACGCTCGCCGGTGACAATCACACGGCCGGCGAAGCGCTGAAGCTATTGTCTGCGGCGCGTAGCAAGATTCTGGCGCAGCCGGAACGTTTTGTGCTGATCGAGACTGTCGACGATGTGTTGCGGGCCAAGGCGTCCGGCCGGCTGGGCTTGGAATTGCACTTCGAAGGCACCAATTGTCTGGATCGCGATCTGACCCTGATCGAAACGTTCTATAAGCTGGGCATTCGCCATACGCTGCTGGCATTCAATCTCGGCAATAGCGTAGCCGGTGGCTGTTTCGAGCGCGATGACGGCGGCTTGACCAAGTTTGGCGTCAAGGTGGTCCAGGAGATGGAGCGCGTCGGCATGTTGCTCGATCTGAGCCACGTCGGTGAGCGCTCGTCGCTCGAGGCGATGGACGCGATCACCAAGCCAGTAGTGTTCAGTCATTCCAATGCACGAGCACTGCGCGATACCACGCGAAATGTTTCTGATCGGCAGGCGAAGGAGTGTGCGCGCCTCGGCGGGCTCATCGGCATCTCGGGGTCGAGCGAATACTTGGGCGATCCACAGTGCAGCTCGCAGACCATGCTCAAACACATCCGGCACTTCGCCGAAGTGGTCGGCCCGGAGCACATCGGCATCGGCTTCGACGTGGTGTTCGACCATGTGAATCTGACGCGCTGGGCGCGTGGTCGCCCGGAAGAGTGGCCGATGACGCTGGATCCGCAGTGGCCCGGCTTCACCTACGCGATGCCCAATCAGTTGCTGGAACTGACCGAACACTTGCTCAAAGACGGCTTCACCGAATCTCAGGTACGCGGCATCCTCGGCGAGAACTACATTCGCATCTGCCGCGAAGTGTGGCGCTGAAGGCTACACAAACATGTCACAGGCACTACGCGGCAAGATCGGTCGTCTGCAGTTTCTTGCACTCGGCTTCGGCACCGTCGTCGGCTCTGCGTGGGTGGCCATTCTGGGAGAATGGCTAGTCGCGGCCGGTCCGGGCGGAACAGTGCTCGGTCTTCTCGCCGGCGGACTGTCGGTGGCACTGATTGGCCTGTGCTACGCAGAGTTGACGACTCGCGTCCCAGAGACGGGCGGCGAGTTCATCTACGCCTTACGAATCTTCGGCCCGCGCGCCGCGTTCGCCGTGGCGTGGATGACTTTGCTGATGCTGGTGGCAATCATGATCTTCGAGGGAATCGCGCTCGCGTGGTTTGTCTCGCGGCTGTTGCCTTCGATGGGTCAAATGTCGCTGTATCGGATCTTCGGTGAAGCGGTGACTTGGCAAGGGGCTGCGATTGGTGTGTTTGGAGCCATCGCGGTCGCGTGGCTCAATTGGCGTGGCGGCACCTTCTCCGCGCGAGTGCATTCAGTGTTGACGCTGATCTTTTTGGTCGGGGCGCTGTCGTTGATGGCGGCATTCTTCGCGTTCGGGTCCTTCTCGAACCTGCAGCCGGCGTGGGAGCGCGTGGCCGATGATCGCTGGTGGCGGGGCGCGCTATGGATCTTTGCGCTCTCAGCGATCTTGCTCAATGGATTTCAAGCCATTCCACAGGCAGTGGAAGAGCGCAGCTCGAGCGTCTCGTTGCGCACGGTGGCAGGCACCATCGTTGCGTCGATTCTATGTGCCGCCTTGTTCTACGTGCTGATCTTATTGAGCGCCGCGTCCATGATGCCGTGGCATGAGCTGGCCCAGGCGGATCTCGCGGTCGTGGCGGCTGCCGCTCGTCTGCCCGGCGGCGGTGTGTGGGTCGATGTGGTGCTGATCATTGCCATCGTGTCGCTGTTCAAAACTTGGAACGGCGTCACATTCATGGCCGCTCGGCTGACGCTGGCAGCGGCGCGCCATGGTCTGTTGCCGGCGCCGCTCGCTCGATTGCACGCTCGACACGGCTCGCCGATGGTGGCGGTGCTGGTGCTGGCACTCATCAACATTCTGGGATTGTCGCTGGGGCGAGGGGCCATCGTGCCGCTGCTCAATGCGGCGTCCATGGGAATGACCGCGATCCTGGTCGCGGTCACCTTCGGCTTGCTCCGAGCCCGACAGCAAGGCGAGCCGGCGGCGTATCAAGTTCCCGGCGGCCAATGGACGATTCGAGCGGCGCTGGTGTTGGGCTCGGCGATGGCCGTGGTCGCGTTCGTCGACCCCTGGTTTGCCGCCAAGGGTTCGCTGCCGTTGGAATGGCAACTGCTGATCGGTTGGCTCGCGTTGGGCGCGCTGGTGTGGGTGCGTATGGCTCAGCCACGTGTGGCATCGCTCCCGGTGTGAGCATGATCCACAGCCGGCGTCGACCCGGGTTTGTGAGAAACATCACTTAACTGAGCTGTCACCCAGATTATGTTTCTGCGTCTGCTGCCGATGCAGTGACAACGTATCGCTCTTTGGGTGGGCTGCTGGAATGGTTGTAAAAAGTTTGCGGTTCGCCGCCCTGACTCTGCTGGCCGGGGCGCTGTGCAGCCCGGCAGCGAATGCCGAGTACCTGGCCCGTCCCGAAGTCCGCGAGTTCATCGAAGCCATGCAGGCGGAACACGGCATGGACGTCGCCGAACTCGAACGCGTGCTGGGCGAGGCGCGCTATCAGCCGGTGGTGTCGCGGTTGATCGGGCCGGAGCGGCCCAAGCCGGTGACGCCGCCGGTGCGTTCCTACCCCAAGTACCGGGCCAAGTTTCTGACCAAGTCGCGCATTGCGGCTGGCACTCAATTCTGGGATTTGCATGAAGCGGACCTGCGTCGCGCGCAGGCCGAGTTCGGGGTGCCGCCCGAAGTGGTGCTTGGCATTCTGGGCGTGGAGACCGCGTTCGGCCAGAACACCGGCTCGTTCCGAGTGGTCGATTCGTTGGCCACGATTGCGTTCGACGGGCCGCGTCGCCAGGAATACTTCCGCGACGAGCTCAAGGAATTGTTGTTGCTGTCGCGAGAGCTGAGCATCGACCCGCTGAAGATCAAAGGTTCGTATGCCGGCGCGATGGGCTTGCCGCAGTTCATGCCCTCGAGCTACCGCAAGTATGCGGTAGATTTCGACCAGGATGGCAGCATCGACTTGGTTGGCAGCAGCTCCGACGCCATCGGCAGCATCGGCAGCTATCTCAAAGCATTCGGCTGGGTGGATGGCGAGGCCGCGCTGGTGCCGGTACGTTTGCCTGCAGGCAGCGAAGCCGAACTGGTGTCTGGCCTGGAGCGCACACATGAAGTCGCAGCGTTGCAGGAGAAGGGCGTGCGCTTCTCAATCAAGAAGCTACCCGAGGGCGCCTGCTCGGTCGTCGAGTTGCCCACGCCGGGCAAGCCCTCGAAGTATGTGGCTGGCTTCAGCAACTTCGATGCGATCACTCGCTACAACCGCTCGACGTTCTACGCCACCGCGGTGTTGGATCTGGCCACCGCCATTCACGACGCTCGCACTCAGATCACCGCCAGCCGCTGATCGACGGGCGCGTCGGGATCGATCCAACACGTGCATGTTTTGGTGTTGGGAGTGAGCCAACTAATTTCCTGGTCAGGCGCGCGTTCGCGCGCCGCGACAATTTTCCAGCTTTGCGATTTTCATAGTTCCGTCAGTCACTTATAAAAAAGTTTCGGGTCGTTGGCACAGCTGGCATGCCGCCTGCAATTTCCTCGACCAAGCGCGAAGTGAAGCGTTTTCGAAACCACCTCAACCACTGACGGAGTTACTGAAATGACCACCCTGAACCTCAACGACCTCAACATCTCCCAGGCCCTGGATCGCAAGTCGAT
>NZ_JAEUPY010000822.1 GCF_016790065.1 Steroidobacter sp.
AGCTCACCCATCGAGTTCTCCCAGGAATGGCACGACTGCTCCTGGCGATTGTTCGCTCGTGTTGGCAAGCGCTGGGTGCCAAGCCCGGCGGAATGGTGAGGCTGCGTCACCAGCCTCCACGTCACTTCACCGAAAGACCGATCCAAGCAACGCCGCATTGAGCAGCAGCCGCTGTGTGCCCAGCGAGTAGCCTCGAAATACCGGATCACCGGCGAACAACACGAGCTGTCCGGAGCCCAAGCGTTCGCGGACGAGATAAGCGGTGCTTGCGATATACCCCACTGCTTCTGGCCAAATGAGACCGGACAGCGCCAGCTGGCGCGGCACCTCATAGCGCCCGACCAGTTCAACGCCGCCATCGGCGATCAGTGCGTCACTCTCCCGGAACATCACCGGCAGCCGCTCCGGCACGCCGAACCCGAGCCAATGCAGGGGCTTGATGCGAGTGGCCAGGTAGGCGCCACGAGGCAGGAACCTTCGCAACGAGTCTGCTCCTGTGGGCGAAGTCGGCGCCGCATCGGGAAACTCAAACGGCGCGAACTCGCCTCGTAAGAAAGCGCGCGCACCTGCTCCTACAACGGGACGAACCGTGACTGCTTCACTCCGATCAGCCGGCGACAAACCAATTGCTCCGGCTGCCACTAGGAAATCACCTTCCTGCATCGCTTGGACGCCGCGGCCTAGCAGTAACGGTGGATAGCGCTCTGTCACCGTGCTGCGCGCCTTGACCGAGCTTATGCCCGCCTCTACCAACGTCTGCGTGCCGGCGCCAAGTGAGATCAGCGTTCCGCCGCTTGCGACCCACGTGCGCAGTTGTGACGAGACTCCAGCATTCAACACTGCTAGCAGGTTCGCGGGATCTGCAACGTCGCTGAGGATCAGCACCTGATACTGACTGAGATTCACCGTGCCCAAGCGCGTGATGCCGAGCAAGGTGACCGGTATGCCTATCGAAGCATCGAACAAGTGCCACAAAGCACCGGTACTCGCCGCGTCCGTGCACGCACCGGTGAGGATGGCGATGGCTGGAGCACTCAGCAATACAAACCCCGGATCGCCCAGGTCCGGCCCGTCTTCGACGCGCGCTGCATTGACCGGTGTGAAGCGAACGTCGCCTCGCGATTGTTCGCTGGCCAACAGCTCAGCAAGCTCAACGCTCTGATCGTCACGTCGTATCAGCAAGCTGCCGGCAGCGTAGCTCACGCCCGCATGGATGAACGCCTCCGTCGCCACCCGCACTTTGATACCTAGCGCCAATAGCCGGCCGGTCGCAAACAACGAAGGGTCGACATACAAGTAGCCGTAGCGCCCTATGTACATCGCCTGATCGGGCAGAGCCAGCGGATCAGCCTCATCGACACGCTGCCAGTTGCCGGCCGGAACCGACGTTGACCAGAACATCTCTGCGCCATAGGCCAGTGGCAGCGACCACGCTGTCGCATCCAACAGCAATGTCTTGCCGCCCAGCTCGATACCCCGTCGCTCGCGCTGGAGAAATTCCGCGCTCATGGGCACATGGAGATCGAAGATGTTTCGAATCAGCGCCGCCAATCGCTGCTGCGTTCGAATCAACAGCGTCCCCGCGGGTAGCACCTGCGAGAACGCGTCGGCTTGCCACACCGAGTGCAGATCCTTCGCTTCAGCATCGTGGCTGAGGCGTTCCACTTCGATGCCTTGTAGAAGAAGCAGCGAGAGTGCACTTCGCACCTTGAACTCGTCACTCGGCAGGATCAACCAGGCTTGTGGGCCATCTTCTTGCCGCGTAGCACGGCGCGAACGCCACCATCGCAACAACAACTGTTCGCGGGCGGCAACCGCCGTCGTTAGATTCGCAAACGTACTGCGCAGTTGGTTGTCGACTGCCTGCGCGTAGTCGCGGGTTCGCCCATTGGGAAGTCTCACGGTCGACGCGACCATGCCCGCCTGCTCATACAGGATCGGCACTGCTCCGTGATAAGCCGGCCAGATGTCGAAGAACCCGGGGAAGAACACTTCGTTCCAACTGCGAGTGTAATAGCTCGTGCCATCGCTATCGAAAGCAGCCGCGTGATCCTGCGAGAACTGCGCCCAGGAATCGTGCACGGTCGCCGGCAAATTCGGATTCAGCGGCTGGGCTGGCACCGCGAACAAGTAGGTGTCGTCGGCTCCCATCTCGTGCACATCCACGAATAGCTGCGGGCTGGCAGCCAACACTGCTCGAATTCGCGCACGCGACTCCTGCTGCACACCGAAGATGGCATCTCGATTCAGATCGAACAGATAGCGATTGCCGCGTCCGCCAGGCCACTGGCCCGTATGCAATAAGTCCTGCGGATCGTACGCAGCCGAAGCACGACCGAACGCACGTACATGCGCCAGATAGCGCTCGCGACCGTCCGGATTCGCCATAGGATCCAGGTGGATGATCAAACGATCGAGCAGTGTCGCGCAGTCGGAATCAGTCCGCGCCGCTAGCCGATACGCCGTTTCCAATGCTGCGTCGGAGCCGGAGGGCTCATCGCCATGAATTCCATACCCGAGCCACACAACGGCCGGCAAGCTGCTCGCGACATTCTGAGCTTGGGCAGCATCATCACAGCCATCGAGGTCTCGCAAACTCGCCTGATGCTCGGCAAGACGAGCGAGATTGTCAGGCGACGACACCGTCAATGCGAGCAGCGGCAACCCGGCGTAACTCAGCCCGTATCGGCGCAGTCGTAAACGCGGAGATACTTCGGCCAGCCGCTCGAAGTAGCGAAGCATCTCGTGATGCTGCACCGGTCGTTCGCCGAGAGCGAATCCCAAAACATCTCGTATCGTCGGGATCGTCGGATCCAAGAGCATCTCGCTCATACCCGTTTCACAGCAGCTGCTGTCGGTGGGCGCTGTGCTCAATCGATCACGTACAGCTGACGTGGCAGCGTACAAAACGTCTCGGCGCCATGGTCAGTGACGCGGAGCGTCTCGCTGAACACATAACCCTCACCCTTCTCCCAAATGCCGATGATCAGATGCAGCGTCGAGTCGGCACGCAGTTCGCGGTGGTCGTCACGTTGCAGGCTGTAACTGTCTTCGCTCCAATCGATGCCGATGCCGTAGCCGATTCGAGATTCTTTGCGCACCCCGCGGCCAGCGAATTTATTCCAGAAGGCTGCATAAGCATCGGAGCAGCTCGCACCGGTACGCAGCGCTGGCAACGTAGCCTCGAAACTTTCCCGCACGATGGTGTCGATCTCACGCAAGCGCGCGTCGGGCTTACCGAGAAAAACGGTACGCGACACGGCAGCGCAGTAACGATGCCTGAAAGCCCCGAGTTCGAAGTTGGTCTGCGAATTCAGCGCGTACGGCCGGTTAGTCCAATTCAGATGCGGCGCGTTGGCGAATGGAGTTACCGGCATCGTCACGGAGTCCGTGGGCGCCGTGCCCGGCTTGCCCGGCAAGCCGCTGCAGAGCTTGCCAACAATCGTTGCAGCCACTTCGCACTCCGGCACTCCGACTGCGATGCGCGAAATACCCGCTAGCAAGGCTTGTTCACCGATACGCGCAGCATCGGTCATGTAAGCCAGTTCGGACGGAGACTTCACCGCACGGATATCAGTCACCCAATCATCCGCGTTCGTCAGTTCGATACCGCCGAAGGACTCCACCAAAGCCGCGTGCGCATCCACGCCCAAACCAGGCCCATTACGCTCGAAAGCGAGTCGCGTGCTGCGAGTTCGGCTGCGCACCAGGCGACCGATGGCAGCCCACACCGGCAGCGAGCTGAGCCCCAGAATCCGCTCGTCGTAAGTCAGGATGTTGTCTTCTGAAATCCACGTCGTCGCCGTCGCGCACGGCACGTCCATCTCACGCAGGATCAGAGTGGGTTCGGCATCTTGCAGCGTGACCAGCATGCCCTGCGGGATATAGCCCGAATTTCCCTGGTAGCCAGTGAGATAGGTGATGCACGACTGACTGATGACAAACAGCGCATCCACTCCGGCGCTCGACATCTTCTTTTGCACGGCTGCTAGCCGGGCGCGGAACTCGGCGATCTCGAACGGCAGCGGCAAGCGGGCCACGGTTGGGTTCATTGGAGCGGACTCAAGTTTGGTGAAGGAAACATTCGGCCCAATAGCAGTGCCACCACGCCCGCCGCAGCGGCGGTCGCTGCAATCCACAGCAGTAAGTTGGTAACACTGCCTAGAATCGGCGCAAACGCCGCGATGTAACCGGTGAGAAAGATGCCCACGCCAGCAGCCACCCACCACAGGCCCACATACAAGCTGGTATGTGACTTGGGCGCCAGGCGTGCGACCGTGCTGAGCTGCACCGGCCAGATATGCAGGTCAGCCAGGCCGAACAGGGAGTAAGCCGCGATGAACCAGCCCAGCGACATCTTGCCGCCGGCGCCGTCGATGGATGTCGAGCCCAGCCAAAGAACGGCGTAGGCGGCGCTCATCAACACAAACGCCACGGTCTGCTGACTGTACACATCCAGCTTGAGGCGAGACTGCAGCAGCGACGTCAACGGAGCCAGCGTCATGAATGCGAGCGTGGACACACTCAGCAACCAGGTGGCCGGTACCTCGAAGCCGAGCAACACCCGATCCGCACTCCCCTCCACTAGCAGATTCAGCATGCCTGCATCCTGAAAGAAGCAGGCCGTGTACAACACGGTGAGCAAGCTGAAGCCGATGAGGTGGGCGGTCGCACGAACCGTCTTGTCGTCCTCGGCCTGGTGCTCGGCGTTAACGCGGTCAGCCACCGAGCCGATCGACCCGAGCAAACGTCGAGCGAACAGCACATACACACCGTAGCCCAACGTCATGCCGATGGCGGCTGCGCCAAAACCATAGTGCCAGCCAAGTTTTTCGCCCATCGTGCCAGCGACCAGATTGGCTAAAAACGAACCGCTGTAGATACCCACCATGAAGATCACATAGCCCTGGTCGCTACGCGGATCTCCCGGCGCATAACAGCGACTAACGATCGATGCGGTTGCCGGCTTCAGCAAACCCGTGCCGGCAGCGATCAGACCCAGTGCCGAAAGAAACAATAGGTTTTGCCCGGCCCCCGCCAACCCCGGCAACGCTTGCACGCTCAACAGCACGTGCCCCGCGATCACGAGCAGACTGCCCACGCGAATGCATCGCTGGTCGCCCCAGAAACGACTCGCGATCCAACCACCGAACGCAGGCGCGATGAAGGCCGCCGCACCGTACGCTCCCACCAGTTTCAACGCGCTGCTCGCCGGCCATCCCAGACCGCCCGCATTCGCATCGGCCGTGAGATACAACGCCAGCAATCCCATGATGCCGTAGAAGCTGAATCGCTCCCAGCACTGGGCGAAGGCCACCAAGTAGATGGCGGCCGGGTGCCCGAAGAGCTGCGTCTTCTGACTGAGCGATTGCTCCCCGGCACTCCAGGTGGCTTCGTGCATCGTTTCTTTGCGCGACACTACGCAGCCGGTTTCAGATAGCGCGCCAGGAATCGGTACACCTCACGCCGTGACTCCTTCGCGAGCTTGGTATCGATCATGTTGAAACCATGCCCTCCCGGCGCGTTGTCGTAGATCTTGTACTCGAACTTTTTGCCCGCGGCCTGCAACGCATTGATCAGATGTTCCACCT
>NZ_JAEUPY010000165.1 GCF_016790065.1 Steroidobacter sp.
TTCATCTCCGACACAAGTGTGGCCAATGACGGCGATGGCCGTGACTCGGACCCGACGGACCCAGGCGACTGGGTTACCACGGCCGACGCGAATTCTGCTGCGTTCGACGACTGCTCGGTATCCGACAGCTCATGGCATGGCACTCGAGTCGCAGGAATTCTCGGTGCACTGACCAACAACTCGGCCGGCATCGCCGGGATCAACTGGAGCGCATCGATTCTGCCGGTGCGCGTGCTGGGCAAATGCGGTGGCTACGACTCGGATATTCTGGCCGGGATGCTGTGGGCCGCCGGAATCCATGTCGACGGCGTGACCGACAATCCCTATCCCGCCAAGATCGAGAATCTGAGCCTCGGATCCACCGGCACGACGTGCCCCGCAAGCTATAGAGACGTCATTGGGCAACTCACTGCAGCCGGCGTGCTAGTCGTTGCATCGGCCGGCAATGAAGGCGGTCCAGTCGGCCTGCCCGCCAGATGCACTGGCGTTGCCGCGATCGCAGGGCTGCGCCACACAGGCACGAAAGTAGGCTTCAGCAGCCTAGGCAACGAAATCGCAGTCAGCGCGCCGGGCGGTAACTGCGTCAACACTGCGGCGGGCCAGCCTTGCCTCTACTCGATCGACACCACTTACAACTTGGGCACAACCACTGCCTCGACTCATTCCTACACCGACCAATACAACTACAACGTCGGCACCAGTTTCTCAGCGCCCATCGTCGCGGGTATCGCGGGACTTATGGTCTCGGTGAACGGCAATCTGAACGCTTCGCAATTGATCGCACGGTTGCGGGAAGCAGCAACGACCTTTCCGGTATCGAGCGATGCGACCGTGCCGCAATGTCACGTCCCCACGAGCGCCAACGATTTGCAGACCTCTGAATGTAGCTGCACGACGCAAACCTGCGGCGCCGGCATGGCTGATGCGAACAGCTCAGTGCAAGCAGCGCTGCGACCGATCGCAGCCGTTGCAACACCCACAACTGTTAGCGCCGGACAGAGCATTTCGCTGAACGGTGGCGGTAGCGCGGCAGCATGCAATTACACCGTCGCGTCTTATGCTTGGACGGTAGTCAGCGGCTCGACGACAATCTCGGGCAGCACTACAGACACCGCCACTGTCGTTGCGCCCTCCTCCGGGTCGTACACTGTGCGGCTCACTGTAACTGACAGTGCTGGTCGGCAAGACACCGCCGACGTGGTTGTGAGCTCGACCTCTGCCACGACGGCAGCACCGGCCACTGCCGGAGCGAACGCATGTGTGAGCGGCGATTCGTCGGCCATCACCGTGTCTGTGTCGCCCACCAGCGCAACCGTTCAGACGAGCGCTTCGCAAACATTCACGGCAACTGTCACCGACACTTTGAACACGACGGTGACATGGCAGGTCAACAACGTGACCGGCGGCAGTTCGACGACGGGCACCATTTCCAGCTCAGGCGTTTACACCGCGCCGGCAAGCGTGCCTTCGCCAGCGACTGTCACGATCACTGCTGTGTCGGTCGCGAACAGTAGCAGCACCGGTTCAGCGCAGGTCACGATCACCGCGACCTCGAGCACCGCCTCCAGTAGTGGTGGGGGTGGCGGCGGCGGCGCATTCAGCTTGTTATGGCTGGTCGCCCTCGCACTGCTCAAGGCTGCCGAATGTCGCTCGCGGGAAAAAGCTTTCCGCCCAGCACCGCTCCTCAGACTTTGATATCCCGGATTTTCTCTTTCGGGACCGCATGCGGGCTGGCTTCGAGCACGGTGAAGTCCGCAAAGTCGAACGCATCGGCACCTTTAGCCGCCTTCGCCGACGCGACATCCGCGACCACGATACAACGCAACGGGTTCGCCGGTAGGCGGGCCCGATCAGTTGTACTATCGAGCTTCGCTCGACCTCATAACAGAGGATGCCAGTCGTCAATGCCTAGATTCATTGCGCGCCATTCCAGGCTACTGATCTCTACCGGTGTTGCCTGCCTCCTGTTCCTAGTGCTGCCGGCACACTGGGCGACCATCACCCGCGTGCTGGTGAGCTGGAACGTCGGCGTGCTGCTGTTTCTGATACTGGTGTTCCAGCTGATGACGGGCATGAATGCCAAACAGATCAGCGCTCACTATCGCGACGAAGACCCAACTGCGCCGGCCATTCTGATCATCAGTGTCATGGCGGCCATTCTGGCCATGGCCTCGATCGTGGCACTGCTTGCGACGCTCAATCAGCTCGATCAGACCGAGAAGTCTCTGCATGTCGCGCTGGCTGCGTTCACCGTGATCGATGCATGGATTCTGATTCCTACGATGTTCACCATGCACTACGCGGATATGTTCTATGGCGCCAGGCCCGACGCCCGTCCGCTGCGCTTTCCGGATACGGACATGCCGGCGTTTTGGGATTTCATGTACTTCTCATTCACGATCGCCGCAGCTTGTCAGACGGCGGATGTCTCCACGACGCCCGGCGCGATCCGCAAGGTGCTGATCGCGCATAGCATCCTGTCGTTCTTTTTCAACGCTGCCATTCTCGGGTTTGCAATCAACGTCACCGCCGGATTGATTGGCAGCCAATAGCGACGATTTATTTCGCCACGCCGCCGCGCGGCCCCGACGGTGCGTGCTGAGGCAAGGCCGGCAGCGGGCCGATCAAGCCATCGGGCCGTGCTTTGGCCAACATCCGTTGGTAAGCCGGGCGAGCTTCAATTTTTTCTTTCCATGCAGCTACATTGGGAAATTGAGCGGTGTCGACGATGTTGAGCTTGGTCGCCACATCCAGCGGAAATTTCATCATGATGTCGGCCCCGGAAAACTCGGCGCCACCGAACCAGGGATGCTTGGCGAGATACTCCTCGGCGAACTGCACCACCGCTTCCGAGTCCACCAGTGGCGAGCGCTGCTTTGGTGGCTGCGTGCGCCAGGCGCGATAGTCTGAAAACAACCGAGCTGCGAGCGAACCTTCCGCGTAGTGCATCCACATCAAGTAGTAAGGATAGTCCGGCGAGTCGAGCGCGGGACGTAACCGGCCTGGGGCGTGACGGTCGAGAATGGTTTCGATGATGGCACCGGACTCGACGATCACCTGATCGCCATACTGCACGGTCGGCGCCATCGGTACCGTTGGACTGAGTGCACGAATCGCAGCCATCGAACCGGCGAGATCGCCGCGCTTGAATTCCAGCCGGTAAGGCAGCTGCAGCTCTTCCATCAGCCAGACGATCCGTTCCGACCTGCGGCCCTCGAGGTGGTAGATCGTCACCTCGGGCATCGGCGCTGGCTTCGCTGGCGCGGTTGCGGTCGAAGTTGCGCAGCCGGCGAGCGAAATTGCCGAAAGCATGCATGCGATCAAGCGTTTCATTCAGGTCCCTCTGATGCCTTGAAAACACCTGCAGTTTGCGACGTTACGACTGCGGCGGCAATGGGCCAGACAAGCACGCCGCCGACCGGTAAGATGGCTGGAAAACTACAGCGGGTTTGGGACTCTCAGGCATGATTGAGCGGAACGCCACGTCCAGTGGCTTCGGTGGCTTGCGTCGTAATCTGGCGCGGGCCAAGCGTCTTTTTCAATTGATTGCCATCGCAGTCAGCTATTACACGGGCGTCTTGTGGGCGTACACGTGGCTGGCCTTGCGCGGCAAGGCGGTGGTGTTGACCTATCATCGAGTTTTGCCGAGCGAGCTGCAGCGAAACTCTTTTTCCTCCAACGCCATCGTGGTCACGCCCGAGACCTTCGAGCTACATCTCAGATTCATCCGTCGCTTTCTGCGGCCGATCACGCCCGCGGAGTTCACGCGAAAAATATCCAGCGGCGAACCGTTCGAATCACGCACGTGCCTGGTGACCTTCGATGACGCCTGGTACGACAACATGGAGTACGCCTTACCGCTGTTGAAAAAGTATGGCGTGCCGGCGGTGCTGTTCGTGCCCACCGACTTTCCGGGTGGCGAGCGCTATTTCTGGTACGACCGACTGAATCGACTGCTGTTCTACGCCTGGCAGCATCGCGGCATGGCCGACGAAGTGTTCGATCGCTTGGGGGCTCGCAACGTGCTGAGCATGGACGAGCGCGGCGCGCGAGCAGCCATTCGATCGGTGGTCAGCAACCTCCGGCATTCGTCTGAAGCGGCAGTCGACCAAACCATCAATGAACTGCAAGCCGCGCTGAAGCGGGCGCGGCCGGAGCTATGCCTGCAGGGTGAAGACTATTTTCTGACTTGGTCGCAACTGGCAACGCTCTCCAAGAGCGAAGTCTTCTACATCGGCTCGCACGCAGTCACGCACACGCCGATGACCGAGATCGATCTGGATACGGTCAGCGAAGAGCTGGTCCGGTCGAAGCTGGAAATTCAGCAGCGCCTGGGGTTGGAGCCGGCGTTGTTTGCTTATCCCAATGGCAACGTCAACGCACACATCGCGGACCGCGTGCGCGACGCTGGCTACGCAGTCGCCTTCACGACCGAAGTGGGCTTTGTTTCGGAGCGCTGCAGCCCTTGGCAACTCAAACGCATCAACATGTTTGAGTACGCGGCCAGCAGCCGCCGAAATCTGCTGGCACGGATCGCCGGACTGAACTGATCGGGCACTAAGGCCCCGGCGTTCCGGTACTGGAACTATTCAGCGCCGAATCGAGGAAGGCCTCGAGGCGCTGATAGCCGGACGGCCCTATCGAATGCTGGGCGTTGGATTCATCCACATAGACATCGATGGTCTTGCCAACCGCTGTACCCGCCGTCCGCAGATAGTCGACGATCGGTTCATCAGGCCGCACGCGATAACAACAACCGTCCCACTGGTTGTAGATGTATAGAGCAGCGCTGGAGCCGGCACCGATCATCAAATCTTCGTGTGCAACGACGTTGTACAGATGCGCAGCACTCTGCTCGTAGTCTCCCACATCGAGAATTTCTTCATCTTCGCTCTGCAGTCGTTGGCTCAGAGGAACGCCGCCAGCGATAGACACAGCAATATCGATGCGCGGATCCAACGCTGAGTAGGCATAGGTGGACCAGCCGCCACCGGATCGGCCGATCATCAGTACACGGCTCGGCGCCTCAGCGTCGGTATGACTGAAGATCAGATCCACCACGGACTTGATCGGCAACAGAAACAGCCCCACCGGACTATTGCCGGAGGCATCCTCCAGCTTGTCGAAATCGTCGTGATAGTTGGTGATGTTCAACAGCGAACCGTTGTCGCCGGAGTTGGCGCCAATCAACGGCATATCGACAGCGAACACTTGCCAACCGCGCTCCAACAGCCAATCGATGGTGCCAGCGCCGATGTCCGAAGCAGCTCCGCCGTGCCCTTCATGGTAGATCGCGTATCGACCTGGCTGCGGACTGGCAGGAACGAAATGCGTGACCTTGCTGGACAACAACGAGTGATACGCAATGCCATAGCTAGTGGCGCTCGCCGCGGCCTGAACCGCACCCGCTATAGCAACTGGCAGGACGTCGACGTGCACTGGAAACTCTTCCGGTTGCGCGAACGGATTGCTCTTGGGCCAGAGTGCCTTGATGGCGGCTGTGCGCACCAGTGACATTTCGCGCGGCGCCGTCGGCGCCACAAACTTCGTATCCAACGATCGCAACAACAAGAATGATCCTGTGTTGTTCGCAGTGGTGTAGAAGCAATCAGGCGCAGACGCGCCCCACTGCTCCACTTTACGATTTCGGCAATAGAGCGAGCTCGGTTGTATCTGTCGACTCTGCAACCATTCCTCCGCTTGCTCCGGAGCACAGAAGCACGCCACGCTGCCATAACACTGGGGAATGGAGCACTCCAGGCGTTGACGAGGAGTTTGCGCGACAGTGGCTTGCGCCAATAGTCCTTGGGCGGCGAATGCGCGCACGCGAAACCGATACTCTTTACCGTCTTCTAGCGCAGGGACCGTCGCAGATAGATGCGATGTCGATTCGCACCACGGCCATACGGTCACCGTGGCGGCGACTGACGACCGACAGACTTCATAGCGATCGGCGCCATCGATCTCGCCCCATGACAAGTAGACGCGGCCTTCCTGTGGCGCGCTGTTGAGTATCATCGGCGGCGTGGCTTTCTCCGGACTGCGCTGTTCGTTGTCGGACTTGGCATCCAGCTGTACGTCCGTCGAATCGCCCGCACATCCGCTCAGTAGCAGTGTCACCAGCAATATTACGAGCGCGAATCCTTGTATCTCACGGCCAATAACCGGCCATCTGCGTCCTGACATCGTCCCAATTCCCTAAAGCGTGCCAAAAATAAGCCATCGCGACCTCCGGTCGGGATGGGTGCAGAGTTGTGAAGCAGGTAACTCATGCAGCGCGGCAGACTAAGGACCATGCACGGTCCTAACTGCGAGCCGCATCACGAGATGGCAACAGGATCGGCGCTCGCGAACAAGTTGCGTGATGAAGTTGGCGAGTTCTGGAGCACGGCTGCATCGAAATGCAATTGTTTCGACGCTTGAAGAATCAACGTCGGCGAGCACGAACTCCGCCGCTCAGGGAATCTCGGCGCGCTCGATTCGGGCACGCTCGCAAGCCTCGATGATGGTTTGGATGCAAGTGTGCATCGATTGCTCGCGCGGCGAGACCACGTCGGCTTGCCAGGCTCTCCGGCGAGATTCAGCACGTTAGCTGCGTGCTATTGCGGAGAGGCCGGCACTCTCAGCTCACACCTTCGGTTCGCCGGCGGCCTCAGGCAGATCAAGCGTCACGCCGCATCCGCCAATCCCACAATACCCATTCGGATTCTTGGCCAGGTATTGCTGGTGATAATCCTCGGCGTAATAAAACTCCGGCGCGTCCAACACCTCAGTGGTGATCTTGCCGAAGCCGGCCTTGCTCAAGCGCTCCTGATATACCGCGAGGCTCTTTTCGGCGGCAGCTTTCTGGGCAGCGTCGTAGACGTAGATGCCTGAGCGGTACTGAGTCCCGACGTCATTACCCTGTCGCATCCCCTGAGTCGGGTCATGGGACTCCCAGAAGGTTTTCAGCAATGTTTCGAAGCTGACTTGGTTCGGGTCGTACACCACGCGGACCACTTCGTTGTGGGCGGTGAAGCCGGAGCACACTTCTTCGTAAGTGGGATTGGGCGTGACGCCGGCGGCGTAGCCGACAGCGGTGCTGTAGACACCAGGCACTTGCCAGAACTTGCGTTCGGCGCCCCAGAAGCAACCCAAGCCGAACTCGGCGACCTGCAGGCCGGCGGGGAACGGCGGGACGATGCGATTGCCGTTCACGAAGTGCTTTTCGGGGACGCGCAGAGGCGTGGTGCGACCGGGGAGAATGTCGGCGGCGTCTGGCAGGACGGCTTTTTTACGGAACGAGTACATACGCACCTCGGGGCAGCGGAATCGCCCTATGTTGCATGGGAATCGGGGAGCGGTATAGATGCGGGCGGGGAATGCCGAAAACAAGCACTACTCGGCCACGGGCTCGACCTGGCTGCGGACTTTGCTGGTGAGATAGTACGTGCCGAACACGTGATCCCAGAACGACGTGGTTACGCCAAAGTTACGGTCGTCGTGCCGATGATGAACGACATGCATGCCATAACGTTTCCGTAGCCACCGCAAGGCGGGACGATGGATCCATTCGCTGTGCTCCAAGTGATGTAGCACCGCGTACCAAACGTAACCCGCCGCGATGCCGGCGACGAAGTAGCTGCCAATAGGCTCGCCGAGCAGCGCGGTGAATAGCAACCACAATAAGAACAGCGCGCCGGGCGCGGAGAAGAAAGGCAGAGCGGCGAGCTCGTTGGGAGTGCGATGATGAACTGCATGAATGCGCACCATGAACGTGACATTCCAATGGAACAGCCAACGATGCACGGCGTACTCGATCAACGTAAACGCGAAAATGCCTGCAGCCACACTCGCAGCTGCCGAAGCGAACGTACTCGCATGGCGCGATCCGGCAAAAACCAGCAGCAGCGGCACAACCACGTCGAGAGCATAGGATAGCCAGTAGTTGCTGCGGCTGACCGACAGCGTCTTCAGCATGTCATCGAGCCAAGCGACCACCCTACTCACCCGACGCTCCGCAGATTGATGCGACCCGCATGCTCGAACAGTTTGCCGCCGTCCAATTGCAGCGAACGATCTGCGATAGGCAGCACGCGCGGATCGTGAGTCACCAGCAACACCGCACACGATGTGCGACGCGCCGCCTCTTTAATCGACTCAATCACGGCCGCTGCGGAAGCATTGTCGAGTGATGCGGTCGGCTCATCAGCAAGAATCAGTTCGGGACTGCGCACGAGTGCGCGAGCCACTGCCACTCGTTGTCGTTCACCACCGGACAACTCTTCGGGGAACGCATCGACGCGCGACAACAACCCCAACGATTCCAACGCCGCCTCCGCCATGGACTCGGCCTGCGCCGGCGGAAAGCGCCCCAACAGCGACATCACCACATTCTGGCCCGCGGTCAGCGCATCGATCAGATTGTGGGATTGGAAAACAAAACCGATCGAGCCGCGCAACTCTCGTTGTTGGTCGGCGCTGAGGCCGTTGAGACCTCGACCCGCGACCGACACTTCGCCTTCCTGCACCGAGCGCAACGCGCCGCAAAGAGTCAGCAGCGTGGTCTTACCTGAGCCCGACGGCCCACCGATCACGACCACCTCGCCCGGAGCAACAGTGAGATCCACGGCACGCAGAATTTGACGTCGCTGCTCACCCTCGCCATACGAGTGCGACAAGCCGCGAATGGAGATGACAGGCGGCGCGGCGCTCAAAACAACTCCGAAAGATCGCTGCGACGTAGACGCCGAATGGCCAACACGCCAGCGAGCGCACACGACCCCAGAATGACGATGTACACGCCGATCACGCGCTCTACAGTCATCACGAGCGGTACCAGGGTGAGATGGGTCGCGCCGAGGTAAACGCCGGCGGCCAGGGCGAACCCCACGGGATACGCCAGCGATGACAGCAGCCAGGCTTTCTCGAACGTCAGTCGATGAAAGAAGCTGTCCGGATAGCCGATGGCCTTGAGCGTGGCGTACTGACGCAGATTCTCGGAGATGTCGGAGTACAAGATCTGGTACGCGCTGACACAACCGACCAGCAAACTCAGGATCAGCACGGTTTTGAAAATGAACCCGGCGGGCGTGGTACTGCGCCAGTATTTTTGCTCACGCTCGTTCAGTTCAGCGTGCGTCATTGCAAGCACATCCGGCGGCAGCACAGAGCGCAGCCGCGCGAGGACTTCATCTACATTCTCGCCGGGCGAGATCTTCAGAAGCCCGATATCGACCAAGCCCGGCCGTCGCGCTGGAAACAAGCGATCGAAACCTTCGGCAGTGACGATGGCAGTCCCGTCCGCGCTGAACGACGCTCCCATCGCAAATAGATCGACGATACGCACGCGTTGATTGGCGATCTCAGTCTGCACCTCACCGCGACCGAACAACTCGGCGATGGGCCCGAACTCGGGGCGGGAGCGCGAGTCGAACACGATCTCATCCGGCTCCCGCAACGCTTCGGCCTTGCGCTGCCAGCCTTCGTTTGCAAACACATTGCCGTTGCGACTCACGCCGACGACATACACATTGCGATTCACGCGCGTCACCGGATTCTTGAACGGTGCGATGCCGAGGCGCACTGAGGAGAACGACTTCACGCCAGGCACGGACAGCGACTGATACAACCGTCGCTCGCTGAACTGCGCCGGCAGCACCATGAATTGATACTGCGGACTGATCAGCGCCACATCGGCATCGAACTCTTGAAATAGACGCGTGGCGCTACGAAACAGCGAATCCTCGAAACCCATCTGCCCGAGAATGCCCAGCGTCGACACGGCGATCCCCGCCACCGCGATCAGCAACCGTCGCGGCTGCTTGGTCAGCTGCAGAAAGGCGATGGGCACACCGGGATTCATTGCTGAATGGCCACGGTCACGCGTGCATTGATGAAGCGCTCCAGCTGTTCCGGCCGATCCGCTCGGACTCTGACTTGCACCACGCGCGAGTCGATGAATGCTGTCGGATCGTTACGAAATGTTTCTCGCGCGCCGACCAGGTAGCCGATGTCATCCACGGTGCCGCTGACTGCTTCGGGCAGAGCATCGCCCGTGATGGTTACTTTCTGGCCGACGCGGGCACGGCCGATGTCTTCTTCCATCACTTCGGCGGCGACAAACATTTCCGAAGTCCGGCCGAACGAAAGCACGCCCGCAGTACCGACACTCTGCCCCGGATGCGCGTGAACTTGCAGGATGCGCCCGTCGGCCGGAGCGCGCACCACTGTCGCCTCGAGCCGCGAACGGATCTCTTGAACCTCCGACTCGGCGGCACGGCACTCTGCATCGGCGACGGCCAGATCGGCAGGACGCACCGTGGATAAGCTGCTGAGCCGGGCACGCTTGGCCTGCAGAGCCTGAGTCGCGACCGCCAGGCGGGATTCCTGAGCTTCCAGGGTCGCGAGCGACACCATGCGGTCCTGCTGAAGCTTTTTAACTCGCTGTGTTTCCGCCTCGACGTAGGCCAGCGAAGTCTCATCGCTCAGCACCTCGGCGCGCAGAGCATCCACGTCGTCCGCCTTGCCGCCCGCTTTCAGGGCAGCCAGCCTTGCTTTGGCAACAGCAAGCTTCCGCTCGCGCACCGCAAGCGCGGCTTCGAGCTCGGCCCGACCTCGCAAGGTCGCCAGCACCTGGCCTTGCTTGACCCAATCGCCCCGCTTCACCAGTAGCTCGGTGACGATGGCGTGACCTGCTTCAAAAGAGGGCGCGGCGATATCGATCACGCCGTCCAGGGGCTGCACACGACCCGGCGCAGTAATCGAATTCCTACGAGGACCTTCATTCGTTGTGCTGACAGCGGTCGCGTCGGACTTGTCGATGAAGCGAGCCAACCCGGTGAGCACCACGGTGGCCAATAGCAAGGCGCTCACCAGCCAGTGCAACTGACGATAGCGACTCAAGTCGGCAGCTAGTCTCATACGCGGGGTTCCTTGTTCTTGCCTGCGAGTTCGGTCCGTTACTCACGAGGTGGCCTAGAACTTAAGTGGCCGCGCTAAAAAAAGAAAGCTCCAGACGCCTGGTTGTCGCGGGAGCTACGAATGACGGAATTCTTTACTGCGAAGGCATGGGCGGCCTTGGCCGAGGATAAAGCCATTGCGACAGCGGCTCGGAACATGGAAGCTCCCGACGCGCACATAGGAAACGAGCGTCATCATGCAACTGACATTTGTACTGAGCTTGTTTGTATTTCTGCTCGCACCATTCGCCGAGGCCGAAACGGCGCCGGCGCAAATGCGAGCACTGCTGATGACCGGCTACGGCGCATCGGACGTACTGCGCGTGGAGCGCGTTGCGGTGCCGACCCCAGCGAGCGGCGAAGTGCGAATTCGCATTCACGCAGCCAGCGTGAACCCCATCGATTGGAAGATCCGCTCGGGCAAGCTGCAACGTAACTACAGCGTCGATCTTCCCTATATTCCGGGTCGTGACGTAGCTGGCACCGTGGATGCAATCGGTGCCGGCGTCACACGCTGGAAAGTTGGTGACGCTGTATTCGCAGTCACTAGTGGTGGCGGCCTCGCTGAATATGTAATCGCGCCAGCAGATAACATTGCGGCCAAACCAGCCAAGCTGAGTTTCGAAGAGGCAGCAGGCATTCCCACTGCGTCGTTGGCGGCGTGGCGAACGCTAATTACCAATGGCGATATCAAACGTGGCCAACGCGTGCTGATTCATGGCGGCGCGGGTGGCGTCGGCAGCACAGCGGTACAACTCGCCCACTGGCGAGGAGCGCATGTGATCGCCACCGCCTCGGAACGCAATCACGACTATTTGAAATCCATCGGTGCCGATGAAGTCATCGACTACCGCACCACTCGTTTCGAGGATGTGGTCAAAGACGTGGACGTGGTGCTCGATAACGTCGGCGGCGATACGTTGCAACGCTCGCCGGCCGTGTTGAAAGAAGGGGGCACGCTACTGACCATCGTCGGTATGCCACCGGCGCAGGCCTGCAGCGAACGCAAGCTACGCTGCCCTACGCCAAGCACGGCGACCAAACAGAAGCCGGGCGAGGAACTGGCGCAACTCGGCCAGCTGTTCGATAGCGGCGCGCTACAGATGAGCGTCGAGAAAGTGTTCCCGCTCGAGCAGGCGGCTCAAGCATTGGACCTGAGTGAAACAGGCCGGGCGCGCGGCAAGATCGTCGTGCGCGTGCTCGACTGAAAATAAAAAAGCTCCAGCAGGCTTGGGCCCGCTGGAGCTTTCAACGAACTAAGCTCAGGCCGCGGCGGCCCCGACCATGCCGCCCATGAAGGTCAGCGAATCGGCAGCACGACGGCACTCACGCGGCGTCACGCCGTGGAAGCGACGAAGCGCGCGGAACAACGTGGAGCGGGAGTCGAAGCCGACCACCTTCACGATGTCTTCCACCGCCAGCTCACTCCCCCGCAACAGTCGACCGGCGACCGTCGTACGCTTGCGCTGCAAGTACTCGTGCGGGGTCACGTCGTGGATGTGCTTGAACAGCCGCAAGAAGTGATGGCGCGACAGGAAGGCAGCGCGAGCCATGTCACCCAGCATCAACGGCTTGTCGAAGTTGGAATGAATGAAATCGGTGGCCAGCGACACCCGGCGCAGAATCTCGCGACGAGTGGCCGCCCGGCGCACCGGGACGCCGCGCGCCCGCTGCAACACATCCCGATGGCGCGCCAGCATGCGCTCCAGCAGGAACGCGAACTGTTCTTCGAACCACAGTGGATCGTTCAACCCCATCTCGCAATGGCGGCGAATGAACAGCAGCACCGGGGTGACCCCCTTGTCATGGGTCTGCAGGTGGGGAATGAAGGGCAAGCTCGATGAGCCTTGCACCTCGCCGTCGTCCAGCAAGCGATCCTCGGGAGTGAGCATCGCGCCGAGCACTTCTTCCGGCATGCCGCGACGGAACAGCACCGTCAGCACGTTGACCGGTTCCGAGCCGCGAATCCGAACCGCGGCGGGGCCGGAGGGAATCGGTAACCAGGTATCGTCATCGACGGCGATGCGCCGGTTGTCGAGCATGACTTCCTGACGCCCGCCCCAAGCGCCTAGCAGCGCAAAGCGTTCACCGTCCAGCGTGTAATCGGCGACCTGCGTGTGCAGGCTCACCACGGTATTTTCGGTGCTGGGCTGTCGCGCCAACGCCGCACTGAGATCACCACTCACCATCTCATGGGTTCGACGGAGAATCATCCCGTTACCCCTCCCCGTTGCTTAGCAGTCAACACCGGCCACAGCACCGGCTTCACTGAGATCGCGACGGCGCCCTCACGGCACACCTCGCAACCCCACCCTAAAACCTGACACAGTCTGGAAATTGGCTCAGTTGCTACCATTTCCGCGCCATTCGGCGCCGGCTACAAGCGCTTTACGATGATCTGATTGCGGCACGCGACGAAAGGTTGCAGCGGTCTACTCACTTCAGTCAGGTGCGCCGTCAATTACGCAATGAATGAGACAGAAGCCGGGACATTCGGCGGCTTGGTCGCCCTCTGTAACGACCCCAGTCCGATCCTAAAGTTGCAACGGCGCCACGCCAATCACGAAGCGGGGCCATTGAGTGTCGAATTGGGGACATCCGTCCTAAAGACGGGTGAGTACGCGCGCGGGCGACACCCCTGACTCAAAAGAAGGTAAAATCGCGCCCGCTTAGAACTTGTCCAACTTGGCCAATTTGGTAACCCCAGTCGCCATGCCCATCGCTCACGAACACAACCTGGCGCGGCCCATCCCGCGCGACTGCGGCTTCGGCATTCGAGTCAAACTGCGCTCGACCGATCCGTTCAAGAACCTGGTGGGTGGCGATTGGACGCGCGAACACTGGTATGCGACCCGCGACGAGCGTGATCGCGCGCTGAAAGAGATGAGCGGCCGTTACGTGTACTTCCGCCCGGGCGACCGCCCGACCCTGGAGTTCGAGAAAGTCGACCGCTGAGCCGCCTCGGCTCAGAACGTCCGACCCAGGAACAGGTAGAAAGCCTTCTCGCCTTCCTGGTCGTAGCCGGTGGCCAGGTACACCGGACCGAGCGGCGTATCCACGCCGAAAAACAGACTGGCGTTCTTGCGCAGGTCGCCGAAACTGGCGTCGCGACTATCCAGCCAGGTGTTGCCCGCCTCGAAGGACACGCCCGCATAGGCGGGCAGGTCGAGCACGCCCTCGCCGCCGCGCCCCACACGACGCTGATAGATGAGCCGGGCGATGCCGTAGTGAGGCCCCGCCAGGTAGCCGGGCGGCAGACCTGACAGGTTCAAGAAGCCACCCAGCGAGTAAAAATTCTCGGGGCGCGCGAACTCGGCGTCGGCGGTCGTGCCCGCATTCATCCAAAAGATGAAGGTGTGGCGATCGAACGAGCGCGCCACCAGCCACGAGGTTTCGAAGGCATCCAGGTTTTCGTTGGAGCCGATGTTGGTGCGCTCACCGCGCCACTCGAACTCGAACTGCTGACCGTGGCGTGGGAAGAAAATGCTATCGAGCCGGTCGTACGAGAACCGGGCGAAATAACCGCCGCGATCGAACTCAGCCACCGGCAACGTGGGATCGCCGATCAACACCCGCGCGCGCCCCGTGCCCCGGCGCATGCCGAGCCGCAGTTCACCCCAATTGGAAATCTCGCGACCGACGTCCAAGCCGCCCTGCAAGGTCCGCACGCGATATTCGGCCAGCAGATCTCGATTTTGCAGCTGGAACACGCTGCGCTCTTCGAAATCGATGCTGGGAGCGACGAAATAGCGGCTGGCCAGCGACAGCGGCTGATAGAACTCGGTGAAGAACTTGGGGTTGTTACCGATCTGGATGTCGGTGAGCCATTCGGCGCCCAAGGGGTTCAACTCGGTGGAAATGAAACGTAGCGCCGCGTTGTAACGACTGGTGCCTTCGAAGTTGTCCTCGAGGTTCAAGCCGACGCGCACATAGTTCGGCCCCCAGCTCTTGCGTCGCAAGTCGAGCTCCAGCCCGGCCCGGCCGTCTTCTTCGATCAAGTTGTAATCGATGGACTCGAACCGATCCAACGCATACAGCGAAGACAACTGCGTACGCACCCGATCGGCATCCATGGGCTTGCCGACCAGGTTGTCCATGGTCGCCTTCACCAGCGCGTCGTATTCCTTGGAACGCGGATCGGCGCGCACGAACTCGATGGTCGGCAAGGTGCCATCACGCGGATTGCGCGTGGCCAGATATCTCACATAGTCATCCGGACTGAGCGCGAGCTTTTGCAACGACTCGGCGACATCTCGAGCGCCGGTTTCGCCGGCTCGTAAAGCTTGTGGCACGCGCCCGAAATCGGCGGAAGGAAAGCGACCCAGCGGCGGTTCGATCACGATGTCATTCGGGCCGAGCAACGCACGCTGTTGCCGCGTCCGCCCGCGAATCAAGATGGCAAAGGCTTGATTAGTGACTTCGATGGGCGAGGTCAGATCTTCGCTCGCATACAGCGGGAAGCTCACATCGACGACGATCAACACGTCGACCTGCATGGCGCGAGCGATCTCGACGGGCAAGTTCTCCGTCAGCCCGCCATCCACCAACAACTTGCCGTCGCGCTCCACCGGCGCGAACACGCCCGGCGCCGACATACTGGCCCGCATCGCCGTGACCAGATCGCCGGAATCCATGATCACCGCCTCGCCGCTCTCCAGGTCGGTGGCCACGGCACGAAACGGAATGGGCAAACGATCAAAGCTTTGAATGGCAGCGACCGGCAGCGAGGCGCCACGCAACACCTGCTCCAACTTCTGTCCCTGCACCAACCCGCGCGGTAACACGAAGCCTTTGTCGGTCACGCCGAGCGCGTATCGCACCAGGAACTCGCGATCGTCCTGCTTGCGCCGGAAGCCCAGCTCTTCGCGCGGCGGCCGGTCGCGAAATGCGTCTTCCCAATTCACCGAGCGCAGCAGTTTTTCAATGTCAGCCACCGGCATGCCCGAGGCATACATGCCGCCGACCACCGCACCCATGCTGGTGCCGGCGATGGCATCGACGGGAATGCGCATCTCATCGAGCACTTTGAGCACGCCGACATGGGCCGCCCCGCGCGCGCCACCACCGCTCAATACCAGGCCGATGCGCGGCCGAGCCTGCTCCGCCGACGCAGCCGGCGGCGACCAAAGCGACGACGCGCTGAGCGCCAGCACGATGAGTATCGCGAGCGACGGCACCGTAAAGCGCCTGGCACGGCATCCGAGTTGGGCCTTCATCCGCGAAATTATAGAGCCAAAGCTTGTGACCTCGAACCTTCGCCGATAGGCTTTTTACATGTCATCCGCCTGTCGCCGGTTAACCACGCTGTCAGGGATCGCGCTGGTCGTGGGCCTGGGCGGTCTCGCCGTCGGCTCATTGCAGGCCGCCCCTCCGCATCGCCGCCTCAACGACGACGACGCTCAGTGGCAACATTACGGCGGCGATGCCGGTGGCACCCGGCACGCAGTGTCGAGACAAATCACACCGCAGAACGTCGAGCAGCTGGAAATCGCCTGGACCTATCGTACCGGCGAACTCGGTGCCGGCTTCGTTCGCGCCGATAAGTTGGCGTTCGAAGCAACGCCCATCCTGATCGACGACACGCTGTACCTGAGCACGCCCACCGACATCGTGATCGCGCTGGACGCCGCCACCGGCAAGCATCGTTGGCGGCACGATCCAAAGATTGCTCGCCACGTGCGCTACGCCGAAGCGACCTCACGAGGCGTGTCGTGGTGGACCGATGAAACGGCTGAAGCAGGCACGCCGTGCGCTCAACGCATCGTCATCGGCACGCTGGATGCGAGATTGATTGCGCTCGATGCACGTGATGGCAACCGTTGCGCTGCTTTCGGCACCGACGGCAGCGTCGATCTCACCGCTGGCGCCCGACCGACTGAACGCGGTCAATATCTGGTCACCTCGCCGCCTGCTATTTATAAAGATCTAGTCGTGGTCGGCTCCGCCATCGGCGACAACCGCGGCGTGGAGTTGGAACGCGGCATCGTTCGTGCCTTCGACGCTCGCACCGGAGCGCAACGCTGGTCGTGGGATCCGATTCCAGCCACACCGGCCGATGCTACCGCGCGCGGCTGGAGTGAAGACTCCGCACGCCGCACCGGCGGCGCCAATGCCTGGTCGATCTTTTCTGTGGATGTCGGCCGCGGTTTGATTTTCGTGCCCACCGGTTCGGCCAGCCCCGATTTTTTCGGCGGCGAGCGGCCAGGCTTGAACAACTATGCGAATTCGCTGGTGGCGTTGCGTGCCGAGACTGGCGAGGTGGTGTGGCACCGCCAGCTCATTCATCACGATTTGTGGGACTACGACTTGGCCGCGCAGCCCATGCTGATCGACTTCGAACGCGACGGCAAAGCCATTCCAGCCGTCGTGCAAGCGACCAAGACCGGCATGCTGTTCGTGTTCGATCGCGAAACCGGCGAGCCGGTGTTCGAAATCGTCGAGCGTCCGGTGCCGCCCTCGAACGTGCCGGGCGAGTTGGCTTCGCCTACGCAACCGTTTCCAGCGACACCCGCACTGGTGTCGCACGCAGCGATCACGCCGCAGGATGCATGGGGCCTGACAGTGATCGACCGGGCCCGCTGTCGCGAGCTCATCGGTAAATATCGCTCGGAAGGTTTGTTCACACCGCCCAGCCTGCAAGGGACCATTCTGTCACCGAGTTTCGTCGGCGGCGTGAACTGGGGCAGCCTGGCTTTCGATCCTGAACGCCAGCTCATCCTGGCGGCGGTCAATCATTTACCTATGGTGGCCACGCTGGTGCCGCGCGCCGGTTTTGAAACAATGCGCAAGTCGGGCAGTTATAAGGACTCGGAGTTCGCCCAGCAGACCGGCACGCCGTATGGCATGAGGCGCGAAATGCTGGCCTCGCCGCTCGGCTTGCCCTGCACAGCGCCGCCCTGGGGTTCGCTGGCCGCAGTGGATTTGCGCCGCAATGCCATTCGCTGGCAGGTGGTGTTAGGGTCGACGCGCGATCGCACGCCTTGGTTCGTGCCGTCGCGAACCATAGGCATGCCCAATATGGGGGGGCCACTTGTGACCGCGGGCGGACTGGTCTTTATCGGCGCGGCCACCGACAATTACCTGCGCGCCTTCGATATCGCAACCGGTAGCGAACTGTGGAAAGGCCGGTTGCCGGCCGGCGGTCAGGCGACGCCGATGAGCTACGAGCTCGGCGGGCGCCAGTTTGTAGTGATTGCCGCCGGGGGCCATGGCGGACTGAAGACCAAGCAAGGCGACTACGTCATCGCCTTCGCTCTGCCGCCGGCGAGCTGACGACGATTCAACAACAGGTTCTCATTATGCGTGGCCTTGTGCGTGATTGGGCTTTCGGTTCGACAGCGCTGCTGAGTTGCTCGGCGTTGTGTTTCTCTGCCGCTCAAGCGGCCGAGCGCGGCGAGAGCAATCGTGTCGAAGAAGTCGTCGTCACCGGCACGCGCCAGGCAGAGCAGTTGCGCGATTTCGCCGGCAGCATTTCGCTGGTCAAAAGCGATGACGTGAAAGTGGTCGGCGCCACGCATCACAGCGAAATCATGAATCGTGCGCCCGGCACCATGATCCAACGCAATAGCGGCCAGGAAAGTCTGACGGCGATTCGCTCGCCGGTATTGAGCGGCCCCGGCTCGTGCGGTGTGTTCTTGTTCCTCGAGAACAGCGTGCCGATTCGGCCCACCGGTTTTTGTAACGTGAACGAGTTGTTCGAGGTCAATAGCGAACAAGCCGGTGCGATCGAAGTGCTGCGCGGACCGGCCGGCGTGATTTACGGCTCGGGCGCGATGCATGGCGCAATCAATGTCATTGCCAGCGAGCCCGGCGATTTGCCGGCGCGCAGCCTGGGACTCGAAGGCGGGCCGGATGACTACTACCGCGCCAAACTCGGCTTGAGCCACAAGAGCGAAGCCACCGACATCGGCGGCACGGTGGTCGCCGGTCATGACGGCGGCTGGCGCGACAGCTCCGGTCTGGAAGAACAAAAGTTGAACATCGGGCTCACGCATCGTCGTGGCGATGCGCTGCTCGGCTTGAATCTGGCCGCCACTAACTTGCAACAGGAAACCGCTGGCTTCATTCAAGGCTTCAACTCGTATCGCAACGAATCCATTGCACGCTCCAATCCCAATCCCGAAGCGTACCGTGATGCGTACGCAGTGAGATTGACGGGACGTTACGAGCAACCGTTGAACGAGCGCACGCATCTCGCTGTGCGCCCGTACGTGCGCTACTCACGCATGGACTTCCTGCAACACTTCCTGGTCGGCAAACCTCTTGAACAGAATGGCCAGGAGTCGATGGGCGTGTTGACGTCGCTCGATTTCACGGTATTCAACAACACACGCTTGCTCACCGGCCTCGATGTCGAATTCGCACAAGGTTTCTTGAAAGAAACCCAGCCGGGCCCAGCCACCGACGGTGCACCGGCGGCTAATGCGATTCGGCCCGCGGGCAAACATTACGATTACCAAGTCGATAGTCGCGTCGCTGCCGTCTACGGCCAGATCGAGCAGCCGTTCGCGCAGCGCTGGAAAGCTATCGGCGGCGCGCGCTTCGAGTACGTCGACTACGAGTACGACAACAAGATGATCAACGGCAACACGGCCGAGAACGGCAGCACGTGCGGCACGGCCGGCTGTTTGTTCAATCGTCCCGCCGAGCGTAGCGACGACTTCAGTAACGTGACGGCCAAACTCGGCCTCAGCTACGAAGTCACCGACGATCACACGATCTACGCCACCGCCACTCGCGGTTACCGCGCGCCGGATACCAGCGAGCTGTATCGACTGCAGCGCCAGCAATCGGTGGCGGACCTGGATTCCGAGCGGCTCGACAGCGTCGAACTCGGCGGCCGCGGCGTCTTCGGGCCGCTGAGCTATTCGCTCGCCGTGTTCAAGATGAAAAAGGACAATGTGATATTCCGCGACTCGAGCGCGTTCAACGTGAGCGACGGCCGCACCGATCACGAAGGTGTCGAATATGAATTCGCGTGGGCGCCTTTCGAAACCTTGTCGCTAGCGCTCGCCGGCACCTATGCCGAGCACACGTATGATTTCAATCGGGTCATCGAGCAAGGCGAGACCATCGTCGCCGGCCGCGACGTGGACACCGCGCCTCGTCACATCAATACGGCGCGTTTGAATTGGAATTTCCTGCCGTCGACGGCGGCGGAGTTGGAATGGGTGTCCGTCGGTCGCTACTTCGTCGATGCCGCCAATGCCAATGAGTATGGCGGCCACGACTTGCTGAACCTGCGTGTCAGCTGGCACGCCAACGACAACTGGCGCACCATCCTTCGTCTGAACAATGTCACCGACCGCGCCTACGCCGACCGCGCTGACTTTGCCTTCGGCAATTATCGTTACTTCCCGGGCCGCGGCCGAACCTTGTTCGTCGAAGTGCGCTACGAGACCGACTGATCGCCGAGACAGAACACTCGCTTCAGGTCCACGGAAACATCCAGTGAGGGCAACGCAAGCCTGCCGGTGGCGGGCAGCGTCGTCCTTTCCATGTACGCGCCGCCCAGCGGCGCGCGGTAGCACGAGAACTCTCGAACGCCCAGATCCACCAGCCACACTTCCGGCACGCCGTAGGCGGCATACAACGGCAGTTTGATTTCGCGGTCGTACATCCAGGTGCTGTCGCTCACTTCGATGACTAACAAAGTGTCGCGCGCCGTTGGATGCGCCTCGCTGTAGTGGTCATACCGCGAATGCAACAACATCAGATCGGGCATGGGCTCGGTGCGGCTGCTCAGCCGCAGCGGCGATTGTTGAAATAACGTAGCTCGTTCGCCAACCGACTTGGCCAGTTGCGAATGCAACCAGGCCACGGTGGCCGAGTGTCGACATCCTATCGGCGGCATATCGCAGATCTCTCCTTCGATCAGCTCGGTTCGCGCATCCGGTGCGAGCAAGCCCACTTCGGCCATGCGGTAATACTGCTCGACCGAGAATTGGTACGAGCTATAGTGCTTGTCGCTGTTTGCGTTGGTAGCCATGGTGCTGAAACCTTACCAGCGTCGCGAGGGTGAGATTCGGCGCGATAGTTGGGCGACTCGCCTAGAAAATCAACAACTATTCGGCCTGAAACAGGCTAGGCGGCAATATTCGCTCCGCGGGATTTACGCGCATCGATGCGCGCGCGTAACACGCGGAAAGAAACAGGCCCGGCGAGAGCCGGGCCTGAGGAGTTACAGCGCGAACAAGCAGGAGTTCAGACGGGACCGGTGACCACTTGATTGAAAGCAATCAGGCCGTCCAGCGAAGCACCGGTGCCCAGCGAATTGCCGAACAGACCGTTGAACGAACTTTGTTCGCCGTGCAGCGCCATGTAATTCAGGATCACGGTCTGCACCAGCAAGTTGACGTTGTTGGCAGCCGGGCTGCTGCTGGTCACCACGTCGCCACCGGCGCTGTAGTAACCGATCTGCTGATGACGGGCCGCTGCCGGCGTGCCATCGCCGATCAACGTCGGCCGTCCCATCGGGCTATACACGAGGAAGAACGACGCAGCGGTCTGCTGGTTGTCGCCGGTCCACTGGCCCTTGCCGCGGCCGCCGGTGGAATCGTCGATCATGCCGTTGGACGACAGCGAGCCGTCGCTGAATACATAAATCATCACCGGCTTGCCGTTCAACGCGGCGTATTCCAAACAAGCGCCGATACAACGGCCGGCACGCAAGTCGCGCGCTTCGCCGGTGGCGCGTTCGCCAGTGTGATAGTCGAAGCCGCCCATGCTGATGGTACCGGCGCCGGCGTTGCCGTCGATCACCAGCTTCATCACCGACGCAGTCTTCTGGAACTCGCCGTCGCCGCCGAAGTTGGCGCCGCCAAACAATGTTTGAATGCGCGGATCCAGCGACGGATTGAGCGAGGCTGGATTACTGAATGTTTCCACCGTATCGGCGGTCTTCAGATAGGCGCACTGAAAGCGTTTCTTGGTATCGGCATCGTCCACGCCCAAGCCAGTGTCGACGTGCGCGAGCTTGCGACCGCTGACCTTGTACATGGTCTCCAGCGTCTGCACGGTGTCGGAGACGCTCAGGATGTTGGCGACTTCGCCGGTGTCGACCAGACCGGTCACGTCGCTGACTCGATCGATCTTGGTGGGCCGGTTGGCCGGATCGATCATCATGGCCGGCGCCATCGAGTTGCCGCCCGACTCGGAGTTCTGCGAACCGATCAAGGTCAGCAACTCGCCTTTGGCACCGGCGCCGAGCGGGCCGGCCTTGGCAATGCCGTACATGGGATTGTGAGGATTGTTGCCCGTGTCATTCTCGGAACGCGCGGCAATCACGGCGCCGTTGGTCATGGCGCGCGTGGTCGGCGAAGTTTTTTCGAGCATGCCGCGCAGGAACGCGCTGTCGGCATGAAACGCCAGACCGAATTCGGTGTTGATGAAGTTGGTGGTGGCATTGTTGGGCAGCATGTTGCCCGGCAAGCCCAGCTTGGAATAACCCTGCGTGCTCAGGAAGTCGAGCTGGCCGCCCTGCTGTCCCACCAACACGTTCGAGCCGGCGATGTTGGCGCCACCGGCCAGATCGAAACAGATGAAAGGAATCTTGCCGCGACCGCCGGTGATACCGCAGGCCGCCTTGTCGACGGTCTCCAGCGTGCCGGTCAGTGCCGAAGCACGACGAGGCGTCATCATGCTCATGGCGGCGGGCACGACTACCGTAGCGGCACCGGTCGTGAAGCCTTGCGCGAGGAAGTCGCGCCGAGTCACCGGCTTCTTGTGCGATCCGTGCTTGAGCGGCTCGTTCAGGCCGAGGGCACGCTTGCGTTGTGACTTGATGATGAACATGCCAATTGCCTCTTACTGAACCAGGGTCGCCGCGTTGCCGAGCGCGGCACCGCAAGCAGCCTTGATGACTTCGACGGTGCGGTTGACGTTGGTCGACGGATTGACCACGCCGCAAGCTCGATTGCGGGGCAGCGCCGGATCGGCCGGCAGCGCCGGGTTACACAACGACTCGAGCAGATCGCCCATGTCGGTGGCGAACTCGGTGCTGTCAGGCTGCGAGGTCGCGGTGCCCACCGTCTTGCTGTACAGCTGATCGATCACGGCCTGACCGTTCGAATCGACTGCGCTGTAGTTACCCACGGTCAGCGGCGCCGAGTAGTTCACGCCCGAGAAGAACGCGTCACGCAGCGTCGGCGTATCCATCATCACGTTGCAGTACTGCAGCGCCAGTTGCGCCAGCGAAGTCTGATGCGACGACAAGTAACCTTCGATGTCGTTCACCGCCGGCAGCGACTGACGCACATTGGCGTACGTAGCCTTGACCCGATCGTTGTTGGCCGACACGCCCGTGATCGACGCCATGGTGGCGTTGATGGCATCGAACAACTTCACACCGATATCGGAAGTGGTGCCGCCGAGCACCGGCGCCGGCGTCACACCTTGCACGTACCCGGTACACGCATTGGACACCGAGCCGAGCTGGTCGAAGCACAGGAAGAACTGATCCGACATCGGGCCCTGCTCCACCGGAATGATGGTGCCCACCGAGGACAGCAGCTGGCCGGTCGCGGCCGCGTACTGCGAGTCGCTGATATTCATATCCAGCAGTCGATACGCCTGGCCGACGTGCGCCTCGGCGCCGTTCACACCGATGCGCATGCTCTTCAGCGCAATGGTGCCCGGCATCGCGGTGGCATCCAGGCTGATGAACTTGGGATGGTTGAACAGATAGCTGTAACTGTCGTACTGCGTGGCCTCGAACATGATGTAGGCCTTGGGCACATTGACCAGGTGCGATACGCCGAACAGCAGGAAGAACTTCTCGCCGACGCCGACTTCGAAGTTTTGCTGGATCTGTTGCAGAGTCAGCGCGCGGTTGTGAATGGCAACCAGGCGTACCACGCCCTGCCACTGACGATTACCGCTGGTCTCGTTGCCGAGCAGGAATGCAAAGCTGTTGTCCCACGAACTCAGGCTGCCCCCGCCGGAGCTGTCGACGTTGCCGGTGAACTGACCGTTCACATACAAGCGACGGCCGTTGACCGGATCGAAGGTCGCGACCACGTGCTGCAAGGAAGCCTGCAGGACTTCGTCGGCATCCGCGGTTCGCAGCTTGGGCGCGCCATTACCGTCGGTGGACGAGCTGCGGTTGGAGAACTCGTAGTTGTACAAGTTCTGGCCGAGCGTGAAGTTACGGGTCTCGGTGCTACCGGAGTAGCTGACGATAGGCGTGTTCTCCTGCGTCACGTTACCGGGCACCACCCACGCTTCGATGGAATATTCGCCGCTGGCGGTGATCAGGTCGTGGAACTTACGGCTGGCCGTGGTCGACGCCTTGGCGCGGCCGCTGCGGATGTTGATACCCCAACCGCCGACCCAATCGATGCCGGCCGACAATTCCAGATCGGCCGTGGGCGCGACACCGCTGGTGTCGAACGCGACGCCGCCGCTGCCGGTCTTGAATTCATACAACGCGATCAGGTTGGCTTCGTAACGATTGCCGCCGCTGGCCACGGTGCCGTCGTACAACGTCAGCGCCTTGCTGAGCGTGCCCGGCGGAGTCGGATCGACCGGAATCGAATTGGCCAGCGCCTGGATGGCGGCCTGCAGAGCAGCTGCGTCGGCCGAGCAGTCGGTGGTCCAGCAGTTGTGACGTTCGCGACCGACGCGGACCACAAAGCGTGACTGGGACGCGTCGTTCAGATTGATCTTGGGAATCGCCGCCAGATACGCATCGGTGTACACCGACGAGCTGGTGTTGATGGGCGCGCCCGGCGCACCACCCGCGGCGAAGAACGGCGACTGCGCCGTGGCCGAGTCGGACTGGTGACAGCTCGAGCAGTTCGCATCGAGGATGTCGTACACCGGCTTGAACGCAGTCGGCACGGTGAACGAGTTGTTACCGTCCGGCACCGGGAAGCGCTTGCTCGCGCCCGGATCCACCGGCGTCGGCTCGATCAGCTCGATCTGTTTACCGCCGGCGCCGGTGGCGCCGACCCAATTGGTGATCCAGCGAGTCAGGTCGCTAGCGCAAGCCGCAGCGTCGCCGCGCCAGCAGTTGTGACCGCCAGCTACCTTGGTGACCAGCAGCGACTGCGACGGGTTGTCGCGATTCACGATGCCCGCAGCCTGCTGATAAGCCTGGTTCACATCGTCGCTACGCGCGAACGACGGTGCCTGGCCGGTGGCGTTGTGACAGGCGCCGCAACGATCGGTGCCGCGGATATTGGTCCAGAATTCGTTACGGAACGCCTGGATGTCGTCGTTGGCGGCGGCCGGACCGACATAGGACGGGCCCGCGGTCGGGGTGGCCGGCACCGGATTCTGTTCGGTGCTGGTGCCGCCGCTACAACCGGCGAGCGCCAACGTGCCGAGTACAGCCAGCGCCGCAGCTCGGAACATATTCAGACGCGTCATGCTCTGGATGCTCTTGTTACTCATGGCGATGGTCGACCTCAATTGCCGGCGCATTCCGCAGCCACGCGCGCAAACACGCGCCGCAGACTGCCGTCGTTTCTGAAGTCGTTACCGATGGCCGCGACGCGGCCGTGCTCGGCCGTATCGGCGGGCGAGCGGAAACACACCTTGCGGAAAGCCTTCTCCGCCTGGCACTGCGCGAACGCGCCGCTGTATGCCAGTTCCTGACCCAGGCTCTTGGCGCCGCTGCCGCTGCCGCTGAGGCTCGAATCCCAGCCCAGCACGTTCACGTCGTTGCGGCCCGGCAGGCGCATGCGGTTTTCCCAAGCGTCATCGGGCGTGACGAAGCCGGGCTTGAAGTTGTCGGAATTGATCAGGTACTTCTGCTGCACCTGGTTGGCGGTGTACACCAGCCGGCTGACGGTCTCGTCGAAGTCGTAGTACGCAAACGCCTGCGCCATCGAGTCCATCACCGAGTGACAGCCGATGCAGTTGTTGTTGAACACGCTGCTGTCGCCGCCCGGGCTGCGGGTCACGTCCTGGCGGATGCGATCCGGCGGCCGGGTGGTGTCGTGCACCTGTTCCAGGTCGCGGCACATGTGATTCAGCAAGGTGAAACGAAACATCGCGCGGTTGGTGCCGTCGATGAAGAATGCTTCGGCGCCGGCGCGTGAAGTCATGATGCCGGCGGTCGCGCTCGGCGGCAGACCGTTCAACGACGACTGCGTAGTGCGCGTCAGGGTGCGCAGGTCGACGCTGTTCGATTCCAGCGCCTCGTAATGCGCGTTGCTGGTCGGCGAGTACGCCGGCACGCCCGAGCCGCTGCCGATATAAACCACGTCATCGAACAACACCTGACGGAAATCGGCGTTGTCCTTGACCAGACCGATCACGGTGGCGCTGTAATCGTTGAGCGGCGCGAAAATGCTTTGATCCCGGTTGGTCCAGGGCGACGCAAAGTTCTTCAGCGTGACGCTGTAGAAGTTCTTGGAGTGTTCCTGGGCCGGATCGATGATGAAGGACGCGGTGTCCGCCGCGCCGTTGGCGACGATCCGGTTCTCCAGGATGGTGAGCAGCGCTTCGGAAGGCGGCGTGCCGGTGAGCCGGTCGTACATACGACGGGCTTGGGCGCGCTCGGTCGGTCCGGCGGCGGCCTGTTGCCCCGACACCAGTGCCACCAGCGCAATACCCATGGCAGCTGCTTTCGCGAGCGGCGAGGTTGCGTCATTGCGTTTCATATTGCTCATGCAGCTCATTCCCAGGGCCGGACCATCTACTCTCGGCAGACTCCGACGATCACTTAAGGGCCACCCGCGATACCGGTACTTGGTCGGTTGTCCCCCGACATTCGCGGCGGACTATACGGTTGCGTTTTCAGCCAGTTAACTGTCTCAATCGCCATACGTCGCGTGCCGGAGACAGTGTCGACTGCTTCGCGCGCGCGTGTAGTCTCGCCGCCACGATGCGCATTCCGCCGACACGGGTCGTCAAGAGCGCCAGCCGAGGCGCCATTGATATCGAGGCAGTCACGGCGGGAATGTGAGGCGCTTCACGCAATACCGTGGCCCCCTGTGGGTCGTGCCACAGATTCAGGGAATGTCGCGCTGGCTCTGTGACTCGTTTAACGGATCGCGAAATATGTCGCGTCGAAGATGGCGCCCCGCCAAAATCGCGCGCCTCCTCGAGATGAGATGTGACTTGCCTGGCCGATGTTTGTGATCGATGAGAAATCCGGAGTAACGCTTCAATGAGTCAGCAGGCGCAGCCACAGGCGTCGAATCGAGCCCTCGTGCGCAACGGCGCGCTGGCGCTCCTCATGAGCGCCATGGCGGCGTTGCTGGGCGGCTGCGACAGCGGCAGCGGCGGCACCGACGTGACCATCGGCAGCGGCCAGAACCTGGATCCGGTGACCCTGGACTTCCCGGTGTTCTATGTGAAGCGTCCGGTGCCCGATCCCGAAGACGACGAATTGACCAACGCCGATGCGCGCGAGCTGTTGCGTTTCGAAATCGGCGCCGACCTGTTCATGCGCGACCGTGCCTCGACGTCGGCCCCTGAGATCAACATCACGTCCGGGGAGACCCAGGGGCTCGGCGACGTGCGCGACGTGGATGTGAATTACGACGGCACCAAGGTGGTGTTCTCGATGCGCGCGCGCTTCATCGAAGACGCCGACGAGGAAGATCAGCCCACCTGGAACGTCTGGGAATACGATGTGACCAGCCGCGTGCTCCGTCGCATCATCACGTCGGACATCGTCGAGGAAGCCGGCCACGACATCATGCCGCACTACCTGCCGGACGGCCGGATCGTGTTCAGCTCGACCCGCCAGCAACAGTCGCGCGCCATCCTGCTGGATGAAAACAAACCGCAGTTCGCCGCTCAGGACGAGAACGACAACGAGCCGGCCTTCGTGCTGCACGTGATGGATGCCGACGGCACCAACATTCATCAGATCTCGTTCAACCAGAGCCACGATCTGGACCCGTCGGTACTGGCCAACGGCCGCATCGTGTTCACGCGCTGGGAACATCACATCGACGACAACCAGTTCGATCTGTACAGCGTCAATCCGGACGGCACCGATCTGCAACTGTTGTATGGCGCAAACAGTCACCAGACCGGTACGGCCAACCCGCCGCCGGCCACCACCCTCAGCACCATTCAGTTCCTGGGCGCGCGCGCCATGCAGGATGGCCGCACGCTGTCGCTGGTCCGGCCGTTTCAGGGCACCGGCGAAGGCGGCGATCTGATCCTGATCGACACCGACACCTACGTCGACAACACCCGTGCCGCCGCCGCTGGCAACGCCATGACTGGCCCGGCGCAGACGCGCGCGCTGCCGACCGACGTGCGAACAATTCCCGGCCCGTCGCCTGGCGGTCGCTATCGCACGGCCATGCCACTGTTCGACGGCACCGGCCGCTTGCTGGTCAGCTGGTCGCAGTGCCGCCTGGTCGAGAACACCCGCATCGTTCCCTGCACCAGCGAACGCCTGGCGAACGCCAACGCGGTGGAAGCGCCGCCGCTGTACGGCATCTATGTTTACGACGTGCGTGAGAACACTCAGCGCCCCATCGTGGTCCCGCAGGAAGGTTTCATCTACACCGAAGTCGTGTCGGGTTCGCAACGCACCTTGCCGCTGGTCATTCCAGACCGCGTGGCTGGCGTCGACTATGCGACCGACTTCCAAGCCTCGGCGATGGGCGTGCTGAGCATTCGTAGCGTGTATGACATCGACGGCGTGGACACCGCGCCCGGCGGCATCGCCACCGTTCGCAATCCAGCCAACGCCGGTTATGCGACTCGCCCCGCTCGTTTCCTTCGCGTCGAAAAGGCCGTGTCCATTCCGGACAACGACACTCGCAATTTCTCCAACACTGCGTTCGGTCCGAACCGCGCGCTGGGCATGCGTGAAATCCTGGGTTACGCGCCGGTCGAACCGGACGGCTCGGTGAAAGTGAAAGTGCCGGCCAACGTCGCGTTCGGCATCAGCGTGCTGGATGCGAATGGCCGCAGATTGGGCGGCACCATCGGCGGCCGTCACACCAATTGGTTACAGCTGCAGCCCGGCGAAGAGCTCACTTGTAACGGCTGTCACAACGGCGCCGCGACCCCGCCGTTCGCGCATGGTCGCAAAGGCATGACGAACTCGGTGAACGCCGGCGCGCCGACCACCGGCGTGGCCTTCCCGAACACCAACATCGCGTTGTTCGCAAATGCAGGCGAAAGCATGGCCGAGACGCGCAACCGGATCATGTGCGGCGGCGCCTGTTCGTTGAGCGTCGACCTGGCGTTCCGTGACTATTGGCGAACGACGGCACCGACCACCAACGAGGTGGACGCGTGTTACGCCGCCACTCAGAACAATGTGTTGATCAATGCGCTCGATCCGACCCAGCGCTTCACTTGCACCAATTCGTTGCCGCTCGGCGCGGCGCTGCCGACCGCCTCGTCGTGCCGGACCAACCCGACCAGCCTGTGCCGCATCACCATTCATTACGAACAGCACATTCATCCGCTGTGGGGCGTGGACCGCCCGGTCGACGCCAACAATGACGGCATTCCCGACGTGGACGGCGGCGGCCAGCCCATCAACAACAAGTGCAATAGCTGTCATGCGCCGGTGAATGCGGCCGCCATGGCGCAGGTGCCGGCCGGCGACCTGGATCTGAGCGACGGCCCGTCCGAGGACCAGCCGTTGCAGTTCAATTCATATCGCGAGCTGCTGTTCGGCGACCGCGGTCAGATACTGAACGGCGGTCAGCTGGAAGATGAGTGTCTGGCCTTCCAGACCGACCCGGTTACCAACGTGACCACGTGCGTGACCTTCCGTCAGGTGACCGCCTCGATGAGCGCCAACGGCGCCAATGCCTCGCGCTTCTTCACCAAGATGCAGGGCACCGCCGGCACGGTCGACCATAGCGACTTTATGTCACCAAGTGAGTTACGCTTGCTGTCCGAATGGTTGGACATCGGCGCGCAGTACTTCAACGACCCGTTCACCGCCCCGGAGAATTGATGTCTCGGTCGCTCACGCCGTTAAGGATCCTTTGGTCACTGTTGCTGTTGATTGCGGCGGGAGTGCACGCTGAGGAGCAGGCCGAGGACTCGGCCAAGGACGCCGGCCACAAGATCCTGATCGCCGATCCGTTCATCGAGCTGCACACCGGCCCGGGTCGCGGCTATCCCATTTTTCATGTGGTGGAACGCGGCCGCGAAGTGGTGCTGGTGAAACGCCGTACCGACTGGTTTCAACTGCGTACCGATCAAGGCGTGGAAGGCTGGGCACCCCGCTCCCAGATGATCGCGACGCTCGAGCCCACCGGCGAGCCGCTCGACCTGCAGGAACCGGCCCGCGAAAATTACATGAGCCGGCGCTGGCAGGGCGGCATCATGGGCGGCGACTTCGCCGGCGCCAGCGTGATCTCGGTGTTCGGCGGTTATGCGTTCAGCGACAACCTGTCCATCGAGCTGACTTTCGATCATATCCTCGGCGAGTTTTCCAACGGCTACAGCGCCACCATCGGCCTGATGCATTTGTTCGCGCCCGAGTGGCGCATCTCGCCGTACTTCACCTTGGGCACCGGCATCATCTATACCGAACCCAAATCGAATCTGGTGCAGTCCATCGACCGCGACGACCAGATCGGCTATGTCGGCGGCGGTCTACAGTTTTATCTGACCCGTCGTTTCATGTTGCGCACTGAATATCGGAACAACATCATATTCACCAGCCGCAACGATAACGAGGAAGTGGACGAATGGAAGTATCTCGGTTTCGCATTCTTTTTCTGAGCCTGCTGGCCGTTACGGTGCTGCCGGGCTGTTCGTTGCTCGGCGGTCGCGGCGTCGACCAGCCACAGCCTGCTGCATCCTCCGAGCAGATAACCGGCGAGCCGGATCAGAAGCCCATCATCGATCCGCAGGTCGAGCGTCGTGAAATCAAACGCACGCGCATCGACACTGAAGATTTCGAGTTGGGTGCGTATGTCGGCGTGCTGAGCATCGAAGACTTCGAGAGCAACGTGGTGTACGGCGGCCGGCTCGCGTATCACCTCACCGAAGACTTCTTCATCGAAGGCACGTACGGCCAATCGCGCGCCGGCCGTACCAGTTACGAGAACCTGTCCGGCTCGGCCGATCTGTTGTCGGATAAGGATCGCGACTATTCGTACTACGCCGTTTCCTTAGGCTGGAATGCGTTACCCGGTGAAATCTTTATCGGCAAAAACCGGGCTTACAACAGCGCCTTTTATCTAGTGGCCGGCATCGGTAGCACCCAGTTCGGCGGCGACGACCGCTTTACCGTGAACGGCGGCTTTGGTTATCGCGTGTTGCCGACAGATTGGGTCGCGGTGCATTTCGACGTACGCGATCACGTCTACGACATCGACATCCTGGGCGAGAAAAAGATCGTCAATAATCTAGAAGCGCATCTCGGTTTATCGATTTTCTTCTGAGCGACGATACCCGCTGGACAACTGTGTCCCACCTGATGTGAGAGGGTCGTCGAACATGTCGCTGAGCAAACGGATGCGTGCCGGTATTCGTATCACCGCGCTGTGCAGCGCGCTCTTTGTTTCTTCCCTGACCGGTGCGAGCTCCTCGCTGGCACCGACGTTCAGCTTGCCGTCGCGAGCTGGCGACAACGTGTCGCTGGATCAGCTCAAAGGCAAAGTGGTGATGTTGAATTTCTGGGCCAGCTGGTGCGGTCCGTGCCGCACGGAAATGCCGCTTCTCGAACAGATGCACAAGCGCTACAGTGCGCTCGGCTTCACCATGGTGGGCGTGAACGTGGAAGCGGACACCAAGGACGCCGAACGCTGGTTGAAAGACATGCAGGTGTCCTTCCCGGTGCTGTTCGATCGCGACAGCAAGGTCAGCAAGTTGTACGACGTGAGCGCCATGCCCAGCACGGTGTTCATCGATCGCAAGGGCAACGTTCGTTATCTGCACAAGGGCTACAAGCCCGGCGACGAAGGCGAGTATCTGAATCAGATCCGCGCCCTGCTCAAAGAGTAAGAGGTCCCGCACGTGGATACAGGATTGGCGGTCAAGAAGGGGCTGAATGCGGCCCGCAACGCAGTTGTGACCGTCGGGTTGCTGGCAGGCCTCACGGCCTGCGGCAACATCGAGCCTTGGGTGAAGCCTTACGAGCGTCAGGCGCTGGCCGATCCCATCATGGCGCAGAATCCCAATCCGGTGTCCTCAGCTTATATGGACCACGTGTTCGAGGCTCGCGAGGGCGCTCGTGGCGCGCTCGGCGGCGGCGGCGGTGGCTGCGGCTGTAACTGAGACCACGCATGAGCTCGCTGTTCAATACGCCTCGTTCCTGGCTTCGCTCGGCAGCAGCTGCTGCTTTGCTGGTATTGCCGCTGGCTGCTTCCGCCGGCGTGCTGCCAGATGACAGGGCCGACGCGCTGTATCACCGCTACGAAGGCGGCGGCGTCACCATTCAAGGTCCGTCGGTGTTGGTGCGTAAGAAGTTGGCGGAGAAGTACGCCGTCAGCGCCAACTACTATCAGGACATGATCACCAGCGCGTCCATCGACGTCGAGGTGAGCGGCGCCAGCGAATACAAAGAAGAGCGCGATCAATACAGCCTCGGCTTCGAGTATCTGCGCGGCAAGACCACGTACAACCTCGGTTACACCAGCAGCGAAGAGAACGATTACGAGGCGCAGACCGCCAGCTTCGGGCTGAGCCAGGATTTGTTCGGCGACTTGACCACCATCTCGATGGGCTTCTCGCGCGGCAAGGACAAGGTGCGCAACTCCACCGATCCCGGCTTCGAGCGGGACATCGATCGCTGGAGCTATCGAGTCGGCGTGTCGCAGATTCTGACCAAGTCGTTCATCGGCACGTTGAACTTCGAAGTCATCACCGACGAAGGCTTCTTGAACAACCCGTATCGTTCGTATCGATACATCAATCCCAATGACACTCGCCTGTTCGTGCTCGAACAGGAGTTGTATCCGCGCACCCGCACCAGTAATGCGGTCGCGATCAACGGCCGTTACTTCCTGCCGTATCGCGCGGCCGTGTACGGCGGCTACCGCTTCTTCACCGACACTTGGGGCATCGTGGCGGACACCTTCGAGGTGGGCTATGTGCATCCCATCAAGCCGCAGTGGACTCTCGAAGCACGCGTGCGTTACTACAAGCAGGACAACGCGGACTTTTATGCCGACCTGTTCGGCCGCTCCAACCAACAGAACTTCATGGCGCGCGACAAGGAATTGTCGACGTTCAACAGCATGGCGTTCCGCATCGGCGCCAGCTACGAATTCGCCCAGACCGGCTGGCGCTTCGTGAAAAAAGGCTCGCTGAATTTGTTTTACGATCGTATCGAGTTTCGTTACGACGACTTCCGCGACGCGCGCTTCTCACGACTGGCCACCAGTGACCCGAACTTCCGCGCCGCCGGCAGCGAGCCTATGTATGAGTTCGGCGCCAACGTGATTCAGGCATTCGTTTCGATCTGGTTCTAGAGTGCGGCTCGCCGCCCTACCCTGCTTCTTGCTGATCTCGACTGGCGCTGCCGCTGACTCTGTCAGCGGCGGCGATGCCTTCACTGTGCGCGATCAGAATCCTTTGCTCGCTGGCTTGGGCCTACCGACAGCAATGCCGTCGCGCGTCGCCGATGGCTGGACGACGGGCGTCGATGTGCACTGGGGCAGCACCGCTCTCATGCAAGAGCGAGGCAGCGAAGCTCTACTCGTCGACGCCGAAACGCGCGAAGCTCGCTTCACCTTGCAAGGCACGCTCTCGGAGCGATTCAGCTGGCAGGTGCAGCTACCGTATCGATACACCGGCAGCGGCAATCTCGACAGCTTCATCGATGGCTGGCACGACTTCTTCGGCTTGTCCGAAGGCGCTCGGTCGACCTTACCTAGCGATCAAATCGACATCGCCTACACGCGTTCGGGCGTACGGGAGCTGGACATCAGATCGTCAGCGAGCGGTCTCGCAGACGTGCAAGCCGCACTCGGCTATCGCGTCCACAGCTCAAATGAAACGGCATTGATGACTTGGCTGACCGTCAAGCTTCCGACCGGCGACGCGGACAAACTCACCGGCAGCGGTGCGACCGATGTTTCTTTGTTGCTTGCCGGCCAGCATCGCATCAACGAACGCTGGTCGGTGTTCGGACAAGCCGCCGGAACCTATCTCGGCGAAGGCAATCTGCTGCCGGATCAACAACGCAGCGTCGTGTGGAGCGGTATGGCCGGCGTGAGCGTGCTCGCATGGCGCGGGTTATCTTTCAAAGCGCAAGTCGATGCGCACACCGCAGCCTTCGACAGCGATCTGGATTTTTTCAGCGAAGCCGTCGTGCTGACCGTCGGCGGCGACTATCGCTTCGCTTCCGGCTGGCGCCTGGACCTCGGCGTCAGCGAAGACATTGCTGTCGAACACTCACCCGACGTGGTGTTCATCCTCGGCCTGAAGCAGGGCTGGTAGCTCTCAGCGCTCCAACGTTTCGCACACCGCTTTGAGTACGGTCAGGCGAGCAAGCTTCTTGTCGTCAGCGGCAACGACCGTCCATTTGGCGTGATCTGCGTCGGTGCGACGAATCATCTCGGCAGCTGCCGTTTGGTAAGCGTCGTAGTAACGCCGGTTCGCCCAATCTTCGCGATCCACTTTGAAACGCTTCAGCGGATCTTCGTCGCGCGACTTGAAGCGACGCAACTGCTCGTCCTTACCGACTGACAGCCAGAACTTGGCGACCAACAACCCTTGTTCGGTGAGCTGCCGCTCGAACTCGACGATCTCGGCGTAAGCGCGTTTCCAATCTGCATCGGGCGTGAGATCGCGCACGCGCTCCACCAGCACCCGTCCATACCAAGAACGATCGAAGATAGCGATGGATCCTTGCGCCGGCACATGACGCCAGAACCGCCATAGATACGGATATGACAACTCTTCCGGCGTCGGCGCCGACACCGGTACGACCTGGTACTGCCTCGCGTCCAATGCATGCGTAACGCGGCGGATTGCGCCGCCCTTGCCGGCCGCATCCATACCTTCGAAGGCCAGCACCAGCCCATGCTTACAGAAGCGCGACTTTTGCACCAAGCGCGCCAGCCGACCTTGCAACGTTTCGAGCTGACGCTCGTACTCATCGTCATCGACCGGCCGCGCCGGCTGCACCACTTTGACCGGCGCTGCTTTGACCAATTTCTCCTGCGGCCAATCGCGTCGCTTCTGTTCGCGAGCTTTGATGCCCGCCGCAATTTCGTCGCGCAGGATCTTGCCGACGCTCAGCAACCGATATTCCTCGTCGGTGCCGTCCACCCGATGCCAGGGCGCGACCTGATGATTCGTGGCCTTCAAGCAGCTCTGCACCACTCGTTGCACGCGCTGGAAATGTTTGGCCTGCCAGCGATCTTCCTTGGTGACGCGCCAACGCGTCAGCTTGCTGGCCCGCAACTGCTCGAGGCGGCGCAGCTGAGTTTCATGATCGGTGTGCAAGTAGATCTTGACCACTCGCACCCCGTCTCGCACCAGCATGTTTTCGAGCCGGAGAATTCTTTCCACAGCGCGCTTGTCGTGCTGCTGAGCCTTGCTATCCGGCTGGCTGACGCCGCCGAGATATTCGCCGTACCAGCCGGCGAAGAAAAAAGTGATGCGGCCGCGCGCCGGCAATTTCTGCCAGTAACGCCACAAGGCCGGGAACTTACGATCCTGAGTGCTGGGCACGCCGAGCGCGTGCACACCGATGTGTTTGGGATCGAGCCACTCGAGCAGCTCGTTGACAGTTTCGCTGCGGCCGGCAGCAGGGGTGCCGGCAATGATGACGGCGACCGCACAGGATTTAGAAGTATGTAACTTCAGCTGTAGATCGAGCAGCTCATCGCGCAGCGCCGGCAGGGTTCGTTCGAAAGCCGCCTTGCTGATGCGCCGAACCGCCATGGTCTATTTCCTCTTCTGAGCCTTACCGGCCGCTTTTCGCGCCGGCACTTGCTGCGTGATGCAATGAATGTTGCCGCCGCCGAGCAAAATCTCTCGCGCTTGAACACCGATGATACGGCGCTCCGGAAAGATCTTTTGCAAGGCCCGCGTCGCGGCGCCGTCCTGCTTCGGATCGAGCAGCGGCATCACGATGGTGGAGTTGCCCATATAAAAGTTCACGTACGACGCGGCCAAGCGCTCGCCCGCTTTGCGCGAGGCGCCGCCTTCAGCCACATCGACGTCGAGCGATTCTGCGTGTGTGCGCTTGAGCGGCCCAGGCTGCACCAGCTTGTGCACTTTCAACTTGCGACCTTGCGCGTCACGCGCATCCATCAAGCGCTCGTAAGCATCTTTCGACACCTGATATTGCGGATCGCGCTTGTTGTCGGTCCAGGTGAGCACGACCTCGCCGGGCCGCGCGAAACAACACAGATTGTCGACGTGCCCGCTGGTCTCATCGTCGATGACGCCTTTGCCCAGCCAGATGACGCTGGTCACACCCAGATATTCGTGCAACAGGATTTCCAGCTGGCCCTTGTCGAGCTGCGGATTCCGATGCGGGCTGAGCAGGCATTCCTCGGTGGTAATCAGCGTGCCTTCGCCATCGACATGGAAGGCGCCGCCTTCCATCACCAACGGCGCGCGATACCGGTCGCTGCCTTCGATCTCGAGCACCTTACGCGCCACCAGATCGTCCTGGTCCCAAGGGAAATACAAGCCGCCGCTGATACCGCCCCAAGCGTTGAACACCCAGTCCACACCCCGGGCCTCGCCGCGCGCGTTGACCACGAACGTGGGACCGACATCCCGCATCCAGGCATCGTCGCTCGACAGCTCCACGACCCGAATCGCATCGGGCAGCATGGAACGCGCCTGCAGGTATTGACCACGAGATGCACCGACGGTGACGGGCTCACCAGTGGCGACTGCCGTAGCAACGGCTGCGAACGCTTGCTGTGCCGGCTTGGCACCGAGCCGCCAGTTGCTCGAGCGCTCCGGCCACAACATCCAGCAACCGTCATGAGCCTCGAACTCGGCCGGCATGTGGAAGCCATCGGCCGCGGGCGTGGTATCGAATGTTTTTGTCATCGGGGCATGTTAGCCAAAGCCCTCACCTCGAAGCGTGAGGTGTTACCGACTCAGCGCTGTAACGTGTACTCAGCCGAGCAGTAAGGGCACTTGGCCCAGCCGGTCCGCTCGATGGGCAGGAACACGCGTGGGTGCGAATTCCACAAGTGCATGCCCGGCATGGGGCAGGCCAGGGGCAGATCGGCCGCGGTCACGGTGTACTGGTTCTGAGCGTTGGGCTGGATCAGCTTGGCGGCAGGTTCAGTCGTCATGGCAAAGTCGGCGCACGGCTAATGGGGCTGGAGGGGGCGGATTATCGCAGATCGCCCGCCTCGCGCATGACCTCTTGCCAAACTTCCACCACACCGCGCCGTTCGGCCACGAATTCCGCATCGCTGACCACGTTTTTGGCGCCGTCCAGGGCCAGGCGGTGCATGCGCTGCCGGTATTTGCGGTAGGTCTCGACCAGAAAGTCCACCCGCGACTGGGGCACCAGGTTGCCCGAGGCCAAGCTTTCGAGCTGCCGGATGTTGTCCGAGAAGGTCACCGTCTCCGGATAGCGATCCGCCCATTGCAGCATCCAGAACTGCACCAGGAACTCCAGGTCGGCCACCCCGCCGGCATCCTGCTTCAGATCGAACTGCCCGGCGCGCGCCTTGGACAAATTTTCACGCATGCGCTCGCGCATCTTGCGAACTTCGTCCTTCAGATCGTCACGACGGACGGCCTGACGCAACACATCGATGCGGGCCTGCTCGAACTGCTCGCAGACATGCGGATCGCCGGCGATGGCCCGAGCGCGTAACAGCGACTGATGCTCCCAAGTCCAAGCCTCGCGAAATTCATACTCCTTGAACGCGGCGAGCGACTGCACCAGCAATCCTCGGTTGCCACCGGGCCGCAGCCGCGTATCCACTTCATACAAGCGCCCGGCTGCCGTATGCACGGTCAACAAATGCACCAGGCGCTGACCGAGCCGTTGGAAGAACACCGTGTTCTCCACCGGTTGCGCGCCATCGGTTCGCTGCGACTCGCCCGCCGAATCGTGCAGGAACACCAGATCCAGATCGGAGCCGTAACCTAACTCCAGCCCGCCGAGCTTGCCGTACGCAATCACGATCATGCTGGCGACGCGGGCGGCACCCTGCTCATCGACATAACCAGGCACACCATGCTTGGCTGTCATTTGCGCCCAGGCCAGCGACAATGTTTCTTGCACGATCAGCTCGGCAATGTCGGTCAAGCGATCGCTGACCTTCATCAACGGCAAGCCGGCGGTGAGATCCGCGACCGCCACCCGAAACATCGCGGCACTCTGGAACTGACGCAGGATTTCGACCTGACGTTCTGGATCCTCGTGCTGCATGCGGCCGCGTGACGACGCGAGATCCTTGGCGAACTGCTCGCGCGAGGGCGCTTCTTCAACGAAGCGCTCGTCGATCAGTTCGTCCAGCAACAACGGCTGAGCGGCAATTTGATCGGCCAGGAACTGGCTATGCGCACAGAGCTCGACCAAGCGACGCAAGGCCGAGACGTTCTCGGTCAGCAGCGCGAGATACACCGTACGCCCGGCGATTCTCTCGAAAATACGTAAGGTTCTGGCCAACGTCGTGGTCGGCGCGGTGTCGGACGCAAGCATCGGCAGGATCCGAGCTAACAAATCGCGCAGGCGACGACGTCCGGTTTCATCCAGACGCCGGTAGTAAGTGCTGGTTCGCAGCTCTTCCAGCCGAGCATTGATGGGATCCGGCTCAGCGACGCCACAGCTGACAATCATGCGCGCGCGATCGGCCACTTCGGCATCCAGATCGAACGTGGATGCCATCGATGCGATGCCATCGGTGCGCTCGGCCGGACCAAACACGGTTTGAG
>NZ_JAEUPY010000848.1 GCF_016790065.1 Steroidobacter sp.
CTGCTTTGCCGAGAAATGTCCGGCCACCGAGGCTTCGAACTTTTGCACCAGCACCGGCATGCCCTCGGCGCGTCGCTTGCGATGGCCGATGGGATAGTCGACCTGCACGCGCTCGGTCCGAGTGCCGTCTTTGAAGAACACTTGCACGGCATTGCCGATGGCTCGCTTGTCGGCGGCCAGGTATTCCTGAGTGAAGGTCGGATTCTCGTTAACGACCATGAGTTCGCGAAGCGCGTCGACGCGCGGATCTCGAGCAACGGCGTCTTCATAGTCGGACGCTTGCAGCCGGCCAAAGATCAAAGGAACGGCGACCATATATTGGATGCAATGGTCACGGTCGGCGGGATTGTTCAACGGCCCGGTCTTGTCGATGATGCGCACGCCGGACTCTTGAGTCTCGATCACGATGCGTTCGATCTGCTCCAGCTGCCGACGAACCTGCGGATGCAACTTCATCGCCGCCTCCACCGCCGTCTGCGCATGAAACTCGGCGGGGTAGGACAGCTTGAACAGGATGTTCTCCATCACATAGCTGCCGAAGGGCTGAGGCATGGACAGCGGCTTGCCCTTCATCAGCACTTCTTGAAAACCCCAGGTCGGCGCGCTGATCGCGGAGGGATAGCCCATCTCATCCACCATCGCCATCAACGCGTGACGCACGGCTCGGCTGGTCGCATCGCCGGCTGCCCAGCTCTTGCGGGAGCCGGTGTTGGGCGCGTGACGATAGGCTCGCAATGCGCCGCCATCGATCCAGGCGTTGGAAACAGCATTGATGACCTGCTCACGCGTGCCGCCCAGCATGGCGGTGGTCACGGCCGTCGAAGCAATGCGCACCAACAGCACATGATCCAGGCCAACGCGGTTGAAACTGTTCTCCAATGCCGCGACGCCTTGAATCTCGTGCGCCTTGATCATGTAGGTGAGCAAGTCGCGCACATGGAGCACCGACTTGCCCTGTGCCGCATGCCGGCGAGACATGAAATCCGCCACGGCCAGGATGCCGCCGAGGTTATCCGAAGGATGACCCCACTCCGCCGCCAGCCAGGTGTCGTTGAAGTCCAGCCAACGAACCATCGCGCCGATATTGAATGCGGCCTGCACCGGATCGAGTTCGTAACTGGTGCCAGGCACACGAGCGCCGCCTGGCATCACCGCCCCGGGGACCACTGGACCGAGCAACTTGGTGCAAGCCGGATAGCGCAGCGCCTGGAAGCCGCACGCCAACGTATCCATCAAACAATAGTAAGCGGTCTCGTAAGCGGTCTCGCTGTCGACCCGATACGACAGCACGTACTCCGCGATTGCGACCAGCAACTCATCCGGTGCCGGCCGCTGCGCCGACTTGAGATCGTAATGTGCCATTCGAACTCGATTACTGCCTCTGGTCGAGCGGCACGAACTGCAAGTTCTCCGGCCCGACGTAGTTGGCGCTGGGACGAATGATCTTGCCGTCTTCACGCTGCTCGATGACATGCGCAGCCCAACCCGTCGTGCGTGCGATCACGAACAGCGGGGTAAACATCGCGGTCGGCACTCCCATCAGGTGATACGACACCGCGGAGAACCAGTCGAGATTGGGGAACATGTTTTTGACGTCTTTCATCACCTTTTCCAGGCGCGCGGCGATGTCGAACATCTTGGTGTCGCCGGCATCCTGCGCCAACTGACTGGCGACCTGCTTGATCACTTCGTTGCGCGGGTCGGAAATGGTGTAGACCGGATGACCGAAGCCGATGATCACTTCTTTGTTGGCCACCCGCTTACGAATGTCTTCCTCGGCCTGATCGGGCGAGTCATAGCGCTGCTGAATTTCGAAGGCGACTTCGTTGGCACCGCCATGCTTCGGACCACGCAGCGCGCCGATGGCACCGGTGATGGCCGAATACATGTCCGATCCGGTGCCGGCGATGACGCGACCGGCAAACGTGGACGCGTTGAACTCATGCTCGGCGTACAGAATGAGCGACGTATGCATCGCATGCACCCATTCACGCGACGGTGTCTGCTGATGTAACAAGCTCAGGAAATGGCCACCGATGGAATCGTCATCGGTATCCACCTCGATGCGGCGGCCGTGATGGCTGTAGTGATACCAATAGGTGAGCATGGAGCCGAGGCTGGCGATCAACCGGTCGGCGATGTCGCGAGCCGCGGCAGCCCCGTGATGTTCAGGCTCCGGCAGCACACAGCCCAGCGTCGAAACGCCGGTGCGCATCACGTCCATCGGATGGGCCGCGGCCGGCAATTGCTCCAGCACCGATTTCACGGCGGCCGGTAGACCGCGCAGACGCGCCAGCTTGGCCTTGTAGCCGGCGAGCTCGGCATGATTCGGCAGCTTGCCGTGAATCAACAGGAAGGCGATTTCCTCGAACTCGCAACTCTTGGCGACGTCGAGAATGTCATAACCGCGATAATGTAGATCGTTACCGCTGCGGCCCACCGTACACAGCGCCGTGTTGCCGGCGGTGACGCCGGACAGTGCCACGGATTTCTTAGGCTTGAAGCCGCTCGAAGTTGCTTCGGTCATCGCGTGCCCCCTGATTGGTCCTTGGAGTATCAGGCGCCACTTTGCCACAGCGGCCGGCGCGACGACCAATGGGGTATTGCCGAAGCGGCGGCCCGGTTGTTAGCGGGCCGCCGTTAGCGATATCAGCTCTGCGGAGCGGCCGCTTGCACCGGCGGCGCCAGCGTCTTCAGCGGCACCGATTCGTCGGCCAACACGGCCGGATCGAACGCTTGGCAAGCCGCCACCAGGCGCTTGGCGACCATGAACTCCTGCGCGCGATTGACGGCATCGCAGGCGATCAGCTTGCCGGCCTTCAAGTAAAAGGCAGCGAACGACTTGTTGTCCGGCGAGCCGCGCAACACGAACTGATCGTAGCCCTGCGACAGGCCGGTCATTTGTAATTTCAGATCGTATTGATCGGACCAGAACCAGGGCACCGAATCGTAAGCCTTGGGCTTGCCAGCCAGCGAAGCCGCCGCGACGCGCGCCTGCTCGACCGCGTTCGGCACCGATTCCAAGCGAATCCGCCGGCCGCAGAACGTGCTGGGATGATTGGTGCAATCACCGGCAGCGACGATATCCGGATCGGAAGTCACGGCGTACTCGTTCACCACGATCCCGTTGTCGACATCCAAGCCCGCCGCCTGCGCCACTTCGGTGTTCGGCAACAAGCCGATACCCACGACCACCACGTCCGCCGGGATCACCACACCGCCGGTGCAGTGAACGGCAGTGACCGCGTCGCCGGCTTCGTTGAAGTCCAGCCCGGTCACTTCGATGTTGGTGCGCAAATCGACGCCGGCATTCCGATGCACGCGTTCATAGAACTCGGACATTTGTGGCGCGGTCACTCGTGCCAGCACGCGAGGCAGCGCTTCGAGCACCGTCACGTTCACATCGCGCGTAATCGCCGATGCGGCGACTTCCAATCCGACATAACCACCGCCGATCACTACCAGGCGCTTGCCGGACTCGAAGCGCGAGCGGATCGCGATCACGTCGTCGATGCTACGCAGGTAATGAAAGTTATTGGCGCGCTCGGCACGAGCCGCCGCTTCGATGGTCATGCGACGAGCGCGACCGCCGGTGGCCAGCGCCAACTTGGAATATTTCAGCTCGCGACCATCGTCCAATACCAGCTGCTTGGCGGCGCGATCGATACGCTCGACGCGGCGGCTCAGCAACACGTCGATGTTGGCTTTCTCATACGCCGCTTGTTGGCGCAGATACAGCGACGACGCTTCGCACTCACCCTTCAAATAAGCCTTGGACAGCGGCGGCCGCTGATACGGCAAATGGCCTTCCTCAGCGATGATGGTCAACGGCCCGGTGTAGCCCTGCTGGCGGAGCGCAAACGCAATTTCGCCGCCGGCGTGGCCGCCGCCGACGACATAAATGGGGTCGGTGTGAGTCTCGGTGGACATGAGTTATGTATCGAAATCGATCATTCTTCCGGGGCGAGCGTGACGCGCAGGCCGTCGTACTCCGGCTTCAGCTGCACCTGGCACGACAGCCGGGAGGTGTCCTGGCGGAACTGCAGCTCGGCGAGCAAATCGCCTTCGTCGCTCTGCCGCTCGGGCAGCTTCTCGAACCATTCCGGAGCAATGATGACGTGGCAAGTGGCACAGGAACACATGCCGCCGCAAATGGCGCTGACGCCATAATCCAGCTCGCGCAGCGTTTCCATCAATGAGCCTTGCGGCGCCGTCTCTACCTCGTGCTCGCCGCCGTTACGGTCCACCACCTTCAAACGAATACTCATTCAAATGCTCCAACCAGACCCTGTTGCAGATAATTCCCCGCAGGGGTGCGGAGCTTATATGGACAATTGCCCCGCGTGCACCCCATGGCCGGGTTTTTCAGGCGTTCGCTAAGCGCACGGCGGGTCATCGAGGGGTGGCGACGCCGCTAGGGCGGCCATTTGGCTGCCAGGCGCCCCCAGCGCTGGCCGGGGCAAGCCCGGCTACGGACTTGGTTGGGCCGCGCAGCGCCTACGGCAACGCCTGGGCCGCCGCTCAGCGTCCGGTGAATTTGGGCGGGCGCTTGTCGAAGAACGCCTTTACGCCTTCACGGAAGTCCTGGCTGTCGATGCAATCCTTCTGCAATTCACCTTCGGCGCGGATGGCACCGGCGAAATCCAGCGACGGCGCCCGACGCAGCAGCTGCTTCGTGCCGGCCACCGATAACGGCGCGGCGTCGGCCAATTTCTCGGCCAGCGCGAACGCTTCATTGAACAGGTCGGCGTCGGGCACCGCGCGATTCGCCAAACCCAGCTCGACACAGCGGGCGGCGGGAATACGATCGCCGCTGAGCGCCAGTTCGAACGACAGCCGGGGCCCCAGCCGCTGCGCGAACAACCAGGTCAGGCCGCCATCGGGCACCAGACCGATTTTGGCGAACGGCAGTTGCAGAAACGCTTTGTCGCCCATCAAGACGATGTCGCTGGCCAGCACGTAGCCCGCCGCGACCCCGCTCGCGAAACCGTTCACGGCCGCGATCACCGGCTTGGGCAGATCGGCGATGGCCAGCAAGCCGGGGCCGAATTCATTTTCCAGCATGGCCGCGACCTCGATTCCCGAAGGCGGCAACGCATTCAGATCGGCGCCGGCGCTGAAGCCACGCCCCGCTCCGGTCAACACCACGGCGCGAATATGTTCAGCCGCCGCGATCCTGTTGAACGCCTCGATGATGCCGACCCGCATCTCGTGGGTGAAGCCGTTCAAGGCTTCGGGTCGATTCAACGTAACGACGGCCACCCGGCCGCGCTCTTCATACAGCACATCGCTCATTGCGGTCTCTCCGTTGCTCTGCGCGGCAGGATGGCGCGAACCGACCTGCTGCGCAATGCTCGGAGCTAACGAGAAATCCGGGCGATCAGCGCGCCGGTGCTTTGGCCAACGCCTGGTCCAAGATGGCGCCGTCGGCAAAGTGAGTTTTGACCACCGAGTCCCAGCTGCCGAACGTTTCTTCGACCGTCAGCAACTTCACTGCCGGGAACTGCGCCGCGTACTTCTTGGATACGTTGGCGTCATGCACGCGGTTGTAATGTTTGGCGATGATCTCTTGGCCGGCGGGGCTGTACAGATACTTCAAGTAAGCCGTCGCCGGTTCGCGCGTGCCTTTGCGATCCACGACTTTGTCGACCACCGCCACCGGGAAATCGGCACGCAAGCTCACGGAAGGAATGACGGCCTGCAAGTTGCTCTTGCCATACTCGCGACGAATCGCAGTGATCTCGCTTTCGAACGTCACCAGCACGTCGCCGATGCCGCGCTCGATGAAAGTAGTGGTCGCGCCGCGGCCGCCGGTATCGAACACCGGCACGTTGGCGAGCAACCGAGTGACGAAGTCCTTGGCTTTGGCTGCATCGCCTTTGTTCTGTGACAGCGCGTAGGCATAAGCAGCCAGATACGTGTAACGACCGTTGCCCGAGGTCTTGGGATTCGGGAACACCACTTGAATGCCGGGCTTGGCCAGATCCGACCAGTCCTTCACTTGCTTGGGATTGCCTTCGCGCACCAACAACACCGGCAATGAATAGAACGGCGAGGAGTTGTTCGGCAAGCGTTGCCGCCAGTCGGCACCGACCAGGCCCTGCGTGTGCAGCAGCTGGATGTCGGTGACCTGGTTGAATGTCACCACGTCGGCCGCCAAGCCTTCGGCAACAGCACGCGCCTGCTTCGATGAACCGCCGTGCGACTGACGAATCTTCAGCGTCTTACCGGCTTTTTGTTGCCACTCGGCGACGAAGGCCGGATTGATATCGTCGAACAGTTCGCGAGCGACGTCGTAGGAGGCGTTGAGCAGTTCTTGTGAGAACGCCCGCTGCGAAAACACTGCGGACGTGAGCAGCACGCCGAGCAAGGCTAACCAGGGCCGAATTTTCATTGTTGTCACTGCCGACCAGATCGAGGGGCAGTGATTCTGCAGCCAGGCCTCGGGCGTGTCAGTAACGGCGAGGTGATAAGGAAGTTATGGTCCGTTATGAGCGAGTGAGGCGGCGCCAGCATGACGCCGCCTCTGCGGCCCGATTACTGCGCCGGCGGCGGCGTAGTGCCATCAGCCGGTGGCGTAGTGCTATCCGGTGGCGGCGTAGTGGCATCGGCAGGCGGCGGTGTTTCCGACGGCATTGGCGCAACTTCAGCCGGAGCTGGCGCCGTATCGGCCGGCGGTGCCACCGAGGTGTCATCTTTTTTAGCGCAACCGGCCGCGAACAACATCGCGGTCACGGCAAGCAAAGCAAAGGCACGCATGGTTTCATCCTCCAGAAGAATTCGGATGGAATCGAGTCCCCTACTAAGCGGTCGACCTCACTGATGGTTCCAACGCAGCCCGCGCCATCGCTGAATGTCAACGATTCGTCAACGACGGTTGCTGCGCCGATCAGTGCGTCATCTTTATAATGCCGCCTCGAGCTGCACGCTAGCTGGCGCAAACTTATAACTCGATCCAACCTGGGTGCCTGAATGTCCGAGACCGTCCGAGGGAAGGTGCATGCCTTTCTGGAACGCGAGTTCATCCGGCAAGTGGAATTCCTTGCTGAACTGGTGCGCGTGCCCAGCGACAACCCGCCGGGCGACTGCGCCTCGGCCGCTGAACGTGCGCACGAGTTGCTGGAGGGCCTGCTCGACCTGGAAGTCGAAAAGGACGTCGTACCAGCAGCGGCAGTAACAACAAACGGCATGATCTCGGCGACCAATCTGATCGTTCGCCGACGCTTCGGCCGCGGCGGACCGACGATCGCACTGAACGCACATGGCGACGTCGTGCCTCCCGGGGGCGGTTGGACGCGCGATCCATATGGCGCGGAAATCATCGACGATGCCGATCATGGCTTGACCATGTTTGGCCGCGGTGTCGCCGTGAGCAAATCCGACTTCGCCACTTACACCTGGGCGCTGCTGGCATTGCTCGACCTGGAAAAGCAGAGCGTGCCGCTGAACGGCGCGGTGGAGTTGCACTTCACCTATGACGAAGAAGTCGGCGGCAACATCGGCCCGAAGCGTTTGGTAGAACGACAACTGAGCAAACCCGACCTGGCAATCTGCGCCGGCTTTTCCTATGCAGTAACCAGCGCGCACAACGGTTGTTTGCATTTGGAAGTGGTGGTCAACGGCAAGTCTGGCCACGCCGCCATGCCGTCTACCGGCGTCGACGCATTGGCAGCGACCACCGATATTCTCAAAGCGCTGTACGAACATCGCGATGAGTTGTCGCAGCAGCACTCCAAAGTACCGGGCATCGACACGCCCACGCTCACGGTGGGACTGATTCAAGGCGGCATCAACACCAACGTCGTGCCGGATCGAGTCACGCTTCGTCTGGATCGTCGTGTCATTCCGGAAGAGTCGGCGGCAGACGCCGAGTCGCAACTGCATGCCGTGATCGAAGCGGCAATCTCGCATCGACCTGGCATCACGGTCGAGATCAAACAAATCATGCAGGCCGAGCCGTTGCTCGAACTGCCGGGCGCCGCTCGATTGATCATCGCGCTTCGCACTCACGCCGAGGCCGAGTTCGGTGTTGCAATCCCCGTGCGTGGCGTGCCGCTGTACACGGACGCGAGGCACTACTCCTCCGCCGGCATTCCTACCGTGCTCTACGGCGCGGGGCCGAGGACGCTGCAAGAAGCGAACGGCCACGGCGCCGATGAATGTTTGCGCTTGGACGATTTGAAAAAGGCCACGGCGGTGGTCGCACTCACGCTGGCCGATCTGATGCGACCTTGAGTTATTTCTGGTCCAAGAAGAAATCTGCGCCGACCGGCTTGTTGGCCAGAATCTCTTCGCGCGTCAGTCCCTGCACTTCGTGCGGGAACACCAGCCACTGATCGGTCTCGCGAATAAAATAATCCGGCCGCAGCGCACTGGTGTTGCGAGTCGGCTTGTAATACACCGTCGCGATCCGGACTTGCTCCGGCATGTTGCGACGACAGCGGCGCTGCAGTTCGCCGATCACCGCCTCCAAACTGCGGCCCGAATCGAACACATCGTCGATCAATAGCAACTGATCTTCGGCACTCAACTGCGACACCAGATAGTCGACGGCATGCACCCGCACGGTCTTGGCTTGTTGGTCGATGCCCTGGTACGACGAGGTACGAATCGCGATGTGGTCGCACTCGACGCCGTTGTACTCCAGCACCTCCTGTACACAGATGCCGATGGGCGCCCCGCCGCGCCAAATGCCCACCACGAACGAGGGCCGATAGCCACTGCGCACAATCTGGACACCCAAGGCCAGTGAGTCCCGCAGCAAGGAATCGGCCGAGATATAGGTTTTTTCCATCGGCGGATCATAGTCGCTTACACTGTCGACCTGCTTCTGTAGACGAGGTTGACAGCATGAACTGGCTCGAACGAGACGCTGCCACGGTCTGGCACGGCTTCACTCAGATGGACTGTTATGGCGTGAACAGCCCGGTCATCGTGGAACGAGCCGAAGGCCGAGAGCTGATTGACGTTGACGGGCGCCGCTACCTCGACGCGATCTCGTCGCTGTGGGTGACCACACTCGGCCATCGCGTGCCCGAACTCGATCAAGCCATTCGCGATCAGCTGGATCGGGTGGCGCACTCCACCATGCTCGGCAACGGCAATCGTATCGTCATCGAATTCGCCGAAGCCTTGGCGAAAGTGGTGCCGGTGGATCGTGCACATACGATCTTCGCGTCCGACGGCGCCGCCGCGGTCGAGCAAGCGTTGAAAATTGCATTCCAGTATTGGACCAACCAAGGCGAACAAGGCCGCACGACGTATCTCGCGTTCGGCGATGGCTATCACGGCGACACCATCGGTTCGCTGTCCTTGGGCGGCGGCGGCTTCGGCACACAAATTTTTGATCCGTTGCGCTTTCCGGTGATCCGCGCGCCGGCCTTCACCGAACCCGGCGCATTGCATGCCGCAGCCCAGTTGGTTCGTGAGCATCAACACAAACTCGCGGCCGTGGTCGTCGAGCCGTTGGTGCAAGGTGCTGCAGGCATGTCGATCGCGCCTGCAGAAGACTTCGCAGCATTGGCGCAGGCCTGTCACGACACCGGTGTGTTGTTGATTTGCGATGAAGTCGCCACCGGCTTCGGTCGCACCGGCACCTTGTTCGCGTCGGAACAATGCGGACTGCGACCCGACATTCTGTGTTTGGGCAAAGGCATCACTGGCGGTTATCTGCCCATGTCCGCCACCGTCGCATCACACCGAGTATTCGCCGCGTTCCTCGGTCCGGACCTCAGCGAGAAGACGCTGTATCACGGTCATTCGTACGGCGGAAATGCGCTGGCAGCAGCAGTGGCCCTCAAACATTTACAGCTGATGGCAGAGCCGCCCGTCCTTGACAACGTTCGTGAGCGCTCCGAGCAATTGCGCTCCGCGCTCGAGACTCGCATTCGTCCCTTCAAGCGCGTGAAACAAATCCGTCTGGTCGGTTTGATGGGCGCAGTCGAATTGGACACGAGCGACGATCCCAAGCTCGCGCGCCGAACTTGTATAGCGATGGTGAAACGCGGCGTGCTTTCGCGCTCCATGGGCCCCGTCATCACGCTCGTGCCGCCACTCACCATCACGGCAGCGGAAGTCGATCGCATCGTTGCGACGCTGGCCGCGGCCCTGGAGGAGACGGCATGACCGACTGGAACGCTTGGGCAGAGCGCGAACTCGCCGGCCTGCGCGCCATCGATAGATATCGCGAGCCAGTACCGTTCGACGGTGACGGGCCGGCCGGCACGGTGCGCGATAAATTGCTCACATCGTTTGCGTCAAATGATTACCTGGGCCTCGCTTCGCATCCGGAGGTGCGACGCGCAGCCATTGACGCTATCGAACGTTTCGGCACCGGTGCACTGGCGTCGCGCCTGATCGTCGGCACTCGCACCTTGCATGTGCAATTGGAATCGCAGCTCGCGGAGTGGAAACATGCCGAGCGTGCGCTGGTGTTTTCGTCGGGCTATGCCGCCAATCTTGGCGTGCTCACGGCATTGGGCGAAGCCGATGTGACGCTATTCAGCGACGCATTGAATCACGCTTCCATCATTGACGGCTGTCGCCTGGCCAAAGCCCGCAGTGTGATCTACCGCCATCTCGATCTAGAGCACTTGCAAAGCCTGCTTAGACAGACTCCAGGTCGCAAAATCGTGGTCACCGAATCGGTGTTTTCCATGGATGGCGACACCGCGCCGCTGTCCGCGCTCGCGCAGTTGTGTATCGAACACAGCGCACTATTGGTGATCGATGGAGCGCATGCCGCGCTCGGCCCCGAGCTGGAATCGATTTATGAGTTACAGGTGTTGCACGTCGGCACACTTTCGAAGACGCTAGGCTCGTTGGGCGGCTTCGTGGCCGGCTCCGGTCGTTTGATCGAATTGCTCGTGAATCGCGCGAGGACATTCATCTTCACCACCGGCCTGTCACCCGCCGACACAGCTGCCGCTAGCGCGGCAGTGCGAATTTATCGCAGCCAGGAAGGCGATCGCTTGCGCACTCGGCTGCGATCTCATATCGATATGCTTCGCCCCGGACATCCTTCGGCCATCGTGCCCATCGTGCTAGGTGAGGATGCTGCAGCACTCGCCGCAGCATCTCAGCTCAGAGAGATCGGCATCCATGTGCCGGCGATTCGCCCGCCGACCGTGCCCAAAGGCACCGCCCGGCTGCGAGTCGCGTTGTCGGCATCGCATACCGAAAGCATGATCAGGACTCTGCAAGACGCGCTCGCCAAACTCAACTTAAGCTAGCTACAAAATATCCAAGCATGACTTCGATTGTTACCAGACCTTCCCTATTGATCGGTGTGATCGGGACGAACACGGAAGTTGGGAAGACCTGGGTGACCACGCAGCTGTTGGCAACGCTCAAGCTGCGCGGCGCGCGAGTAGCCGCCCGCAAACCCGTGCAGTCCTATGCACCGGACGACATCAACACTGACGCGTCGCTGCTCGCAGGAGCCAGCGGCGAAGACCTGGCAGACATTTGTCCTGCACACCGTTGTTATCCGCTGGCGATGGCCCCGCCGATGGCAGCGAATGCGCTGGGCCGCGGCCCGGTGTGGATGTCAGAGATCGTCAGCGAGATCCGCTGGCCTGCCAACGTCGACATCGGCTTCGTCGAAACCGTCGGCGGCGTGCGCTCGCCACTGTCTAGCGACGGCGATAGCCTCGAACTGTTGCGACGCTTGGAGGTGGACCGGATGTTATTGGTGGCCGATGCCGAGCTCGGCACCATCAACGCCGTCCGCCTGACCCTGGCCGCGGTGGGCACGACGCCCACCGTGGTTTATTTGAATCGTTTCCAGCCCGACAACCCGTTACACGAATTGAATCGGCGCTGGTTGACTCAGCAGGA